>JAQSXU010000081.1 GCA_029256485.1 Clostridiaceae bacterium
GGGCTCGAACCTGTGACCCTCTGCTTGTAAGGCAGATGCTCTCCCAGCTGAGCTATGCGCCCACATATGTCATAAGACAATAATAATTATATAATCTAAAAATAAATTTGTCAATATTTTATCGTAAACATTTTATTTACTAAAGAAAGTGCGGCTAAACACCACACCTCCTTTAAGTTAAAAATCTAATTTACCTTTTTAAACTTGCTCCATTTGTAGCTATAACTTCTTTATACCAATGAAAGCTCTTTTTCTTATATCTTTCTAATGTTCCGCTGCCGTCATCATTTCTATCTACATATACAAAGCCATATCTCTTTTTCAGTTCAGCGGTGGATGCACTAACTAAATCTATGCATCCCCAGGTGGTATACCCCATAAGCTCAACACCATCTTCAATGGCCTCTGCTGCTTGAACAAGGTGGTCATTTAAATAAGCTATTCTGTAGTCATCATTTACAGTGAAATTGCCATTTTCATCAGTTATTAATTCATCAACAGCACCTAGGCCGTTTTCAACAATAAATAATGGTTTTTCATATCTGTCATACAGCAGGTTAAGCATATATCTCAATCCCTGGGGATCAATCTGCCATCCCCATTCAGAAGCTTTTAAATATGGATTTGGCACTCCAGGAATAAGGTTACCTGCTCCATTTTTGTTCTTTTCCGGGTCTGCAGTTGCACAGGAGCTCATATAGTAGCTGAAGGAAATAAAATCTACTGTGTTTTTTAATATTTCCTTATCGCCAGGCTCCATTTTAATTTCTACGTTATTTTCTTTGAATAATCTGTTCATATATTTAGGATACTCTCCTCTTGCATGGATATCTGCAAAGAAAAGATTTTGTCTGTCCTGTTCCATTGCCTTAAGTACATCACTTGGGTTCGAAGTTAATGGATAGTTTGGTAATCCAAGAATCATACATCCAATTTTAAACTCCGGGTTTATTTCGTGACCGATTTTTACTGCTAATGCACTTGCCACTAACTCGTGATGCATAGCCTGATACAAATCCTGTTTACTCAGCTTTTCCTTTGGAGTCCATATACCGGCGCTCATATAAGGGAAATGCAGTGCTGAGTTTATTTCATTAAAGGTTACCCAGTATTTTACCTTGTTTTTATATCTTGTAAATATGGTTCTTACATAGTTTTCAAAGAATCCTATAAGTTTTCTGTTAACCCAGCCATCATAACTTTTAGCAAGTGCCAGTGGTGTCTCATAGTGTGAGATTGTGACTAAAGGCTCTATTCCATATTTAGCTAATTCATCAAATACATTATCATAGAACTCTAAGCCTTTTTCATTTGGCTCCTTATCATCACCATTTGGGAAAATTCTAGACCATGCAATAGACAATCTGAAAGTTTTAAAGCCCATTTCAGCAAACAGCTTTATATCTTCTTTATATCTATGGTAAAAATCAATACCAATGAGCTTCATATTATCTTCTGTGGGCTCATCAGTTATAGGTCCCCTTATGCCTTTTGGCATTACATCTTGAATGGACAGTCCTTTACCATCTTCATTATATGCGCCTTCAAATTGGTTAGCAGCTGTTGCTCCTCCCCATAAAAATCCCTGTGGGAATTTTATATCAGCATTATTCATTACTGATTCCTCCTTTGATTAAATATTTTTAAATCATTACTGTCAATAAATCCTGCTTAAAATCTATATTTTTTGCATCTGTTTCAATAATATCCAAATATTTATCAGAATTAGTTATTACTACAGGAGTAGTTAAAGAATATCCTTCGGCCTTAATGGCTTGAATATCAAATTCTACAAGTATCTGTCCTGCTTTTACAGCTTCCCCCTGTTTTGCTTTAATAGTAAAGTATTTGCCATTTAATTTAACTGTATCCATACCTATGTGTATTAGTACCTCAGTACCCTTGTCACTGGTGATTCCTACTGCATGACCTGTTGGAAACATTGTAGTTACAACACCATCTACAGGTGAAACTATTTTACCCTCTGTTGGCTCTATAGCAATACCTTTGCCTAGTGCACACTTTGAGAAAGCTTCATCCTTCACTTCTGTTAAGGATATAACTGTACCTTTTGATGGGCTTAACACTGTTTCCTGTTTTACTAGTGCATCTGCACTGTGTTGCGCCTTGTTGTCGTCAGTAACTTCCTCATCCTTATAAGTAGCAAATACAAGTAAAAATCCTAATATAAAACTTACTATAATTGAAGCGATTGCCCCATAAAAACCTCTGTCTATTCCTTTAGATGAAATGAAACTTGGAATTCCAAATATGCCTAATCCTCCAAACATGTACATTTTAGCTCCCATAAGTCCTATTATACCACCGCCTATAGAAGCAGCTGCGCAGCTTAATATAAATGGTTTCTTTGTAGGTAATGAAATACCATATATAGCTGGCTCTGTAACACCAAAAATTCCTGAAATAAATGCCGGAAAAGCTATTGATTTTAATTTTTGATTCCTGGTTTTAAGTAATACAGCCAATACTACTCCTGTCTGAGCAAAAGAAGCTGCAAAGAAAGGTGCAATAACTGGATCATAATGAAGTACTGTCAAATTGTTAATCAATATAGGTACAAGGCCCCAGTGCAGTCCGAATATTACAAATACCTGCCAGAATGCGCCCATAAATAATCCTTCAATAATCGGGCTTAAATTATATATTGCAAGTGTTGCAGCACCCATTAAATTACCCAGCCAGGTTGCTACAGGTCCAATGGCTAGAAATGCTAGTGGTATAGTAACAAGCAATGTGCAGAAAGGAACCAAGAATGTTTTAACAACGTCTGGTATTACCTTCTTGAATAAGCCTTCTATTTTAGATCCAACATAAGTTGATAAAATAATTGGAATTACACTTGATGAATAACTCATCAATATTACAGGGATCCCTAAGAAAGTTAAATATACTGGTGATGCAATTACAGTACCTGTAAATAAAGTATATAATGGCTTACCTGAGGTTAAACCTGCTATTGTTGGATAAACAAGAGCAGCTCCTATTGCCATACCTGTAAATTCATTAAGTTTAAATTTCTTTGCTGCTGTATATCCAAGAAAAATAGGGAAGAAATAGAACAAGCAGTCCCCTATTGCATTTAATATAATATATGTGCCTGATTTATCACTTAATAAATGTAATGATACAAATAATGCATTAAAACCTTTAATCATACCAGTAGCACATAACACCCCAAGAATTGGTGTAAATACACCTGAAACAATATCAATAAATTTGTTAAGTGCACCTGATTTTTCAACTGCATCTTCTGCTGATGCAGTTTGAAATCCGCCTATTGCAGCAACTTCTGCATAAACATCAGGAACATGGTTGCCAATAACTATTTGGTATTGTCCACCACTCTTTATTACAGTTACAATCCCCTCCATCTTCTTTAAAGTCTCTGTATTTGCTTTGCTTTCATCTTTTAATTTAAAACGCAGTCTTGTAATGCAATGAGTTAAGCTATTAACATTTTCTTTACCGCCAACATTCTCAATAATGCTTCTTGCTAGCTTTTCGTACTTCATATCTTTATCTCTCCTTTTTATTTTTATTATTTTAATTTTCTTAATTTTATATATAAAAAAAGCGAAGCCTACTATGAATAGTACACGTGTATTATACACTGGGCCATGAGCCTTTATACTATCTGAGCTGGTCTCGCCTGCTTTACCAGTAACAATCCAAAATTTATTTAATTTATCCTTGAGTAACACGCTGAATATGAATAGTTATATACAGCTTTTCTTCATCTGACAATTCCTTGCCTAAATATTTCTCTATTTTAAGCATACAATCATAAGCTTTGTTATATTTTACTTTAACCTGCTTTAATAAAAAGTCATCTTCTGATTCTGATTTTGCTGGTTTATTTAAGCGCTGAAAGAAAAATCTTAAATGTGTAACAAATCTTTCATAACTTATGGAATTTTCATCTATGTCAATATTATATGTGTACTTAACAATATTCAAGATATCCTGTATCTTTTGTGCCTGTTCTGTAATATCTTCTAAATTATTATAGGGGCTGTTTACCTGAGCATTTATTAAGTGAAGAGCTATGTTTGCCGCTTCATCCTCCGGTAGTCTTCTGCCTATTTCGCTTTCAATAAATTCCAATGCCTTTAACCCAATTTTAAATTCCTTGTTATAAAACCTTTTAATTTCCCATATCAGCGGATTACTGATTTTTATGTCTTCATCAAACATTTTTACTGCATTGTTAATATGATCTGTGAGGGTAACATATATATATTCACTTAATTGAGTATTTAACATATTTTTTGCATATTCAATAATGTCGTAACATAGTGAAATCTGTTCAGTAGGTACATCCTCTAATAGTAACTTAAATTTTTCCGAGGCATCCTTTTGCTTAAGAATAAATGTCTTCTCTATCAAGCATTCATCTACTTTTTCGCCTACGCTCTTTTTAAATGCTATTCCGCATCCCATAACAACAAATTCATGTTTATCTGAATCTCTGGCTACTATGGCATTATTATTAAATATCTTTTTTATTATCATTGTTTTCCCTCACCTACCTCCTACTCTGACATAGAATATAAAAGACCTCAATTAATCAAAAGAAATTATATATTTCTTTTCACTAATTAAGGTCTCGCCTGCATTACCAGTAACAATCCTTATTTCAAAATGTAACCGTTTAACTTTATAGGTTTATATTATACTTTTTTTTGACATCTGTCAACATTTTTTAATGAAAATTTTCAGAAAAATATAATAAACAGTGAAGTCATTTACTTTTATTTTGTACCTGCTTTGTTCCAGGTTTGTTGTTTCTTTTATGAAATGCACGCTGAATACTCATTTTTTCAACTTTATTCATCATTGCCAGGTCCTCATTCTTAATTCCAGCCACTTAAAGTCACTCCTCCATTAATTTATGATTTCCATCTTATGTTTTCCCCCAATTAAGATTTTATTCTTAATATAGCATATATTATTCACCTTCATAGTATTCTACATTACTTTGCTTTTTATAAAATGTATTTGTACCCCCATTTAAAATTATACCAACCTTATCTGAATTAGGGTAATATGCTATGTCCGGATAACTGACTGTGTCGCAGTCCAGGTATACAAGTATTTCTGTTTCTGAGGAATTAATTATTCTATGAGCTCCTTTTTCTAGTGGAGGACAGACTATAACATCACCAGCAGAAATTGTTTTGTTTCCATCAGGGGTTTCTAAAATACCATTGCCGCTGATAACATAAAAAATTTCCTGGCTTTTCAGATGATAGTGATAGGGATAGCTTGCCTTCTGCGGCGGAATCTCATAAATAGAAACATTGCACTGACCTTCTTTGTATGGTTTTGTTACTTCATATTTATAATATTCATAAGGCTCATGATCATTTCTGTGTCTTGGCTTTATAGAGTTTTTATCTGTTATTTTAATTTCACCATTGTCCATTTTACAGCCTCCTTATAAATAAAGGGTTTATTTACTTCATTATATTCTATATACTCCCCCATTTCCCTCTTATTAACTCAAATAAAAAAATAGCCCCAAAGGGCTATAATCTGTTATTCTATTATTCTATGGTTTTCTATTTTCATTACAGCTTTTGCGGCCATGAAAGAGTTTCTTACTGAAAATACACAGCTTGGCCAATAAACAAGTTAAAATAGCAAGTACAATACCTACACCTATACTTAAAAAAATATATTTTGAAGTAAATCTCAGGCATCCAAGATAAGCTTGGAAATTACAAAATGAACAAATACCCTTAAAATAACTCAGTCCTGCTAAATTGATACCCAAAATTAACAAATCATACATTAAAGCTGAACCAGCTGCCCTCCAGCATTCCATTCTACGGTGGCATAGGAGACTTTGTATTAATACTGCAAATAACCCTGGTATGAAAAATATTAAGAAATATATAAATAAACTCAGCACTGAATTTCCCTCCCTTTGCATATTATATTCTTTATATATAATATGCTTCAGCACAGCAAAGGTACCTGCTATATAGGGGACAAACTTTCATTATCTGTGCTGCAGATGTCTACTCAGATAATATGAATTTATTAAATGAATCCACTGTTGAAAAATAATAATCAGAGTTTTTCCCCATATATTCCTTTATTTCCGGAACTATGTGGGACCATCCTGCGGCAGCAAATTTAATATTACAGCTTCTTGCCATATCTAAGCCAGGCTTTAAATCATCCACCACTAATATATCACTGCTTTTTAAATTAAATTTTTTCATTATTTCCAACACCGGATATGGATTTGGTTTTCTTTGGTGCTCCTCTAATTCCCAGCCAAAGATTAAATCAGGGGTAAAGTTACAATTTAACATATAGTCTCTGGCAATTTGCTCGCTTTCTGAATGGGACACCACGCATATTATTCCACCTGATTCTTTATATTGTTTTATGATTTCAGGAAAGCCTGGATAGAAATCCGGCACCTTTGTTTTTGTGTAGCTTTTCCATACTTTATATTGATATTCCTGTTCATCCTCACTTAATTTTAAAATATCCTTACACAATGATAAAAATCCGGGATTAAAACAATATGAAACAAAATCTTCAAGGCTTAATGGCTTCATATTAGGCCTCAATACTTTCATTGCTTCCATAAAAGATGGATAATGAATTTCTGGTGTACTTTTGACTACTGTATCATCATGATCTAAAATTAAACAACGGTATTTCAATTAGCTCCCCCCAAAATCTTTTAACTATTCTTCTTAATAAGTATAAAACCGATTAATCCAGCATTCTACTTTGTCCCTTTTATAGAAAGCTTATAACCTAGGTTCACTATAAAATTATGAACTACATTGGTTTTCGAAACTGAAATTCTTTTTATAATTGATTTCATAGAATAGAATTCTTTTCTAAACCACATATAGCCATTAAATAACTCCTGTGGAGTCATATTCTTGGGTTTAAATGCCACTCTTGTTTTTCCATTGTAGTCTGTCCAATCTTCAGATATCAGTCTTTCTTCTTTCTTAAATTTATCATACAGAATTGTTTTGGGCAACGGAGTCAATATACTAACTGTAACACCATCTATACCCAAGTTATTACAGGCTTCAAGTGTGCTTTTAAATACACTTTTTGTGTCTGTATCAAAACCAAATATTATACCAGCCTGCACAGCAATTCCATTTTTATGAATTAAATTTATTATATTTCTGTATCTATCTACGTTATTAATTTCTTTATTAACACTTTTCAAACTGTCTTCTGAAAATGACTCTAACCCAACAAATAAATATTCACAGCCTGATTTTTTTGCCAGCTTTAAAAGCTCTTCATCCTGGCATCTTTCCAAGGTAACTTGAGCTGCCCATTTTTTATTTAATTTTAGTAACTGCTGCATTAGTTTTTTTGAATACTCTGTGTCTCCAAAAAAGTTATCATCCCAAAATACAAAATATTTTCTATTAATACTTTTTATATCTTCCATTACTTCGTCAATGGGACGTGTTCTAAATGAATCAAAATATATCTGTTTTAAATTGCAGTAACTGCAGTGATATGGGCAGCCTCTTGTGGCAAAAACCGCCCCTTTTGTTAAATATCTTCCTTTTACTAAATCTCTTCTTGGTACGGGGATTCCCTTTAAGGAAGGTATGATATCATCACAACTGTATATTTTATTTGGCTTATTATTATAAAAATCATCTAAAAACTGCGGCCAGGTTAACTCAGCTTCCCCAATTATAATATAATCACAGTGCTCTGCTGCTTCTTGGGACAGCAATGTTGCATGAGGACCTCCAAAAACAACCTTGGCTCCTTTCTTTCTAAATTTATCTGCAATTTCGTAACAGTGAGAAGCATTTGAAGTATTTACAGTTACAGCAGCTAGATCATAATTTCCTTCATTGGGTATCTTTTGATTATATTCATCCACAAGTGAAACGTTATACTTTGACTGGTCTATAAAAGCTGCTAAATATGGCATAGTGATTTGAATAAAATTATTAACCTGTTTTTTTCTAAAATTATTTATTTCCCTATTTTCAGGTGTTATCATTAATATATTTTTTTTCATAATTTTAGCTCCAATTTAATTTTCCCCTTAATTGGTATTTTCTTAAGGCATGGTTTAGCGTGGCAATTATTTTTTGTTATAAATAATGTTAACTACTATATTCTATATATTATATAATTTCCCTTTTATTGATGAATAAAAAAATAGCCCAGTGGGCTATTAAAGTATAGGTTTAAAATGAATAAAAAATACCCAAAATGTTTATTTTATTCTTCTGATACAATTGTAAATCTTTCATTCTTGTATCAGGTGCTCCCTTCATTGCTTCTAATAGTACAATATATGTAAATTATAAATCACTTTTATATTTAATACAGTTGCAGTATATTAGTATTAGCAAAATAATTTTGGAAAAATGAGGTGCTTAAAAATGAAGGTATTGCTTATCAATGGAAGTCCAAAAGCTGAAGGATGTACTTATACTGCTTTATGTGAAGTAGCTAAAGAATTAGAAAAGGGAAATATTGAAACAGAAATTTTTCACGTTGGTAATAAACCTATACGCGGATGCACAGCATGCGGAGGCTGTTCTAAAACTAACTCAGGAAGATGCATATTTAATGATGATACTGTAAATATAGCTTTAGAAAAAGCTGAAGAAGCTGATGGTTTTGTTTTTGGTTCTCCTGTCCATTATGCAGCTGCTTCCGGCTTAATAACATCTTTTTTAGACAGATTTTTTTATGCCGGAAACTGCTTTCAATATAAACCTGGTGCTGCAATCGTAAGCTGCAGACGAGGCGGTGCAACAGCAGCCTTTGAACAGTTAAACAAATACTTTACTATTTCAAATATGCCCATTGTATCTTCTCAATATTGGAATATGGTTCACGGAAATACACCTGAGGAAGTAAAACAGGATTTAGAAGGGATGCAAACCATGAGAACATTGGGGAAAAATATGGCCTGGCTCTTAAAATCCATAGATGCAGGTAAAGAGGCAGGAATCTCATTACCAGAAAAAGAACCAAGAGCTGTTACTAATTTTATACGTTAATATGATAAGAGCCATTATTGGCTCTTAAATTTTATCTGTATAAAGTTAGGTTTAATTACTAAGTTTATGGTAATACTTTGTTTAGACGTTTATATTCCCTCTTAGAACACATCCAATGAAAGGAGAGTATTATTCTAGACATGAGAGAAAATAGATTATTAACTAAAAGTCATTCAAATTCATATAGATATATATCAATTATCAGCATATTGTCAGCTTTCATAATAGGTTTATTTATATTATTCTATCCCCCTGCTCCCGGAATTGCGGATCAGGGAGATTTTCAAAGAGTAATGAATGTTACTGGTCTAAGAGAGATAAAAGGACAAGAAGGAACTCACTGGTTTAAGTATGTAGTAAATAAATATGAAATTCTTTCAACCAGCGGCTCCAGACTTTTGGGCAGTATTCCAACAACAAGTATGATTTATCCTATTGCTCTAGGTAAACTATTATGCAAAATGCTTGGCTATAATTACTTTGACACTAGAGTTTTAGCTTTTATATATCTAGTTTTATACATAACTGCCTTATATATATGCCTCCGCTGTATTCATTTTAAAAATATAGTTACGGCAGTTTTTTTCAGTATACTGGCTGTAGTGATATTGGTTGATGGCAACTATATTGTATGGTTCAACAGCCTTTATGGAGAGCCAATGATGATTACTGGCCTGCTTTTATTCATTTCAAGTGTGCTGTACTTTTCGCAGCATAGAGAAGATAAAGATGTTAAAAAATTTTTATTCTTATTTATCTCATCACTTTTGTTTCTAGGCTCCAAACCTCAATGCTTTGTTGCACTGCCACTTATAATTTTAATTATATTAAGGGTGGTGGAAATCAATAGAAAGCAGATTTTTACAAAAGCTAATATATCTCTCATTTTCACCATACTAGCTTTGGTTTTCTATGTAAAAGGTACATATTCTCAAAATAATGCTACCTGTGGTGTGGATACAAAGTTTAATTCCGTTTTTTATGGTATTTTGAAAAACTCACAAAACCCTAAAAAAGACTTAGCTGCGCTTGGTTTATCCCCAGATTTATCAGTGGAGGCTGGAAAACATGCTTATTTGCCAAAAGATGATTATGTAAAATATATCCCCTGGTCAAGTGTAACAAATAAAGAATTTAATGAAAAAATCAGTAATGCAAAACTGATGAAATTCTATATTTTACAGCCTGACAGGCTGCTAAAGGGTATGGAATATACTGCATCCAAGAGTTTTCATACTGATACCTCACTTGGTAAATATGAAAAATCTAAAGTGCCCAGCTACACCCCTGAATTTAATCGTTTCACACTTTGGTCGGTCTTTAGAAGCTCCATGGCGCCTAAAAAATTATTCTTCATAGGGGCTTTTTATATTTTAGTTTTTTCAATTTCTGCTGTCCAATACATTAAAAATAAGCATAGCAGTAAAAATACTCTGCAGATAGAGGTATTGTGGATCATCATGTTCATTGGTATTATGCAGTTTCCTATGCCCTATATAGGTAACGGAGAAGCTGATACAGCAAAGCAGCTTTTTTTATTTAACTATACCTTCGACATTACTTTTTTAGCTGCCCTTACATGGATTTTTAATAAATTAATATCTATTTGCTGTAAATACAGGCATTTTCGTTTTCAATAACCACCTTTAGATTTGCCATATTATTTCCTAAATAAGCTTTTTTATCTTTTGTGATAAAAAGGAGAGAGCTGTTACTGCTGTCCTTTAAGAATCCTTCTATGCCCCCAGGTACTGGAACTAGGTCATCATACAATTCAGCGCAAAGCCAGTAACTCTGTTCAAAATGATGAATATAAATCCTCCTGCCTTTGTAATCTGGGTGCTTTTCCAGCTCTTTAAACAGCATCTGCACTGAATCTGGTTTCATGTTGAAGATTCTAGATGTAATTAAAAGCTGGTTGTTTGTTATAGCTAATATTATCATTGCACTTAGAAAAATAGGCATAATAATATTTACCTTTTTTAATTTCAACATCATACTTGAAGCCGCACCAATACTTATAGCTAAGGCAGGATAAACAGGGTAAATGTACCACCAAATCTTAGTCTTTGCAATTGTATAAAGTACAAAGGGGATGATTATCCATAAGGATATAACTAAAATATAGTTTTTATTATCATTATTTATGGATTCTAATCCAGTTACTGTAATAACTGCCAGTTCAGTACTGATAAAGACCAAAAGCCAATAAAAGTATGACATTTGAAAATGTTCAATGTAGTAACTCATACCTCCAGCATGACCCTCTAGAGTTTTAGAGGTTCTAGCCATTAGGTCATATTCTATCATGTTCTTAAAAAAGGTAAAACCATCTTCACTATACCTTAATAGTACCCAAATAAAAATTGGTATTAAGGCGCTTAGTATAAACAGAGTTATTTCTTTTTTATTTATCCTAAATAGTATTCTGCTTGCAATTAAATATATAAAAATAATTACTGCAATGCCGCCTGAGTGCCAGCTCTTGGTGAGGAATGCAAAGGCAAAGGTAATGCCTGAACTATAGAGCCACAGCTTATTTTTTTCTGCTAACGTTAAACACATCATAGAAAGTGTAAAAAATAAAATAAATATGGAGTCTGCATCTCCGGATCTAGAACAATGCTGAAGAATAAATGGCAGGGTGGTGGTTAATGCTGCTGTAGAAATTAGAGAGGCCATTCTTCCATGGTTGTATAAAACAAATATGGTTACTGCCAGTATTGTGAGCATGCCTGATACAGCAGAAAATAGTCTTAGCCCTAAAGCATTAAAACCTGCCAGCCTATATCCTAAAACTATGGATAAGTAACTAATGGGCGGCTTTAAGTTCCAATAATCATTATTGTACTCATAAGTGTTTACTATATAATTATTTCTCTTAATCATTTCGTAGGCGTTAACTCCATGTCTCGCCTCATCCCAGCTGTTTATAGGTGCAGTTCCTAAATTATAAAATATATTAAACATGGCTGCTGATAAAATTATAAATAAGAAAAGATAATATTTCCTTTCAATAAAATTAAGTATTTTATCTAAAGGCTTTGTATCAAACATATTCATGTTCTTTCTCCTTATTCTTCCACATTTCATATTAGCTTCTATTTTATTCTTCTAGACATAATATAAAAATATTCATAAATAAAGAAAATCCATTAAATCAGGAATATAAAACTAAATTTATACCAAAAATAATACCTGTGGATAAATTTACAATTATGACCATATATTAAACATATTTATTGGAGGTAAATTATGAATGACAAACTTATTTCAATAGTTATTCCCATGTATTTTGAAAATCAAGTTGCTGACGAGTGCTATACTCGATTAAGTAATGTAGCCTTAAAAAACGATTTAAACTATGAGCTTATTTTTATCAATGATGGGAGTACAGATAACACCCTTGAAATTTTAGAAGGACTTGCTAAAAAAGATCCTCATGTGAAAGTTATAAGCTTTTCAAGAAATTTTGGTCATCAAATTGCAGTTACCGCTGGAATTAATAAGGCTAAAGGTGATGCAGTTGTAATAATAGATGCGGATCTCCAGGATCCCCCTGAGCTTATTCCCCATATGATTAAGCTGTGGCAGCAAGGCAATGATGTAGTGTACGGAAAAAGGAAAAAACGTGAAGGCGAAAGCCCATTTAAGATCATTACAGCAAAACTATTCTATAGAATTTTAAATAAAATGAGCAGTGTGGAAATTCCTGCGGACACAGGAGATTTTAGATTAATAGATAGAAAAGTAGCAGAAGCCATGAAAAAGATGCCTGAGCATAACAGATTTTTAAGGGGTATGTCAAGCTGGGTTGGATTTAAACAAATACCATTGGAATATGAAAGAAAAGAACGTTTTGCCGGAGAAACAAAATATCCCTTAAAAAAGATGATTAAATTTGCTGAAGATGGGATATTTTCTTTTTCCTCAAAGCCACTAAAGCTGGTTCAACACCTGGGCTTTCACACAATTTTAATATCTTTCATAACTTTTATATATTTAATGACTAAAATTTTTTCAGGAACTGACAGAAGTTCTATTGGATGGATAACAACCTTAACTATATCCTGTTTTATAGGCGGTATTCAGCTGGCTTCTATAGGAATTGTTGGTGAATACATTGCTAGAATTTATGATGAGAGCAAATCCAGACCCTTATATATAGTAGATAAAGAAATAAATCTAGATGATAATGCGGAAAACCCTTTGAATAATTCTAGCGGCAAAATAAATTTATATAAAACTACTCAGAGAGCATTATATTTAGTTAACCATAGTACTAGTGCCCATAAAAATTACAATGTTAAGTAATTGATACACAATAAAAGAACCCCTCATAAATGAGGAGTTCCTTAAATCGCTGTTATAAAACAAGCGCACCTGTTATTGTCAATGTTACCATATAAATTACGAATACCACCATCATAGCTGGGAAACAGAATTTCTGCCATTCTCCCAGGTCTTGATCTGTTAAGTTTAATAGTAGGTATATTGATGCAACTAATGGGCTTAATAAGTGAACTGCTTGTCCTGTTAATGCAGCTATACCTACTTGTAAAGTGCTGAAGCCATATGCTGCACCAGCCTTTAAAAGTACAGGAAGCACACCGAAATAGTAAGCATCATTTGACAAGAAGAATGTTCCTGGTATACTTATTAAACTTGTAAGTCCTAAGAAATGTGATCCCATTGATTTAGGAATTAATCCTACAATGCTATTTCCCATAGCTGTTGCCATGCCGGACTCTGTTAAAACACCCATGAATACACCAGCTGCTAATATCATACCTACAGTATGAATAATACTGTCAGCTTGAAGTGATATTGCTGCTCTTTGTTCTTTTAATGATCTAAAGTTTACAACTAAAGCTACAGCAGTTCCTATTTCAAATGCTACGTTAGCTGGGAACTTCTGTGAAAGTAATGCAATAACAACTATAAGAGTTATAATTAAGTTTACCCAAATAAGTTTTGGTCTTCTAAGAGCTTTCTCTTCATCAGTTAATGTGGCAGCCATTTCATTCTTTGCTTCCCCATCAATCTGAGTAACTCCTAATCTTTTACGTTCTTTTAATCCATATCTATAAGAAACTATTAAAATCCAAATTATAGAAAGTATCATTCCAGGTAAGAAAACCTTCATATATACGCCGCCGTCAATGTTTGTGACTGCTGCAACACGGGCAGTTGGTCCGCCCCAAGGAACAAGGTTAAGTATGGTATTCATCATAATTACCATTGCAGCTAAATACATCTTATTCATCTTAAGTTTGTTATAGATAGGAACTAAAGCTGCACATACGATAATATCTGTTGTTGCTCCATCTCCATCTAAAGAAACTATTGCTGCTAAAATTGCTGTTCCAATAATTATCTTAAGTGGATCACCCTTTACTACTTTTATTACCTTATCAATAAGGGGATCGAATAATCCTACTGTTAACATAATACCGAAAAATAATATTGCAAAGAATAACATGAAAGATGTTGTTGCTACACTCTTAAGTCCAGCCTGTGCAAACTTCGCCAAACTAGGGCCGAATCCTCCAATATAACCAAATACAAGTGGTACAATAATAAGTGATGTGAATGGGCTCATACGTTTAGTCATAATTAAAACCATGAAGACAATAACTAACAAGTAACCTAATGCTGCTAAAAGTGTCATAAATTTTTCCTCCTTCGACTTTTTGACACTGACCAATGGATACCCGTTTACCTGTATCATCGATCTGTATCGTTTTCAAAACATCGTTTTATCGGGGTTATTTTTATTATATTAGCAAAAGTATTCGATTTCAACTGATTTTTTAATAATTTATGAAACTGTTGGCAATTATTTTTCAATTATTAAAATGACTTTAAAATAATCTTAAAATATTCTTAAAGCTTATCAATTTAACAATTGATTTTTCTAAAATTGTAAAAAAAATAGCCCAAAGGGCTATTTAAATATTAGGATAGTGCTAAAAACTATTCAGCAGTTCACCAATTTGTTCATGAGTAAATACATATGATTTGTTGCAGAAATGGCACTTTAATTCTTCACTTTTTCCTTCTTCATATATGCTTTTTAAATCTTTTTTTCCTATGCTTATTAAGGCTTTTTCAACTCTTTCTCTAGAGCAGTCACAGCTGTAAACTGGATTCATGCTTTGGAGAATTTTTAAATCCATTCCTTCAAATATATATTCTACAATTTCCTCTACAGATTTCCCACTGCTTATTAATGTTGTAATAGGAGGTATTTCTTGTAATCTGTAGGTTATCAAATCTGCCACTAAATCATCACAGTCAGGCATTAATTGAATTATAAAGCCTCCTGCAGCTTTAATGGAAATATCCGTATCCACAAGCACTCCAACTCCAACAGCTGAAGGTGTTTGCTCTGACACAGTGAAGTAATAAGCAAGATCCTCACCTATTTCTCCGGACACAATTGGTACCTGTCCTACATACGGTTCTCTAAGTCCCATATCTTTTATCACTAAAAGATTTCCTTGTTTTCCAACTGCACCTCCCACATCCAGCTTGCCTTTGCTATTTAAAGGTAAATCTGTTGATGGATTAGAAATATATCCTTTTACGTGAGTATCTGCATATGCAGTGACAATAATGTTTCCTGCATCTCCGCCGCCATTTATTTTTAATGTTAATTTATCATCTTTATTTTTCAGCATTGCTCCCATTAATGCTCCTGCTGTAAGCATTCTTCCTAAAGCTGCAGAAGCTGTAGGTGCACAGCCATGAATCCTGGTGCCTTCATTTACAAGTTCTGTAGTTATTGCTGCTATTATTCTCACGTTTCCGTCCTTAGCTGTAGCGTGAATTAATTTATCTGTCATTAATATTCCTCTCTTTCATATGCAATTTATAGTTTAAATCTCACTGCTTTTTCCTTAAAAAGTATGCAATTCTCTCTGTAGTTCTGCTAATTTTACTGCTTTCATAGTTATCAAGCCTTTTAATTATAGAAAAACCAACTTTATCTAAAACAGCTTCAAGCTGACTTTCCTTATATGCTCTTTCCCTATGTTCTTCATCAAATCTTTCATAAAGTTCTCCACTTTTTATGAAAAAAGTTATGAACATGTCCACAATTTCATTGTCAAATTCATTATCCCATATGTACACCACATCATCATTATCAAAATGAAAGATGTTATTTCCTAATATTTCTGATATTTTATAATAGGAGTTAATATCAAAGACAAATATTCCATTTGGATTTAAATGATTATATACTCCTTGAAAATACTTTTCAAGCTCATTTTCATCAGTTATATAGTTTGTTGAATCCAGACAGCAGGTTATTAAATCAAATTTTTTATTTAAATTTAGGCAGCATATGTTTTGCTGAATAAGATTTCCCTTAATGCCTGATTCTTTAAGCTTATTTTGGGCCTCACAGAGCATTTCTGAAGATAAATCTACTCCCCACACCTGTTTGAAGCTTTTTCCTATATATTGAGTTATATTTCCAGTGCCACAGGCTAAATCAAGATAAACATCTTTATTTATGTGTTCTTCATTACACACTTGAAGAATTATATGTGCCCATTTGGAATAATCTATATCAGAATTTATTAATTTATCATATATATGAGCAAATTTATCGTAGCACTCCATTAAAAAATCCCCCAACTTAAATCAAATAACAAATAACAAAGATTAAAGATCAAATATTATTTGTTATTTGTTATTTATTATTTTTTTCTTTCATTAAAATATTATATATAAAAATAAGTATAGTCAATATATTAATAGTTATATTTTAAAATATCCCTGTTTTTAGGAAGGTTGTTATCCTTCTTTCTCTTGGTCATAATGCCGCCGATTCGTCCAGTTTCTTCTGCAGTGAGCCCACTCCAGCCAAGGGCATCAACTTTTTCCTTTAGACCTAATTCCAGTGCAATTTCATATTTCATAGCCTCACGAAGCTTTTCAGCCTGTGTGAGTTCTCTATGAGATTTAATTTTGGCTTTAATGACTTTTTTTAATGGTGTATTCCCCATGATAATCCTCCTAATTTTGTTTACATTTTAGTATTAGCACTTGCCTGCACTTTTATACCAAAATTAAATAAAATAAAAAGGCAGGGGATATTCCCCGCCAATATTTAGAAGAGATGACAAGCTACAAAATGATCCTTTTCTATTTCCTTAAACTCAGGATCCTTCTCCAGACAAATTGGTTTTACATATCTGCATCTTTGAGCAAATCTGCAGCCTGGTTTAGGATTAATTGGACTAGGTACTTCACCTTCCAGCATAATTCTTTTTCTAGTCCTTTCTACTTCAGGATCTGGTATAGGTATAGCTGACAGCAGTGCCTGAGTATAGGGATGCAGCGGCTTTTCATATAAGTTATGGCTGCTGGCCAGTTCTACCATAGTACCTAAATACATAACCCCTACTCTATCTGATATATGTTTAACCATTGAAAGATCATGTGCGATAAATAAATAGGTTAGTCCTAATTCCCTTTGCAATTTTATCAACAAATTTACTATTTGAGCTTGAATTGATACGTCAAGAGCTGATATAGGCTCATCGCACACTATAAATTCAGGTTCAATAGCCAGTGCTCTTGCAATACCAATTCTTTGTCTTTGACCACCGGAAAATTCATGAGGAAACCTGGAAGCATGCTCTTTATTTAATCCTACCAAACCCAGCAGCTCATAAATCTTATCAGTCCTTTCCTGGCCTGTGTGTATACCGTGAATGTCAATTCCTTCACCAATTATATCCCCAACGGTCATTCTTGGATTTAATGAAGCATATGGATCCTGGAATATTACCTGTGCTCTCTTAGTAAATTCCTTTTTTTCTTTCTTATCTAATTTATGAATATCTACTCCATCAAAAAGTACTTCTCCTCCTGTGGCTGAATATAAGCCTAAAACAGTTCTTCCGCAGGTGGTTTTACCACAGCCTGATTCACCAACAAGTCCCAATGTTTCACCTTTTTTTATGTCAAAGCTTACATTATCTACAGCTTTCAGTATGGCATTTTTACCTACTTTAAAGTATTTTTTTAGATTTTTAACCTGAACCAAAACTTTATTTTCCATTATAATTCACCTCCTACAGTTTCATCTCTATTAACTATTGGAGCCAATGGATGCTTCAGCCAGCAGCTTACCTGGTGGCTTTCACTTATCTTAGTGATCTCAGGCATTGCTTCCTTACAAATAGGCATACAATAATTACATCTTGAAGCAAAGGGGCATCCCACTGGAGGTTTCAATAAATCAGGTGGTGTTCCATGTATGGAATATAATGAATTCTTATGTTTTGTATCTAATCTTGGAACAGATTTAAGCAGAGCCCAAGTATATGGATGCTGTGGATTATAGAATATTTCATCTGTAGTGCCTCTTTCTATAATCTTACCAGCATACATTACTTGAATTCTATGAGCTATATCAGCAACTACCCCTAAATCATGGGTAATCATTATTACTGATGTGCCAAGTTTCTCTTGAAGATCTTTTATTAAATCAATTATCTGAGCTTGTATTGTAACATCCAATGCAGTTGTAGGCTCGTCTGCAATAAGAACCTTTGGATTACAGGCCAGAGCAATGGCAATCATAGCTCTTTGTCTCATACCGCCGGAAAATTCATGAGGATATTGGTTTGCTCTCTTCTCTGCATTAGGAATATTAACTAAGTTAAGCATTTTTACTGCTTCATTAAATGCTTCCTTTTTATTCATTCCCCTATGGATAACCAAGCTTTCCGCAATTTGATTTCCAACCTTCATTGTAGGATTTAATGAAGTCATTGGATCCTGGAAAATCATGCTTATGTCTGATCCTCTTAACTGTCTTAATTCCTCTTCCTTCATTTCAAGCACATTCTTACCATCAAAATTAATAACAGAATCTTTTTTAATTTCTCCTGGCGGAGTTTGAATTAGTCTCATTAGGGACTTAGCTGTAACAGTTTTACCACAGCCTGACTCTCCAACTATAGCTAAAGTTTCACCTTTATCCAGGTAAAAGTCAACACCTCTAACGGATTGCACTTCACCTGCATAGGTATGATATGAAACCCTTAAATTTTTTACTTCCAGTATTCTATCCATTTCTCTTCCTCCCCCTTACTGACGTAGTCTTGGATCCAATGCGTCTCTTAAACCATCACCTAGAAGGTTAAAAGATAACATGGTCAAACTAATAAGTAGTGATGGGGCGAACAACTGATATGGATAAAACATTAAATTCTGCTGAGCTCCTGCAGCCAATGCACCCCAACTGGTATTTGGTGATTGAACTCCTAGTCCAATGAAGCTTAAAAAGGCTTCGCCAAATATAAATGAAGGTACATCTAATGTTATTGCAACAATCATAACACCAATTGTATTTGGAATTAAATGTTTTGCAATAATTCTTGAAGAATCTGCTCCTAGAGCTTGTGCAGCTAGAACATATTCTTGTTCCCTAATTTGCAGAATTTGTCCTCTGATAAGTCTTGCCATACCACACCATCCAGTGATGGTCATAGCAATAATCAAAGAAAATATTCCGCCGTTTCCTAATATAAGTGAAATAAGTATAACAATAATTAAATAAGGAATACTTATTAATATTTCAACAATCCTCATCATTATATCATCAACAAAGCCGCCAAAATATCCTGAAATACCTCCATATATAACACCAACCGTAACTTCAATAAGAGTACCAACAACACCAATTATAATTGAAACTCTGCCGCCATACCAGGATCTTGCAAATAAATCTCTGCCCATCTGATCAGTTCCAAATAAATGAACTAAATTTGGTTTTACATTAATTGAGTTTTGGTCTATAGACTCTTGTAGAAAAGGAACCATATAGGGTCCAAAGATTGTCATAAATATTATAATTACTAAAATAATTAAAGAAGCAATTGCAACTTTATTTTGCTTTAATCTTCGCCAGGCATCTTGGAAGTATGTTATATTAGGTCTTAATATTTCGTCAGCATTGGCATTTTCACAACCAATTATCTTAAACTTTTCTTTACTTAGCTCTGCCATTGATTTTCCCCCCCTATCTCTTTTCTCCTGTTACTCTGATTCTTGGATCTATTACACTATAGAGAATATCAACAATAACTAGAGAAACAATATACAAAAATGCCATAAATATTGTTAGCCCCATTATCAATGTATAATCTCTATTACTAACAGATGATACAAAAGAATCTCCAAGTCCAGGAATAGCAAATATACTTTCTATAACAAAGGAACCTGTTAATATTACAGCTATTTGTGGTCCTAAAATTGTTATAGCAGGGAGAATAGCATTTCTTATTATATGTTTCCAAACTAATGATAACTTAGATACGCCCTTTGCTTTTGCTGTTAGAATATAATCTTGTCCAATTACATCCAAACAATTATTCCTCATATATCTTGCATACACAGCAATTGGGCTTAAGCTTAGTGCAAAGGAAGGCAATATGGTATGTGCCGTTGTTCCCCAACCCGAGGTTGGAAATATTGCAAATTTATAAGTGAGCCCCCATTGTAGTAACGCCGCAAAAACAAAGCTAGGTATAGATACACCTATCAGTGCAATGAACATAACCACATAATCGGGCCATTTATTTCTGTTAAATGCAGCAATTATTCCTAATGTAACTCCTAAAACAAACCCTAACGCTATAGCCTGAAGTCCAATTCTTGCTGACTTTGGTAAACCAAGTTTAATCATGTCTGATACTTTTCTTCCAGGAAAGTTTAAGGATTCCCCTAAGTCACCATGAAGTACAGCTCTATTTAAGAATGAAACATATTGAGTAGACACAGGCTTGTCTAATCCATACTTAGCATAAAAGTTAATTCTTACTTGTTCAGGCAGTTTTCTAGCAGCACTTGCTAGAGGATCACCTGGGATAGTATGTATTAACATAAATGTTATTGTAGAAACAATCCATAACGTCACTATCATATACCCAAGCCTTTTTAGTACAAACTTGAACATTGTCATCCCTCCATATATATACAAAAATATACATAAACCTGATACAGCAGAGTTTATTACTCTGCTGCACATGGTTTAGACTATACACATTTTTTTAAGTTCTATCTCTTCTAATTATTTTGATGTTGCAGGTCTTCCTTGTGTATAAGCATATTTTAATTCTGAACCAGAACCAAATAATGGGCTCATTAAACCTTTAACATATTTAGCTCTGTATGTGTTTCTCATTCTATATACTGTTGGAGCTATTACAGCATCATCATATAATAATATTTTTTCAGCTTGTTTAAATAAGTCAGCTCTTTCAGTGTTCTTGTCAGCACCTAAAGAACCTGCTTTTTTAACTAATTCATCATATTTTGCATTACTCCAGCCTGTTGGAACTATTCCAGCATCTGTTTCCCACATATCAAACTCTGTCATTGGGTCATTGTAGTCTCCACTCCAAGCCATTCCAGCTATCTCATACTGCATTTCATCAGTTCTCTTCATGAATACTGCCCATTCAACATATTCAATTTTTACAGTTATTCCCAATACTTTTTGATACATCTGCTGCTCGAATTCAGCAAATTGCTTTAAAGTTTGGTCTGTGCCAGCTTCCAGGTAATTAACAGTGATCTTTGATGGATCTGGATCCATTCCTAATTCTTTTAAGCCTTCAATAAGTAAAGCCTTTGGATCTTTATTTTCTTCAGCTAATGTCTTTATTGGTTCGTAATTAGCTAATTTTCTAAAGTCCTGTCCGCCAATTTGTAATGATGGTGGGCACCATCCATATGCAGGATATGCTAAACCATTATATAATGTCTTAACAATGCCTTCTCTGTCTACAGCCAGTGAGAATGCTTTTCTTACTTTTGCATTACTGAATAATTTAACTTTCTCATTGAAGAAGTCATAACTTGTTGATGGGTCATAACCCTTAATTACGTTAAACTTTCCAGATTGATCAAATTTTTGAACCCATTCCGGTTTGCTTACTGCAGCTGAATCTAGTGAGCCATTAAGAAGTTCAGTCATCCTTGTCTGTTCTTCTTTTATAATATTCATAGTAACTTTATCTAATTTAACTGATTTTGCATCCCAGTAATCTTTGTTTTTAGAAAGTTCTACTTTGTTTCCATGTACCCAGTCTTTAATTGTAAATGGTCCATTAAATACCATAGTATTAGCTTCTGTCCCAAATTTTCCAGCAGCTGCTTCAACTTTGTCTTTTCTTTGCGGCATCATAACTTTAAAGTATGTTATGTTTAAGAAATATGCACATGGTCCTGCAAGTTTAATTTCAAGTGTCTTGTCATCTAAGGCTTTAACTCCAACTACATCAGCAGAGGCATTTTTCTTAGGATCATTGTATTCAGCAGCACCCTTTATTGGCATTAATAGGAATGAATACTGTGATGCTGTTTTTGGATCTAGAGTTCTCTTTATAGCATATTCATAATCTGATGCTTTAACCGGCTGTCCATCTGACCATTTAAAGTCTCTTAAATGGAAAGTCCAAGTAAGACCATCAGCTGAAATATCCCATTTCTCTGCTCCAGCAGGTTTAATAACATCATTACCCTTGTCGTCCTGCTCAATTCTTGTCAAAGCTTCCATTGTATCATTTAATACCTGTGATGCATAAAGATCTGTTGCCTTTGAAGGGTCTAGTGTTTTTGGTTCTGCTCTAAGTTCAACATTTAAATATTGATCCTTATCTGGTGTTGTACCAGTTTGATCAGTTGTAGTTTTATTACCACAACCAGCTAATGCTGTTGTTGCAGTTAATGCAAGTGTTAACACTGCAGCAACTATTTTTTTACTTTTCACTAAAATTCCCCCTTTTAAATGAAATATTATATGTTACAATAAGTATTTCTACTTATTATTACCTACTTAATTAATATTAAAAAAATTTATTAAAAATTACTATTTGTAGTATTTTCTGAACATTTTATTAATTCATACAAATATATTCAACTCAAAATAAAAAAATCCTGCTAAATTGTTTAAATAATTTGCACTTTTAGGACTTTTCTAACTATTCTAAAAAAAAATTATTAAATTGCAAAAAATTACATATATGAGTGACAACTTTAATAATTGAGTTTTTAGGCTAACTTATATAATTTTCGTAATTCATTGTTATATTTTAATGTGTATTAAATAGCGTGAATTAATTACAGCAATTGTAATATATCCAATTTTATACCATGTTAGCATAATTTTTTTTCAAAGTCAATTAGCATAATGTTACTCATTTGCACATTCACCATAGTTACCCTGTTTCCAATATTCAGTTTATGGAATTATATTATTCTATAACTAACATAATTACTTTATTATGTGTCATAATATATGCAAAATTCATATTATATTTTTATAATGTATAATATATATAATGCATTAAAGTTCTTACATTGTGTCTTTGCAAAATATCTAATCTTCAAAGATTTTTGTGAAGTCACAATGTATTAGAACCTTTGCATTA
>JAQSXU010000082.1 GCA_029256485.1 Clostridiaceae bacterium
GATTTTAGCTGCCCTATATTCCCATAAGATGCACTTCCTATTAAAGCTTTTACGGCATCAGCTTCTATTTTAATTGGTTTGTTAACTCTATGTGCCTCATTTGAAAGAAGAAATTTAACTATATCTATCTTATCCTTAACAGGTCTTTCTTCAAAACTGGGTATAGCAATAACAATTGGTATTCTTCTTATAAAGGTTTTTAAAAGAGATGAATTTGGATCTTCAGTAGTGGCTCCCATGATTAATACATTGGCCTTCCTTTTTCTTTCAGATTCACCCAATTTATTGTAAGTTCCTGTATCCATAAAATAAAACAGCATTTCCTGACCTTCAGGCGGCAGTCTGTGTATTTCATCTAAAAACAAAATACCATTATCAGCTTTTTCCACAATTCCTTCCTTCTCAGTGTCAGCTCCTGTAAAAGCTCCTTTAACATGCCCAAATATATGTGAAATTAAAAGTTGAGGATTGTTATAATAATCTGCACAGTTAAAAACTATAAATGGAGCCTTTTCATCCAGCTTATTTGAATATTTAGCATAACTATACATCATATTTGCAAAAAGAGTTTTTCCAACACCAGTTTGCCCAATTATTAATGTATGCAAACCATTAGGAGGATATAAAAGTGCTGCCTTTGCCTGCTCTATTTGATTCTTTAAACTGGTTTCTGCTCCGATCAAATTATCAAATGGGCTGTTTTCCTCCTTTGCACATTCATTAGTTTCAATGAGCTCATCCAGGCTCTTTACCTCCACTGGCCCTTTTTTTACACTGCAGCCTATTAATCTTTCAACAGTTTTTCTATCAATATAAAGAACAGGTCTTTCCTTTATTTTGATAATTTTATCCTGTCTTAACAGTTCATTAAGTTCTTTACTTACATTATTTCTTAAAATATTCAGGCTCTCCGATATTTCAGAGGAACTGAATCCAACTTTTTCTATTAAATCTTTTTTAGTAAAATTCTTTGACTTTTCTAAAATATAATTATAAATTTTATCAGATCTCTTCAACCGTAATTCTCCCCTTTACATTAAATTCAATGTATCAAAACTCATTAATACACTTTAATTATATTACAATAATACACTTTAATTATATTACAATTATACTGTTGTTCAACTATAAGAATAATGTTCCATTAATAGCAAATGTAATTTACTCAATTTTCACTCAAATAAATAAATTCCTCTTATAAAATATCTAAACTTAGTGTATATTTTAAATATAAAGTATTTTAATTGTAAAATATAAAATTAAATGGAGGTTAGCATATTGAAAGACTCAAATTTCAAGCGAATAATTTCAAAGACAAAGTTCCATTTTATAAACCAAGAGTTAAATTATTTAAAAAATAATGGGCTTATTAGTGAAGATCAGTTAAGGGAAATTACCAATTCATATGAAATCAAATCTCACTTAAGCTTTGTCAACATAATGTTAATAATAGGAGCTCTTTTACTTGGTCTTGGTATATTAACCTTTGTAGCAAGTAATTGGAGGTTTTTAGGCAAGGCAAGCAAATTTACAATTATTATTGTATTATTTTGTTTGTCCAATATTACAAGCTATAAGCTTTCAAAAAACTATCCAAGAACATCATTGAGTTTTATGTATATTTCTGTCTTAACTTATGGCGCCGGCATATTCTTAGTGGCGCAGATTTTCAACTATGGTGGTGAATTTACCAACGCTTTTTTACTATGGTCTTTAGGAATTCTTCCATACGTGGTTTTGTTCAAAGACAAACTTTTGTTTATATTATCTGATACATTTTTAATTATTTATGTACTAGGCCAATTCAATTTCAATAAAATACCATTCTTTATACTTATACTTTGCCCTGTGGTTTATTATATAAATAGTAAAATTAATTTTGGAGAAATTGCTGCATTTTTTAATAATTCATTATTAATATTTACCATATTATATTTCTTGGATAGGTATATTCATAATTTTACAGTGAATTCTATTGCCTTTTTCATTATTGGTCTATTTATGTTTTACTTTCCAATGAAAATGCACAAAGAAGTATTTAAATTTCAAGGTAACATCATTTATTCTGTAAGTGGGCTGCTGCTAACATTTCCACAAAATTGGTCTGGGTTTTGGAACAATTTAAAAATACTTAATGAAAACTCTTATACCTATATAAGCACTGTATTTGCTATATCTTTACTTATATATCTGCTTTTTCAAACAAAAAGGAAAAACTTAGTTTCCCTGATTGCCATTTTCATCATAATAATCAGGTATTACTTTGATACCTTCTATTCTTTCATGCCAAAGTCCCTTTTCTTTATTTTTGGTGGAGCCATTCTCCTGGGTTTTGGATATTACTTTGAAAGAGTAAGAAGAATTGGAGGTGGAAATTATGAAGATTAATATAAATTTAAAGCAAAAATTTCTAATTTGTACTTTAATTCCAATATTTATTTTATTGTCTATGACAATATTACCAATCATGACTTTATCAAAAGGTGAAGAAATATACCTGCAGGCTAATGCTGTAAATTCCAGTGAATCCTTTAGAGGAAGAGGATTATATCTTAACTATAAAATATCTCAGATAGATAGTTCTATGATACCCGACTCAATAAAAGCTGAAAAAGATCAAAGCAACATGATTCAGGCCTATGCTGTGCTGAAAAGCAGTGGTAAAATATATGACATAGATTATATTACTAAGGATAGACCCTATGGAAAGAAATATTTAAAGTGCACTTTATCTATTATAAGCGGTGAACCTGCCATAAATGGTACTTCAGGTTACGCTAGATATAACCTTGATAATTTTTTTACCACAAATAAGATAACTGTAGAAAATAATTTGGAATTTAATAAAGACCCAAATATCAGCCCTGATAGTATGAAATGGAATTACTTAGCTAAAATAAAAATTTATAATGGATATTCACTGTTAGAGGATGTAGTAAAAAATAATACTAATTAATGTTTCACTTACCAATTAGAAATAAAGCTTTCTCACGTAATGTATATCTTTCAAAAAGCTAGGAACAAGCATATAACTTGTTCCTAGCTTAGTTAATAATTTTTTAAACATTATGATTTAACTGTAGAGAAAATTTCTGCCATGGTTTTATATATTGTAATAAATAAATTTCTTCGTCAACTATATTTCCAACTACATTAGTCTTACCATAGTTTTTCATTTTCATTAATGCTATTTGAAGTTCACCTGCATAATTTTCATATAATGAGTTGTCAATAACAATATCACCTTTATTAATATCAATTGTATTAAATGGTTCAAAGTTATGCCCCTTGTACTTAATTCTACTCATAGTAGACCTTATCATATAATCTGAAACATCACCTCTATTTAAGTGTGGTTCATTTAAAACTATTTGCCTTTCCATTTCAGGTATTTCCTGTTGGAGCTGAACTTTTAAAGCAAGCTTATATGGATTCACTCTACTTAAAGCTTTAAACTCCTCTTCAGATGCAAATGCATTTGCTATTATTACATCATCTATTAGATCTGTGGCAAATAATTGTTTAGCTTGTACTTCAATTGGCATTTCCCTATGTTCTTCTAATGTACACAATCCCTCACTAACAGGCCATGGTCCAAACTTTGCTGTTTTTGATGATACAAATGCAGCAGTTCTTATATTGTATTTTTTAAATTGCTTACTACAATTTATAAAATGATTATAACTAAGACCTGAATATCTATGGGGATAAAAGTTGTGACAGCCTAATAGGTTATCTGTATTTGGTATATAGCTGATTATATTATCAACATATTTACTGCCGCTACTCATGTTTAATTCAATTTTTAACCCCAATTCATTAAATGTCATTATTGATTCTTCCATTCCTGTAAATCCACAGTCTAACCTTATTCCATAAAGGCCCATGCTCTTAAAAATGTTCAAATCACTATAATTAATTTTTAGCTGTTTAAATACCTCAGGGTTTATATCTGCAATCACTTTCATGCCATATCCATTAGCATGTTCAATAATTTTTTTAAACTCATTTAGTATCTTTTCTCTATCTCCATGTACTGACAATAGACATGTAAATATTCTCTTAAATCCATACTTATTAGCAATATCTATATAAGCCATGTTACTTTCTAAACTCGCATGAGATGGATATACTGAAAATCCTAATGTCCGCATTTCTTAATCCTCCATAAATAACCTTATTAGCTATTGTTTTTTATTTATACTGTGGTAAATATTCTTTATTTTCCTTTATAATATCATCCAATACTTTTTTAGCATAAATAACATCCTTCACCAAGGGATGAATTGTAAGTGCTTTAAGTGCAGTATTATAATTTCCTGTAACTCCTGCTTCTACAGTGAGTTCTTCATAAGCTTTTACTACTTGCATAAGTCCCCTAGTACTTGTTTCAACATGTCCTATTTGAATAGGATGAGCTCCATTTCTATCAATGATACAGTTGCATTCAATACATACATCTTCCGGTAAGTCCAATATGGTGCCATTGTTTTTTACATTAACAATTTGAATATCCTTTTTATCATTGTAAATTGAGTTAATCAAATTAACTGCTGCTTCACTGTAATGTGCCCCTCCTCTGCTGGCAAGCTGTGGTGGCTTTACATTTAAATTTGGATTCTTATAAAGCTCAAATAATTCATGTTCAACTTTTTTTACCACTTCTCCTCTGGTACCTTCTCCATTTGCTGCTTCCTCACAGTGCTTTAGCATTTCCTCTGTTAAATAGTAATATCTATGATATGGACATGGAATGGCACCTAAGGCATCTAATATATCTTGTCCCCAATTGATATCCGGTATGTTTTTCATTGTAAATTCTTTACTATTCTTAAGCATATTAATAACTTCTTTGGTTACATCCTGTCCATCCTTATAAACCTTTCTACCCCAGACAAGATGATTAAGTCCACCGAATTCAATATAAATTCTGTCTGCAGTAACTTTAAATAATTCTGCCACTAGATTTATCATTCCAATAGGAACATTACAAAGCCCTACAACTTTTATATTACTATGTTTTAAAACTGCT
The DNA here is from genome assembly GCA_029256485.1 of Clostridiaceae bacterium. The sequence goes on from JAQSXU010000082.1 coordinate 5,033, forward strand.
TCTGTTATAATACCTGATGGATTAGTAAAATTAATAAGCCATGCGTTTGGGCATAATTCTTCCATGTCTCTGCATATATCCAGTATTACAGGAATAGTTCTTTGAGCTTTAGCAAATCCACCTGCACCCGTTGTTTCCTGACCTATCATGTGGTATCTAAGTGGTATTTTTTCATCCCTTATTCTGGCATCCATGAGTCCTACTCTAAATTGTGTAGTAACAAAATCCGCATTTTTTAATGCTTCCCTCCTATTTAAAGTAAGATGTATGTTTATATCCACTCCAGCCTTCTCCACCATTCTCTTAGCCAGATTACCAACTATATTAAGTTTTTCTTTTCCCTGCTCAATGTCTACAAGATATATATCCTGGATTGGCAGTTCTCCTGAAAGTTTCTTAGCTATAAATCCTTCAATTATTTCCGGAGTATAGCTAGACCCACCGCCAATAGTAACAATTTTAATTCCTTTTTTCATTTTATTACACCTCCCAGAATCTAAAAACCATTATTGTTAACTAATTCTTTAAACCATTCCCCACTTCTTTTTATTGTTCTTTGTTGTGTATTAATATCTAATGAAATAAGCCCATAACGATTTTTATAAGCATTAGTCCAGGACCAATTATCAATAAAAGTCCACAAATGATAGCCTTTTACATTACACCCCTCGCTAATAGCCTTATGAAGCCATATTAAGTGATCTCTTATGAAATCAATTCTATAGTAATCTTCAACTTTTCCATGTTTTATATATCTTTCTTCTCCTTCTACTCCCATACCATTTTCAGAAACAAAACACTGTATATTGTTGTAATTTTCCCTTAAATCCACCATAATATCATATATACCTTTTTCGTAAATTTCCCATCCTCTATATGGATTCATCTTTCTTCCAGGCATTTCATAGTTATCAAAGAAATAGTCAGGCATAAACGGAGCTTCTGGATTTGCTGCATAAGCCTTTGCTTTTACTCTTCTTGGCTGGTAGTAATTTACGCCTAAGTAATCTACAGTATTATTTTTTATTAAGTCTAATTCTTCTTTAGTATATTCAGGCAAATAACCATATTTTTTAAGTAAATCTACTAGCTCCTTTGGATAACTTCCCTTTACTGTAGGATCCAGAAAACTCTTATTTAAAAATAAATTTGCTATTTTACCAGCCTTTACGTCTGCTGGATTACTGCTCCTGGCATATGCTGGACTTAAGCTTAGAACAATGCCTATTTTACCGCAAACCATATTGCTGTTTTTAAACTCTTCTATAGCTTTAGCATTTGCTAACGCGGTGTTATATGCTACTTGAACTGCTCTTTTAAAATCCACTACATTTGGATAATGAAAATCATATAAGTATCCGCCTTCTACAGGAACTATAGGTTCATTAAAAGTAATCCAATTCTTAACTCTATCACCAAAAAGCTGAAAGCATACTTTAGCATATTCTGCATAAGCTTCTACCACCTTTTTATTTTCCCATCCACCTATTTTTTGCATTTCTAATGGCATATCAAAATGAAATAAGTTTATAAAAGGTTCTATTCCATTATTAATTAGTTCATTAATCACATTATTATAGAAACTTACTGCTTTATCATTTAACTTTCCATATGGTATAAGCCTTGACCATGATATAGATGTTCTAAATGAATTAAAGTTTAATTCTTTCATAAGCTTTATGTCTTCTTTATATCTATGATAAAAATCCGATGCTACTTCCGGTCCTACTTTATTAAAGAATCTATTTGGCTCATTGTCATACCAATAGTCCCATATACTTTGACTTTTTCCATCTTCTCTGGAAGCTCCTTCAGTTTGTGCGGCAGATGCAGCTGCCCCCCAAAAAAAGCTTTCAGGAAATTTGTATTGTATATTCATTTTAAACCTCCACTTTAGTTTTCATTTTTTCACCGTTTAAAGCCATTACATAATATGCAGCAATAAAGAATATTATAAAAACTCCTAAAAATGGTCCTAATATTGCACTGATTATTAGCGCATGAGAGGAATAGTTAAATATATCCCCAAATGTTAAAAACTTAATTTTCTTAAAATAATTTAAGGTTAAAAATATTAAGCTTAATATGAAAGACGCAATAAAAATTCCTACCCACATATAAAATAAATTTAATATAAATTTTGAAACTCCTGCACCCTTATAGTAATCTGTATATTTTATTGTTCCTCTGCTAAAAAAACTTACAATAAACTGCTTAAAGTTTATAAATACAAAACCTATAAGAGTAATTATTAACTGACATCTTATAATTTGAGGTAATGATTCATTTTTAAATTTATAATAAAGATGAGGATATAATAAACTTATTTTTACTTCTTCAATAATTCCCATAAATTTACCCTTTCTATAAATATATGTTTATTCAGGTGACTCTCATGTTATAAGAATCACCCGAATGAATCATTAAAAATATATTACTGTGCAGAAGTTACCTCTGAAGTTACATAGGATTTTTCTTGTTCATAGTATTGTTTATCAACTATTCTTAAGAAAGGCCAATAAGTAAAGAAAGATATTATAAGTTCTACAATTTGGAATATAGCCCCCTTAATCCCTGCAATTAAAAATCCTCCTATAATTGGTGGCGTTGTCCAAGGAATAATAACTCCTGATGGTCTTGGAACAAATCCAATTGAAATTGATGCATAACCTACGATTGCTAAAATCATTGGTGTAAGAATAAATGGTATCATCATAATAGGATTAAGAACAACTGGTAATCCAAATGTTATTGGTTCATTAATATTAAATAATCCAGGAAGTATAGCTAATTTGCCTAATTTTTTACATTGCTGCGATTTGCATATAAATATCATGGCAACACATAAAGCAAGTGTACATCCTGACCCACCTAATTGAAGATAAATTTCTTGAAACTGTTGAGTTATAATATGTGGTAAAGCCTTTCCAGCTTGATAAGCGCTTAAATTATCAGCTGATAATGATATCCATATTGGTGACATTACTGAGCCCACAATATTTGCGCCATGAATACCAAATACCCAGAAAAGTCCTATAAACAAGTTAGCAATTAATGTGGCACCCAATGTATCGCCTAAAGCTGTTAATGGTGCTTGCAATATTGTATAAATAAATGTATGAATAGTGTTGAATGATGTGAGTGTAAAAATTAATCTCACAATATCAAATATAACCATAACTACCAAGGCCGGAATTAAAGCTGAGAATGCCTTTGCTACTGTTGGCGGCACTCCTTCAGGCATTTTAATAACCCAACCTTTTTTTACTACATATTTTACTATTTCAGTGGCAAAAATTGCTGTCAGCATGCCTACAAATAATCCTTTAGAACCAATCCACTCCATTGGTATAACGTTTCCAACTTGAAAAACAGTTTTACTTCCTTCTGGTGTAAAGTTTGTAACAAATGGTGTAACTATAAAAAATGCTACAAGAGCTATAGCTGCAGTACTAATTCCTTCAATTTCATAGTGCTTTGCTAAATTATATGCTATACCAACAATAACAAATATTGTCATGATTGCCATTGTTGATTCAAATGGCCTTACGAAAAATACAGACCAATTTTTCCCAAACACATTCTCCATAAATTTACTGTATCCTGGTATTGGGAAATTAGCAAACAGTAATGACATAGCTCCAATTATCAGTAGTGGCATGGCCAGCATAAAGCCGTCACGAATAGACATTAAATACCTGTTATTAGATATTTTATCCGCTACAGGCATTAGCTTATCTTCCATAGTGTCCATAATTTTACTCATTAAAATATACCCCCTTGATATTAATTATTATTAGCAAGTTCTAAAGCTTGAACTAATACTTTTTCTCCATTCATCATTCCATAATCCCCAGGACTTATTACGCCTACAGGAATTCCCTTTTCCCCACAGAGTTTTTTAGCTCTACTTAATGCAAACCTAATTTGTGGTCCAAGTAATACTACATCGACTCCATCTAATCGTTTTGCCATTTCTGCTTCTGGGAAAGCTTCAATTGACACTTCTAATCCTTTTTGTTTTGCTGATTTTTCCATTTTAGTTACTAGTAAACTGGTAGACATGCCAGCTGAGCAAAATAGAATTATTTTTTTCATAATATCCTCCCCTTACATAGTTATTTATATTAACATTGACCTCTAAATGAGATCAATGGTAGTACCTATTTAAAATACTCAAACTACATTATTCTCTTGAAAAATATCCTTCTTCTTTTGGGGCTCCAATGTTTTCCCCTTTAGCCAATTTAATTGCTATAGAGCTCATCTTTTTTAAAGATTGGTTCAGCCCAGTTCCTCCTCTATTTGGATTTTCTATTATATACATTTTATTTCTGAACATGTCCAGCCCATTGCTGTCTTTTGACATAGCTGCAAAAGCCGGAATATGAAGTTTATTCTCTATGGCTTCTACAAGATATCCACAGCATTCTCCATATCTTTTATAATTTAATGCAGGACCACAAATAACAACATCAGCATTAAGCTTTTTAATCATATCCAATATTTCTTCAATTGCGTTTTCTCTGTTTTCTAAAAAGTAATTATCACCGCAAATAACAGTTCCAACAATTTCTCCGCCATACCTTGTAATTGTTGACCGTAAAAGTGTCCCTAATCCAACTGCCCCATGCTGAAACTGTGGTTTTATATTCATTTGTTCATCTCCACCAAATCCTGCTTGTACTTGATTTAAAAACTGCACTGCTTTTATCATTAATGATCTTCTCCTTTTAATTATTTTAATTTATCCTTTAATTCGTTAATTTCCTTTTGCATATTTATCATGTTCTTCACCATGTCCTTAGCTAGCAGAGTATTCATAAGATGATCCTGAGCATGAACTAGCAGCAAATTTAAAGCTACATGATTACCATTTATCTCATTTTTAATAAGTGATGTCTGAGTATTATGTGCATGAATTATTGCTTCATCAGCACTATCGAATTTATCCTGTGCTTCTGCATATTTTCCCTTTTTCACTAGTTCAAATGCTTCGTAAATATCGCTTCTAGCATCTCCAGAGAAGCTAATTAATTTAAAAATTACTTCTTCATTTATCTCATTCATAATTATGCCTCCATTTGCCCTTATTTTTATATTTGTCTTTTATATAGTTATAGCATAAAGCATGCCAATACTTTCAAAAAAATAAAATGCATAGCTATCAAGGGTTTACAGTTTTGAAAAGCTATACATTTTGATTTTTATCATACAGATTATATACACATTTTTGAAAAATATTCCAAATTCAATATGATTTTCATACACATTAACATACACATCCAAGTGAAATAACTGTGTATAATTTTATGTGTTTACAATGTTTCTTAATATAAAGCCAATTTGGTCATCACTAAATTCTATTTTGTAGAATTTCTCCATATCAATTAATGCCTTCTTTAGAGAATTAAGTTCATTTGGATATTTCTTTTTCAACATTTCTTTTGAATAACAAGTTGGCGTACTTCCTCCTGCAATTAAATTGCTTATAGTACATATCATATGTACCATAAGCCCAACTGAAATATCATACTCAATTGGTTTGTCAATATTTTTTTGAATTTCAACAAAAAAGCTCTTATATAAATTTTCAAATTGGGATAAGTCCACATTGGATATTTCGTTTTGGAGTAACTGTATAAAAGTACTATAATCAGCGGGTTTTTCTTCATTTGGGATCTTACTAATATTTATTCCATCAATAATTTCCTTAAGCTTTGCACAATTCTTGTTCATAAAAATATCATATGTTGAAATAAATGGTATGTTATAAATATTAGGATTTATAGTCCCTACAATGGCTAAAATATTTTTTTCTTTTGAAAGATTTCCAATGACATTATACATATGCTGCTTATTATTTAATGACATGGCTAAAACTTCAACTTTACTCTCTCTTAGGTTATAGCTCTTTTCAATAAAATTCTTTAATTTTTGTGCACTTCCCTGCCCTGTTGTACATAAAGTTATTATGATGTTATCTTCACTGGGAATAAATGCTTCTGATACTTTTATGCTATACGGGGAATACTGGGATATTGAAGAAACAATCTCATCATATATTTTATTAATATCTGATTCAATAACTGCCTTTCTTGAGCATTCAATGGCAATTGGAGTAGATACCATATCCAATACTTTTATATCTATGCCTGTTTCTTCACTTATTAGCTCACCATAAACTGTGAAAGATCCCATATCTACCAGCAATATGACTCCGGCCTTTTTATGCTTTTTTATAATAATGTCCTTCAATTCTTTATATGCAATTTTAGAATCCTTGTCCAATGACATGTCATAAGCATATATGTTATTTGCAGCCACAAGTTTATTTACTACCTCAACCATAGAAGAAGCTGTAGCTCTTCCATGCATTGCAATAACAATTATAGGTCTGTTCTCAAGAAATTGACACTCAACATCATCAACTGTTAAAAACATAGCTATAAAACCTATTTCATCTTCTGGTACTTTTATGTCGTAAATTTTTTCAATTTTTGAAGCTAATTCTTTGGACATATTAAATTCTTCTTCATTATTATTTTTTATATTCTCTAAATTATGATTAATAATTTGTTTTCCACTTCTAAGCCTTTCAACGCTTGAGCTTAAATGCAGACATAAGCCATAAAATACTTTATTAGAGAAAATCTTTTGTAGTTTTTTACTTGCTATTAGCAAAAAACTTTCCACATAACTTATTATTTCTGCGTCCACAACTTTTGACAACTCTTCCTTATTTACTTCCCGATCAAAGCTTTTAATAAAATGTCTAAAATAGTGTTCCAGATCCATTTCCATAAGTGCTTTTACTTCTACATCTCCAAGTCCCTTTTTCTGAAACTGCTGAATTCTTTTCTCTATTCCTTCATAAAAATTATCCGGTAAAGAATAATCCCCTTCTTGAATATAATTTTCTTCGCCATTTTGTGTAAATCTAAGTATTTTTCCTTCTTCTATTAAATAGTCAATTTCTTTTGTATAGTTTTTATATATTATCAGGCCTTCATTAACGTATGTAGCAAAATCTGTGCAATGAACATTAATCTTTTTAAGTCCCTGGGATACAGAATTTAAAAAAGCGTTTGCACAACCTAACTGTATATCACTTTTAAGTTGTCCTACATTTCCAACACAATCATATAATAATAGCTGTCTAATTGTATTTGTTGATACTTCAATTTCTCTTTTTGTCCTTGCTGCTTCAATTTTAAAAAATTCACAAATAAGTTGAAACCTTTCTTCCAAACTTCTTTCTTTTAAATCTGGTATTCTAATACTCATAGGTATTCTTCTGGTAAACGTTGTCAAAAGTGATGTATCAATATTTTCTGTAGTTGCTGAAATAACTAATAATTCACATTTTTTCTTATTTTCTTCACCTAATGGGGTATATTCTCCTTTATCAATCAAGTAAAACAGCATTTCCTGACCTTCTGGCGGCAGTCTATGCACCTCATCTAAAAATAAAACTCCACTATTTGCTTTAGCCACAATCCCTTGTCTATCCTTATCTGCACCTGTAAATGCTCCTTTTTTACATCCAAAAAGATGTGCTAATAAAAGCTGAGGATTATTTGCATAATCAGAACATGTAAAGGTTACAAATGGAGCTTCAGAACTAAAAATCCCATTTTCCACAGCAAATTTGTACATTAGTTCTGCAAACATTGTTTTACCTACACCGCTTGGGCCAACAATAAGTGTGTGTAATCCGTGTGGTGGATAGAGAATTGCTGCCTTTGCCTGCTGAACACACTTTTTTAAGCTCTTATCACTTCCTATTAAAAAATCAAAATCACTATTTGCATTTTTAGCTACCTGTTGGAATTTTTTTTGAGAATTTATTAAATAAAGTACTGGCTTTCCTTTTACCTTGCTGAGCTCACCTTGTTTATATAGTTCATTTAATATACAACTTACATTACTTCTTTTAATATTTAAAATTTGTGCTATTTCTCCGGCAGATAGTCCTTTATGTTTATTATCAATATTGTTTATAATTAAATTTAATATTTCACTTTTTTTACTCATTTGTACTTTGAACTTCCTTTCAAAATTTGTGTTTATAATTAATTTTACAATATATTGAAATAAAGTAAAGCTTTTTTATTTTTGTAACTTACAAAAATAAATGGTTCGAATAAAAATTCGAACCATTTTATTATTTAAAAATATAAATCTCTTTCCCCAGACTTAATTCTATCTAATCTTCTTAGAGTTTCTTCCTTAATCTTTTCAGATTCTATATCCTTAAAGTTTTCCTTTATTATTTTTTCTCCCATTTCCTTTAACTCGTCATCAGCATAATCTATCAAAAATTCCTGGAAAGTCATAATGGCATTAGGGAGGCAGCAATTATGAATATTACCTGTTTTTGCAAGTGCCATAAATCTTTCTCCAGTTCTTCCTTGGCGGTAACAAGCAGTGCAATAGCTTGGCAAAAATCCATCTTTACAAAGTCCCTTTAATACCTCAATAGGTGTTCTGGTGTCCTCTAATATAAATTGTGGTGATTGTTCCTGCTTATGGCTTCTTTCATCATAGCTTCCTACCCCTACAGCAGAACCGGCACTAACCTGTGAAATACCAATTGATATAATCTCTTCTCTAAACTTTGGTTCCTCTCTTGTAGAAATAATCATTCCTGTATATGGCACTGCTAGTCTTATAACACCAACTAATTTTTTAAAGTCATGGTCATCTACTAAGTATGGAAGACTTTTTCTGTCTACTCCAAGTGCTGGTCTTATTCTAGGTACAGAAATAGTATGAGGTCCCACTCCAAATGTATCATCTAAATGTTTTGCAAACATAAACATGGCTACTGTTTCAAATTTATAATCATATAATCCATACAACACCCCAATTCCAACATCATCAATACCGCCTTTCATGGCACGATCCATAGCAGTAGTATGATAATCATAATCATGTTTTGGTCCTCTTGGATGCATTTTATTATATGTTTCTCTATGGTAAGTTTCCTGGAACAATGTATATGTGCCTATGCCTGCCTCTTTTAATTTTCTGTAATTTTCCACTGTAGTAGCAGCAATATTTACATTAATTCTTCTTATTGAACCATTTCCCTTTTTAACTTCATATATAGTTTTCATGCAATCTGTAACATAGTCTATTGGGCAGTTAACCGGATCCTCTCCAGCTTCCAGTACAATCCTCTTATGCCCTGAATCCTCAATAAGTTCTACTTCTCTTATTAACTGCTCTTTAGTTAATTTCTTTCTATTTTCTTTATTTGAACATTTGTATCCGCAATAAACACAATCGTTTACACAATAATCACTTATGTATAAAGGTGCAAACATTACTATCCTATTGCCATATATTTTTTGCTTAATTTCTCTGGATACCTTGTAAAGCTGTTCTAATATAGAGTCATCCTCAACATTAAGTAGTGTTGAAACTTCGTCTATACTTAATCCCTTAGCATCTCTGGCTCTTTCAATAATTTTCATTACATATTCAGTATCCCTTGCTTTTTCCTTTCCAACATGAAGAAAGTGTTCAATTTCTTTTTCATTAATAAAATCAGCCTTTTGTTTTTCCATTTGATCCATTAAAATCTTCCTCCCCTAAATATGTTTGCCAGTTATCTTTTGTTTAAAGCTTTCAAAACAATAAAAAAATCCTCCCTAATTCTATTCAGGAAGGAGTTTATTTATCATTAGCATAAAAATAATCTGCAAAAATATATAAAAGCCAGTAAATCACTATATGTTATAGGCATATTTATACACTTGCTTTTATGATAAAATCTCCCTTTTGCTTAGAAAGCTCCTTACAATTAGGTTTATAAATATAAGTCATCCAAGCTATACGATAAATCCTATAGTTTAGAATACACTTCTAGTTTTACATAAAAGCACACATTTAGCAATAGTTTTTTAAAATTTTTTAAGCTTACGATATAAGGTCATTTTAGGTATGCCCAATTTTTCTGCAGTTTTAGCTTTATTTCCTTTAAATTTTTTCAATGTATCTTCTATAATATCTTTTTCAACCTTCCAGAGTATATCCTTTAAATTTCCATTATCCTCAAAAAGTGTTTTTCTATAATCCTGAATATTAAAGTTTAAACTTGACTTTATTATATATTCTGGTATATCTTCCACACTGACAACATTAGCTTTGGTGATTACAGCAATACGTTCAACAATATTTTTAAGTTCTCTAATATTTCCTGGCCAATAATAATTAGTCAGCACATTAATTGACTCATCAGAAAATTTCTTATATATC
>JAQSXU010000083.1 GCA_029256485.1 Clostridiaceae bacterium
TGTTTGTAGTTTTATTCATATATTTCACCCTCCATAATTTTATGTTTGTTTAATTCTATATTAATGTAGTAAAATCCTTTATTTTTAATAAAATAATTGTTTCCTTATTCTACTTTCTATGTATTGAACAATATCATTTTCGCAGGAGAAAGAATCCTTGTCAACCCACTGTACTCTAGTATCCTTTCTAAACCAGGTTAGCTGACGCTTTGCATAGTTTCTAGTACCCTTTTTAATTAGATATACTGCTTCGTCAAAAGAAATTTTGCCTTCCAGATAATAAAGTATTTCCTTATAACCTATTCCTTTCATGGACTGCATTGTTTCATTTAAACCCATTTGTTTCAACATTTTAACTTCACTAATAAGACCATTATCAATCATTTTATCTACTCTTTGATCTATTCTGCTATATAGCTTTTTTCTATCCATAGTTAAAACAAAATAAGATATGTTGTATGGAATATCATGAATCTTTTTTTCTGAGTTAAACTCACTAATTGGAGTACCTGTTAATTTATAGACCTCCAATGCTCTAATTACCCTTTTTAAATCATTTGGAAACAATTTATTGTAGGATACTTCATCAACACTTTTAAGCATTTCATGGACATAATTCTTGCCATATTGGAGAGCTTGTTCCTCTAAACTTATTCTATATTCCATATCGCAATGGGCATCAGTAAAATCATAATTGTTTATTAATGAATTAATATATAATCCTGTGCCCCCAACTAACATAGGAATTTTATTATTTAGTAACACATTATCAATTACTTTTTCTACCATTTTTTTATAGTCAGAAACACTAAAGCTTTCTTTTGGATCTAAAAAGTCAATTAAATGATGTGGAACACCGCCCATTTCTTCTTTTGTGGCCTTGGCTGAACCAATATCCATATATTTATATATTTGCATTGAGTCTGCGGATATAACTTCTCCGTTTAAATCTTTTGCCAATTTTATTGAAATATCAGTTTTACCTACTCCAGTTGGTCCTGCCAGGATGACTAAATTTTTCATTGTTTTCCCCCTTAGTAGCTATTGAATTCTTTTGAATTTTTTTTCAATATCATATAAATCCATCTTAATAATTGTAGGTCGTCCATGAGGACAGGTAAATGGATCCTCAATATATCGCAATTCCTCAATTAAAGATTTCATTTCAATGTCACTGAGGGAGTCATTTGCCTTAATAGCTGCTTTACAGGCCTGGGTTGCAATGGAAGTGTATCTAACCTCGTCTTTTTCCCCGCTTCCCATATTTTTTAAATTATCTAAAATATCCATAAAAAGATTTTTTAAATTTGGTTTGCCTAATATTACAGGAACCTCTCTAATTGTTATGGTATTATCTCCAAATAACTCTATTTTAAAACCAGTGTTTTCAAATATTTCCTTAAAGTCATTAAAGTATGCATAATCTTCTGATGTTAACTCTACAACTAAAGGTGATAATAGTAATTGGCTAACGACATGCTTCTCTAAAATGCTCCTTTTAAACTTTTCAAATAATATCTTTTCGTGAGCAGCATGCTGATCAATTAGATAAAGAGTATCATTATATTCGGCAATTATATAGGTTTTGTGAAACTGCCCTATGATATTTAATGAAGGAAATTTCGATACCTTTTCCTTTATATCGTTGCCATAATTAATACTTTTATTTGTAGTTACAGAAGTGATATAGTTTTCTTCATTTAATTTGACATTATTAATAGGATTTTCAATTTTAGTCTGTGCATCTATATTTTTATATACCTTGTTATCCTCTGAAATATGGTGACTATAGTTAGTATTACCACTTATTTCATTTATATTACCATTAACTTCATTTTTTAAGTCTATAGGTATTTGTACAGTAGTTTCAGGTATGCTTTCAGATGATACCTCTTCATTGTTAAATGATTTAAATAAATATTGCCTTAATGCTTCATGTACAGCATCAAAAACCAATTTATAAATATATCTGTCATCTCTAAATTTTAACTCTGATTTAGTTGGATGAACATTCACATCAATAAATTCTGGATATATATCTAAGCAAAGTATGAAAAATGGAAACTTATTTATAGTTAAAAATGATTTAAATGCATTTTCCACTGCTGCAGTCATTAATTTGTTTTTTATAAATCTTTTATTAACAAAAATGCTTTGGTTATTTCTACTTCCCCTGCTTATTTCGGAATTTCCAATATAACCATATACTGAAGCAATATCAGAAACTTTTTCAAATGATACTATATTATCATTTATACTTTTTCCGTATATGCTTCTAATAGTTTCTTTCATGCTGCCAGTTCCATAAGTTGTCATAACAGTTTTCCCATTATTTATATATTTGAAACTAATGTCTGAATTTACTAATGCTAATCTGCTTATAATATCGGAAATAGATGCTGTCTCCCTTTGCGGAGATTTTAGAAACTTTTGCCTTGCAGGTACATTATAAAATAAATCAGACACACATATAGAAGTCCCAATATTAGAAGCGGCTTCAGATATCTTCTCTACTTTCCCTCCGTAAATTCTGATTTCTTTTCCAAAATTAAAATCCTTAGTTCTACTTTTAAGAGTTAAATTTGATACGGCGGCTACACTTGCCAAAGCCTCTCCTCTAAAACCCATAGTTTTAATAGAATATATGTCCTCTATTTTGGATATTTTGCTAGTAGCATGAGGATAAAATGCTTTTTCCATATCATCCGGATGAATGCCAATTCCATCATCTATGATGTTTATAAATTTTTCTCCCCCCTCACCTATTTCAATTATAATGTTTTTAGCTTCAGCATCTATACTATTTTCAGCTAGTTCCTTAACTACAGAAGCAGGTCTCTCTACAACCTCACCTGCTGCAATTTTATTAGAAGTATTACTATCTAATATATTAATTCTACTCATTAGAGCACCTTCTCATATTCATTATTGAATGTTTTTGGCTTTGTTTATTAATTCATAAAGCTTATTAAATCCCTCCATTGGATTCATGTCAAGAATATTAAGATTAGCCATCTCCTTTATAAGAGCACTTTTTTCCAGATCCATAAAATCAATCTGTTTTAAAGCTTTATCCTCTTTTTTAGGCTTGTTTTTTTTATTTGCATCCTTATCTACTGCAATTTCATTTATATTTAAATGCTCGCTTTTCTCAAGTTCAATATCTTTCAATATTTCCTTAGCACGAGATATAACAACATCCGGCAGCCCGGCTAATTTTGCTACCTCTATACCATAGGATTGGTCTGCACCACCGCTAATTATTTTCCTCAAGAATATTATTTCTTCTCCTATCTCCTTAACTGAAACAGAATAATTTTTAACCCCAGGCACTATATTTTCTAACTGCGTAAGTTCATGATAATGAGTTGCAAAAAGAGTTTTGCATTTTAAGTCTTTATTATTACAAATATACTCAATAACCGCCCACGCAATACTTAAACCATCATAAGTACTAGTACCTCTTCCAACTTCGTCTAATAAAATTAAACTTTTTCTTGTGGCATTTTTTAATATATTTGAAACTTCCCACATTTCCACCATGAATGTACTTTTACCAGCTGATAAATCATCTGATGCGCCAATTCTAGTAAATATTTTATCACAAATAGATATTTTTGCATAACTTGCTGGTACAAAGCTTCCTATTTGAGCCATTAAGGTGATTAAAGCAACTTGCCTCATATAAGTTGATTTACCTGCCATATTAGGTCCTGTAATTAACAACATTTGTTCTTTTTCATTATTGATTATAGTGTCATTAGTAACAAAATTTGCATTGGAAATCACTTTTTCAACTACAGGATGCCTGCCGTCTTTTATTTCTATTTCATCATCTTCAACAATAACAGGCTTGCAATAGTTGTTTTCTAAAGCTGATGTGGTTAAAGAACTTAGACAGTCTATGTCAGATATAATTTTAGCACATAGTTTCATCCTGCTTAACTGAAGTTCAATTTTTTCCCTTACTTCAGTAAAAAAATTATATTCTAAACTTATTAACTTTTCTTCTGCACCAAGTATTTTATCTTCCATTTCCTTTAGTTCAGGAGTTATATATCTTTCAGCATTTGCCAGTGTCTGTTTTCTAACATATCTTCCCTCAGGTACAGAATTAAGATTAGACTTTGTAATTTCTATATAATAGCCAAAAACCTTATTATAGCCTACTTTTAATGACTTAATTCCTGTAAACTCTCTTTCTTGATTTTCTAACGATGCAATCCATTCTTTACCATGTGATTTTGCATTTCTTAATTCATCAACTTCGGCACTATATCCATCCTTTATTATATTACCTTCTTTAACAGAAATAGGTGGATTTTCAATAATGGATTTCTCCAGTAAGTTATATACATCTTCTAAGGTATCTAATTTATTATACATCTTTAAAAATAAGTTACTCTTTAAACCTGATAAAATATTTTTTATTGCAGGCAGTTTATTTAATGAAAGCTTTAATGAAACCAATTCTTTAGCGTTAACATTTTTTGATGCAATTTTACCTACTATACGTTCGATATCGTAAATTTCTTTTAAAGAATCCTTTAAATCTTCATGCAATGTATAATTTCCGATTAATTCTTCAATAGCATTTAGTCTATCTTCGATTAATGCCTTGTTTACCAGTGGTTCCTCTATCCACTTTCTCAGGGTTCTTCCACCCATAGCGGTGCTTGTTTTATCTAAAATCCAAAGCAGAGAACCTCTTTTAGACTTTTCTCTAATATTCTCAGTTATTTCAAGATTCCTTCTTGTGTTTATATCCATGCTCAGAAAGTCTCCAACACTGTAGTAATCAAATGAATTAATATGTCCTACATCATTTCTCTGAGTTTCATGAATATAAAGAAGCAATGCTGAAGAAGCCTTTAAAGCAGAATCATTATAAAGGCTAATATCAAAATCTTTAAATTGCTGTTTAAGCTTATCAACAGAGCTATTATCATAATATGAACTATTTAAAATTGTAAAATAACAATTAAATCGTTCCTTAAGAACACTTACATCCTTATCATCCATATCCTGTTGAATTAAAATTTCCTTTGGAGAAAATTTGGAGATTTCATCAAGTACTGGATTAATATTGAAGCTGCAGTTAGTTACATTAAATTCTCCTGTAGAAACATCCGAAGTGGCAATGCCAATGATGTCTGTGGATTTATCTATATAAATACTCATTACATAATTATTTTTACTTTCATCTAAGTAATCTGATTCAGTATATGTACCAGGAGTAATTATTTTAATTAAATCCCTTTTAACAATACCTTTTGCCAGTGCAGGATCTTCCATTTGCTCACAAATTGCAATTTTATAGCCTCTGTTTACAAGTCTGCCCACATATGAATTTGCTGCATGATATGGTATCCCGCACATTGGAGCCCTTTCATCTAAGCCGCAATCCCTTCCTGTGAGAACTAATTCCAGTTCTTTTGATGCAATTTCAGCATCTTCAAAGAACATCTCATAAAAATCTCCCAGCCTAAAGAAAAGAATACAATCTTTACAACTTTCCTTAATTTCTAAATACTGCTGCATCATAGGAGTTAATGACATAGTAAATTCCCCCTTGTCTCTTGTAAAAAAAGCTCTGTAAAAGAGCTTTTAAATTTCTTCTCCGCTTAATGAAAATGTGGTTACCTTAGTGATTTTTACGTTAACCAATTTTCCTATGCTGTCTTTGCTTCCGATAAAATTCACAAGTTTACCTGTTCTAGTTCTGCCCATCAGCTTAGTTTCATCATTTTTACTTAATCCTTCAACTAAAACTTCAACAATGCTATCCAAGTAAGTCTTATTTATAGTTTCGCTACAGCTATTTACTGCATCAACTAATCTATTAAATCTAGCATGTTTAACATCTTCGCTTATTTGATTTTCCATGGTGTCAGCGGGTGTTCCTCCCCTTCTGGAATACAGGAAAGTGAAGGCAGAATCATAGCATACTTCCTTAACCAAACTTAAAGTACCTTCAAAGTCCTCCTCTGTTTCTCCAGGGAATCCAACTATTATATCAGTTGTTAATGCTACATTTGGAATTTTATCTTTTATTTTTCTTACTAAATTTAAGTACTGTTCTCTGTCATAATGTCTATTCATTTTATTTAAAATATTAGTAGATCCAGATTGAACAGGTAAATGAATTTGTTCACATACTTTTTTGCATTCAACTATTGCATCAATAACATCATCACTTAAATCCTTTGGATGAGATGTCATGAACCTAATTCTTTCAAGACCTTCTATTTTATTAATTCTTCTTAATAAGTCAGCAAAATTAATACTTGGATTTAAACCTTTGCCATAAGAGTTAACATTTTGACCAAGCAATGTTATCTCCTTGTATCCCTTTGATACCAAATTAATTACTTCATTCTCGATGTCTTCAGGCTTTCTGCTTCTTTCTCGGCCCCTTACATATGGAACAATGCAGTAAGTACAAAAGTTATTACAGCCGTACATTATTGTTACAAATGCCTTTACACTGCTTAACCTATCTATAGGGAGACCTTCTATAATGTCATCCTCCTTATTTTGAATATCAATAACTGATCTTCCCTCTGTTTGAACTGCGTTTATATATTGGGGAAATCTATGAGCATTGTGTGTCCCAAAAATAATGTCCACAAAGGGAAATTTTTTAATTATTTTTTCTGCCATACCCTTTTGCTGCATCATACACCCGCAAATTGCTATAATTAAGTCGGGCTTTTTCTCTTTCAGATGCTTTAGTGCCCCAATGTTGCCAAAAACCTTTTGTTCAGCATTTTCTCTTACACAACATGTATTAAATATTATTATATCTGATTTGGATTTATCATCAGTTCTTTCATAACCTAATGCTTTGAGCATTCCTGAATGTTTTTCTGAATCTTCTTCATTCATTTGACATCCCCAGGTATCTATATAAAAATATTTCTGTATACTGTTATTTAAATATTTTTCCATTAGTTTTTCACCTCAATATTTGTTTGTGTTGATTTTGACTAATTAATTATACTATATTTTAATTTTTTAATCTATTTTTTTATATCATTACTTACCTCATTTATTTCTAAATCAGTTAATTCATAAATTGAATATATTGCATTGTTAAGGGTGTTTAGCAGAAATTTATCTGGCTTTGAATTTAAATTTGTTTGGCAAGATATTTTATTTACAACATCGCATATAATTTTCATATGTCTATCACTGCACTTTTTTATAGGGATTATATCTAAATTATACTTTTTTAATTGAGGAGTAGAATTTAAATTTGTTATTAAAAATCTTCTATAATACCAGTTCATCAAATCAGAATTCAAAATTGCAAGTATGTAATTTATTGGATAGCTTCTATCTTTTAATATAAGTCCATATAAAGACTGTTCTATAAAAGTTCCATTTTTATCATAAGCAGCAGTTAAAAAAGCACCAGTTTTTTTGACTAACAGCTTAGGAGAATTCAATTTGGAAGTATTTGTAGTACCACCTTTCAAGTTATTTTTTAAATAAGGATAATAGTAATGGCTGTTTATTGTAAAATTACTTATGCATCTCCCTTTCAATATTTTTATATACTCAATGCCTAATTGCGATTTTGTGATCAATGATTTATAACCAATAAAACCTGTATAGCTATAAAATATATCTGATAAATGAGTGCTGTTTTGTTCTATTTTCATTTTAAGTTTCTCAGACAAGTCATCTGGATAATTAAACTCATAATTTAAATTTTTTAAAAAAATACTTTGATTAAACTTCAGCTCTTTTTTATTAATCTCAAATGAAGTTTTATAACTTAAGTTAGGTACACTATTTCTGATTGATAATATTATTGATTCAGCAATAACATTAGAAAATTTTCCGTTTATAATAATCTTATCAATAGTAAAATTTTGCAAAAGGTATAACCTAAATTCTTTAAGATATTTGTTATAACACAACCTATCAGGAACTAAAAAACACATTATTCCATTTACATCTATTAGATCCAATGCCCTTTTTATGAAGTAAATATATAAATTAGGAATGAAGTTACTAATTTTATAGGTTTCTTGATAATAGGTTTTTATGTTACTACTAATATCAATCTTATTTTTTCTTGATAGAGAAACCCATGGAGGGTTACCAAGAATAATATCAAACTTTTTACTCCACATTGATTTATTGCCGCATTTATTTTCCCATTGTACTAAGCTATCACAGTATTCTATATTAAAGGTTAAACTATTTTCTTTGGGATTCATAAAGAATAATGTAATAATTGTAATAGCCACTGCAAAATAATCTTTATCTGCACCATAAATACAGTTATTTATAATATGATAATGTAAGTTACTCTCTATCCAATAATTCCTTCCGCTTATCATGTGTTTTTTACTATCCATGAATATATGATACTTTCCATTGCTAAATTTATTATTTAGTTCATTTAATGATGATCTGAATTTAAAGTATAATAATTCATAAGCTTTTATTAAAAACAACCCACTCCCGCAGGATGGATCTAAAACTTTTATGTTTGGATTATCCACTATATTAACTTTGTCTATTGTGAACTTTAGAATATTATTTATAATATCACTATTTGTATAAAATACACCCATGTTTTTACGACAGCTAACAGAAATTATTCTTTCATAAATAAGACCAAGTATTGATATATCCATTGAATTATAATGATCTAATAAATTTTTTATAACATTATATGTAGCTGCGCAATTTTCCTTCATAGCAATTGAATAATTAATTCTAATTAATTTAAATTTATCTTTAATTTTTTCATCTAAATTATATTGTTTAAATCCATAAAACATAGAGATTAGCTCAAAAAAAGATAAATTAAAAAATTCATCCGAGTATATTAATGAAATAATATATTCATTACTAATTTTATTTAATTTGCCAATATAATAGCATAACATGAATTTCAAATACGAATTTATCATCAAATCATTGATATCTTCAAATTTGATGTTATTATTTTCAACATTTAATAATATTTTATTTTTAAATTCTAAGTAAAATTTCAAGAGCCTTTTCACATCATATTCACTTAACATAAAACCACTCCGATTAATATACTTTTTTATTCACCTATGATTCTATTTTACCATAATCTAGTTAAAAGAATATTAAATATATAATGAAATTATTTTAAATAATCATATATTAAAAAACTTTGAAATTTTGTGTTAAATGACGATTTAATATACATATAATATAAATAATGAAATATATATTTCATTATTTCATAAACTTTAGAAGGAAAAATAATTTATATGTAGAATAAATTATATAGGGAAATGAATTATTAATTTTAAATTAGGGGGGTGCTTTTGTGAATTTACGTTTTGCTGATAGAATATCTTTGCTAAAAGCTTCAGAGATAAGAGAACTTTTAAAGCTTACTGAGAATCCGGAAATTATTTCTTTTGCAGGCGGCTTGCCTGCTACTGAACTTTTCCCTATTGAAAGAATAAAGAAAATATCTCAAAAAGTCTTAGATGAAGATGGAGGTAGTGCTTTACAATATAGTTCTACTGAGGGATATAAACCTCTTAGAGAAATAATCGCAAAACAAAGGATGCTGCCAGTTGGTATTAAAGCCACATATGATAATATATTGATAACTAGCGGTTCACAGCAGGCGTTAGAATTTTCTGCGAAACTTTTTGTTAACAAAGATGACATTATTATATGTGAAAGCCCAAGTTATCTTGGTGCAATTAATGCATTCAATGCATTTCAACCTAAATTTGTAGAAATCCCAATGGATGACTTTGGTATGCAGGTTGACATTCTCGAAGAGAAGCTGAAAAAATACCCTGAAGCAAAAATGATATACACTATTCCGGATTTCCAGAATCCTACTGGCAAAACTATGAGTGTTGATAGAAGAATAAAAGTAGCTGAATTAGCGGCAAAGTATAAAGTACCTGTTATTGAAGACTGCCCTTATGCTGAATTAAATTTTGAAGGAAAGCCATTTCCTTCAATTAAAAGTTTCGACTCCGAAGGATATGTGATATATTTAGGAACTTTTTCTAAGACATTTTGCCCAGGCCTTAGAATAGGCTGGGTATGTGCAGAGTCAGAAATTTTGCAGAAATATATATTGATTAAACAAGGTGCAGATTTGCAATGTAGTACTATTTCTCAAAGAGAAATTGCATTATTTATGGAAACGTTTAACCTAGATAATCATATAGAGAATATAAGGATGGTATATAAAAACAGGAGAGATTTAATGCTGAAAGCCATGAAAGAAAATTTCCCAAAGAAAATCGTTTACACTAATCCTAAAGGTGGTTTATTTACGTGGGTTCAGTTGAGAGAAGAAATTGATGCAAATGAAGTTTTAAAGGATGCTTTAAAAGAAAATGTAGCATTTGTTCCTGGAGCATCTTTCTTTCCAAACGGAGGTCACAAAAATTACTTTAGAATGAATTATTCTAACATGTGTGAGGATAAAATTATTGAAGGTGTAAAAAGATTAGGAAAAGTATTAGAAAAATACTATCAATGATATAATATAGCTCCCTTTTGGATAAAATAAAAGGAAGAAAAAAGGGAGGAATTTATATGTATGATGCAAAGTTAGAAAATAAAACTGATGAAAAGGATTTAAAATTCCAGTGTATTGAAGACAGAAGCTATTTCATGAGAATTCAAAGTGAAGAACTATTCAAATGTAAATCTTCATATGTACCAATAGAGAATTTAATACAATAATATTTTTATTTTAATTAAGGCTATGGGGGGACAAAAAATGAAATTATCAAACAGAATATCAAATATGCAATTTTCGCCAATTAGAAAGCTTTCACCTTATGCTGATATTGCAACAAAAAATAACATAAAAGTTTATCATTTAAATATTGGTCAACCTGATATTATGACGCCGGAATGCTTCTTTCAGGCCATTAATAATTTGGATGAAAAGGTGCTTGCTTATTCATCGTCACAAGGTATAAATAAATTAATTGAAAGCTTTATAGAATATTATAAAAAGTGGAATATCAATTTAGTAAAAGACGAAATAATGATTACTAATGGTGGCAGTGAAGCTATTTTATTTGCATTAATGACAATTTGCGATGCTGGAGATGAAATAATAATACCAGAGCCATTTTATACAAATTATAATGGATTTGCTGAAGCTGCTGGAGTAAATGTTGTACCATTTATTACAAGAGCTGAAGAAGGTTTTCATCTTCCTAAAAAGGAAGAAATAACTTCAAAAATTAGCGATAAAACAAGAGCCATATTAATATCTAACCCTGGGAACCCAACCGGTGTTGTTTATAACGAAAGTGAAATCAGAATGCTGGCAGATATAGCAAAAGATTATAATATATATATAATAGCTGATGAGGTATACAGAGAATTTGTATATGATAACTTAAAATATACTTCAGCTATGTATATGACTGATATTTTAGATAGAGTTATTTTAATAGATAGTATTTCAAAACGATATAGTGCCTGTGGGGCCAGAATAGGACTAGTAGCCTCCAAAAATAAAGAGTTAATAAATCAGCTATTAAAGTTGTGTCAGTCAAGACTTTGCGTTCCAACTATAGAACAGCTGGCAAGTGCAAATTTAATTAATACACCTGAAAGTTATTTTACACAAGTGAAAGCTGAGTATGAAAATAGAAGAAATATATTATATGAGTCTCTTTGTGTTATTGAAGGTGTGGTTTGTAGAAAACCAACTGGGGCCTTTTATATTGTAGCCAAGCTCCCTGTAAAAAGCGCTGAAGACTTTGCAAAATGGCTGCTAACTGATTTTAATTATGAAGGTAAAACAGTAATGGTGGCACCAGCTGAAGGCTTTTATGCTACACATGGTCTGGGACAGGACGAAATTAGAATTTCATATTGTATAAATAGTGAGGAATTAAAAGACGCTATGAAAATTTTAGGAATTGCAATTGAGAAGTATAAAAAACTAGATAGGTAATATAAAAGAGATAAGAATAATTTTCTTATCTCTTTAATTTCCATAAGTTTGTTTCCGATTCAGTAATAAATCCAACTTTATTATATAAGTTAAAAGCTACACTATTGGATGAATCAACTTTTATCCTTACATGCTCAAATCCATCATATTTCAACAAGTTAATCAAATACAGTATCAATTGCTTTCCATAATGCTTTCCTCTATACTCACTTAGTACTCCTAAATTTACTATAAAAGGTTCTCCTCTATCAATTATTATCTGTCCATACCCAATAAACTCATTACCACATTTTAATAATACTGCTCCTTGATCATAGTAATAATTTTGCAGTTCGTCATAAAAAATGTCCTCAACCGTCAAAGGTATTCTGGAAGAACTTTTGAACACTTCATTTTGTATATTACACCTATATATTTCATCTTTACCTTTTCTAAAATTGACTATTTCAACTTCCTTAGGAAGGCATACTGATTCAATATTTTTCTTTAAGTTACAATACAACTGGATTGTTCCATGTCCCTTTTTAAACCCTACGCTTTCTAAGAGAAGATGATTATATTCATTTTGTTTACAATGAAAGGTATATATGCAGCCCTTTCTGAGACTGTGAAATAAAAAATTCAAAGCCTCTACTGAGCTGTAAATTTCGTTTTCAATTTTATATTTAGTATTTATATATAAGCATTTAATACTGTACAAATAGTTATCTTCACTATTAGTCCATATATACCCTATAAGTACATCATCATATAATAGTAAACTAATACTTCTCCTTAGAAAAAATTGCTGAGTAAAATTAGAATTTTCATATACATCTAAGAAATCTTCATTTAATTCGTTAAATTCAATATTTCTATTTTGCAAATACTTGAATTCTTCTAAAAGCTTTTTACTTAGTTTTACAATCTTAAACATAACTACCCCTAAACATAACCCCTATTAATAGAAAATTTAATGGTTTATACTGTTTAGTATAATTGGAATAAAAATATTAGTCAATGTAAACTAATGATCAAATTTGCTTAAATATTCGAGGTAATCCTCTAAAAACTTTTGCTGTAATTCATTATACCTAACCAACTTTGCTAACTTATGTTCGAACTTAGCTTCGGACCAATTTTTATGCTTTAAGTATCTTTTCTTACCTAACTTCCAAAATTTATGGGGAAAAACAATTAATGCAAGCATTACTTCCAGTTCTTCTTTTGATACTTTTTTAACTGAATTATATGCTTCTATGATTTGCTTAACTTTATTGAAGTCCCACTGGTAAGTTTTTTTATACATTATTCTTCTTATTAGCTTTCCAAGGTCGTTAATCTGCAAGTCAATCATTATGCTGTCTAAATCAATTATATAATAATCCGTACCCTTCTTAATTATATTTTGATAGTAAAAACTATCATGGCATATTGTTTTATTTTCCTCTGCATTTTTTGAGAGTTTGTAATAATATGATGAATTTAAAAAACTTAGTGCAACTAACCCTCTATTATAAAAACTATCTATATAATCATAATAACTGAGATCAAAATTGCTTTTTAATTTTTTCTTTTGTATTAATTTCTTAAACCTGTCCAAATCAGTTAGATTTCCATTGAATACTTTGGGCCAGTTTTTAAGATTATTTCTCACTTTATATTTGTTTGTATCAAGGTTGCATGCACTTAAATGAAATTTTGCAAGCAGCTTTACACAATTTAATACCTCATCTAGATCATTTAAAGTACATTCTTCACCATCTATCCATTCCATTAAATAAAAAAAACTCTTTTTATGCTTTACATAAAAATATTCATCTTTTGTTTTCAAGTACTTAGCAGTCAGGTTAAAACCATTATCTGCTAAATCGTCTATAAGCAAACTTCCGTTTTTTGGTTTATATTTACCATGGTTCAGTCTTTTTAGACAGTAATTTCCGGAGGAAGTTTCTATTTTGTATGCACTTCTCATTCTAGAAATATTTATTACTTCAAGATCATATTTACTCATAATTCTAAGTACTAACTGTTTCTCTTTATTCTGAATCTCATCAGAATATGCAATGAGCCTTCTATTCCCCACGATTTTCCCTCCCAAATATCTCTAATAAAGTATATTATTTTTATAGTGAAATATTACATGGTGAGAAAAATAAAAAAGACCATAAAATGATCTTTTTTATTAATTAATTAAATTTCATCAGCTTCTTTTATACTTAAACCTATTTTTTTATTTTCTTTATTTACTTCTAGTATTTTAGCTTTAACATTCTGCCCAATTGCTAATGCATTTTCAACTTTCTCAACTCTCTTATGACTGATTTGAGAAATATGAACTAATCCATCTACACCAGGTTCAATTTCAACAAACGCACCAAAGCTAGCAAATCTAACTACTTTTCCAAGTACTATATTACCTACAGGGTATTTTTCATCCACATTATTCCATGGATCTTCAATTAGTTTCTTTATGCTTAGTGATAACTTTTTATTTTCTTTATCTATATCTAATATATAGATTTTTATTTTATCACCAATTTTTAAGCAATCACTTGGCTTATTTATTCTTCCCCAGGATATTTCCGATACGTGTAGCAATCCATCAACACCATTGATATCAACGAATGCACCGAAGTTTGTCAATCTTTTAACTTCACCCTCCACTATCATATCTTTCTCAAGGCTTTCCCAGGTTTTACCCTCTTCTTCATCTTTTTTATGTTTAAGTATTGCTCTTCTAGAACCTACAATTTTAGTATTTCTCTTGTTTTCGTTAAATTCTATAATTTGTACTTCTATTTCTTTATTTAAATATACAGATAAATCATCAATATGATATAACTCTAAATGAGATGCAGGAACAAATACTCTGATGCCCTTAAAACTTGCCACAACACCTCCGTTTACTATTTGCTTTATTTCAACGGTAATTAAAGTCTTATTCTCAAAAGCATCTTTTATTTCTTTAAAAGCCTCTACTCTATCTAATTCAATTTTAGATAAAACAATATATCCGTCTTCATTTCTAAGACTTATTATTTTTACTGTTAATTCATCCCCAATTTTATAAATATCTTTTAAATTAATGTCTCCGTCTTTTGTAATTTCACTAATTGGAAGAACTCCATCGCCTTTATAACCAATATTTAAAAACATTTCCTTGGGATTTACTGATATTACCTTTCCCTTAATTACATCACCTACTGCAATGTGTAGATCATTTTGATTCATAAAGTCTAATTGCTCATTTGATTCAACTTTTTTATCATCACTCATTATTAAAAGTGCCTCCTTTATTATCCAATCAGGTGTTGATGCTCCAGCAGTAACACCAATATTTTTGATTTTTTCATTATTTA
>JAQSXU010000314.1 GCA_029256485.1 Clostridiaceae bacterium
TAATGCATCCATGCATCATACTCTTCACCATTCATTTCATCTACAAGATTTCCTAGAAATGGACTTATTCCATCTGTTGATACATGGTCAATAATTTGAATGTCAAACTTTGAAATTAAAGATTCCATTTCTGAAGGTGTGGTAAAGAATGCATCTGTCCAAAAACATTCTTCTTCCCCTTCTTTTATAGTTCCACCGCCTAAAAGCTTATCAACAAAGTTATGGATAAGAAACCTTTTATCCTGTGTCATTACAGAATTAAGTACATAGTGTTTATTTATATATGCGACTGCCAGTATTCCTCCCTTTTTTAATACTCTTAAGCTCTCCTTGATACAGTTTTCCCTGTCCTTTTGATATATAAGATGATACATTGGCCCAAGGCACAATACTGCATCAAAACTTTCAGAAGCATATTTGCTTAAGTCGGTAGCATCAACTACTTCTGATTCTAACCTAATGCCATTATTATTTTCACAAAGCTTTTGTTGAATTATTTCTACATGTTTTGGAGTTATGTCAGTAGCCACGACCTCGTTCCCTCGAGTTGCATAGTAGAAAGAGTATACTCCGGTTCCCGCACCTAATTCTATAATCTTATCCTTATATCCTATATATTTATTTAAAATACTTATTGTTACATTAAACTCTACTTTTCTTGCATTATTGGTTGAAATTCTGCTTTCCTCATCATAGTTTTCATAAAATTTTACAATATTATTCATTAATGTTCCTCCACGATAATTATTAATTTAGCTTTTATCCTAGTAGACTTATATTACTCCAATACAAATATCACAAAGCAAAAATACCCTCACCCCCAAGACTTGTACGTCTTGGGGACGAGAGTTATAATTCCGTGGTACCACCCCAGTTTATCAATATGTCACCATATTAACCTCTTCAAGTACAGCAGTATGGTTTCGCTTATACTCTAGTTCTGTAATGTGAACTCACATCATAGCCTCTCCTTTACAAGGATTTGTATAAATCTCAAGGACTGGTTTCAACAAAAGTTCTATGTTCCCTTTCACCACTGGCAACTCTCTGTAATAGAAAATATTTGTTTACTCTTCCTGTCATAGATTTTTCCTATATAAAATTGTATATGGTAAATTATACACTCTTTTACTTATAGTGTGAATATGTACATGTATTTTCTCTTAGAAGCTCTAGCTAATGACCTGTTCATTTTTGAGTTGTGGATAAGGAGCCCAGATACCTATTACCTATTAATGCTATTCATATAATTATTACTTACTCAACAAATTGGAATTTGTCTTGTAACTAGTATTATATAATATTAGGCTAAATTATTAGCAAAAAAATACTGATGAGAAATAACCCATCAGTAAATCTTGCTATACAAAACTTTTCAAGTATTACTTTTTTATTTAATCTATTTATTTAAATTACTATAACTTTTTCTTTAGCTCTAATATCTTATTTTCACTAAGTTTAGAATACTTAGCTATCTTTACAATAGGTTCTCCATCCCTTAACATTTCTATTGCTAGCTGAACTCTTTCTTCTTCTCTTCCTTCTTCTCTTCCTTGTTCAATTTTTTCTCTATCTCTTTCCAATAAAGTCATAAACTCCGCCTCCATCGAAATATCATTTTTAACTTCCTGTACTCTCTTATGTATGATTTTAACAAGATTTCCTTTGGCATTTTTTACTATATTATCTGTTGACTCTTCTACATATGCAAGAAATTCTAATAATTCTTCACTTAAATCATTCAGTATCCCTTTTGTATTTAATATTATTTTTTGTGTTTCATCATTTAACACTATACTATTATCTTCTAAGCATACATTTTGAAAAGTATATTTATGACGTCCTTTATTAAACAAATCAAATGTACAAATAAATATAACAAAACTTTTTGCAAGTTTTCTATAATCTTCACCTTTGTTTATTAAATCTAAGTCTATGCTACCTTGATAATATCTTAGTCTCTTGGGTAAATTTTTATGCTTTCCACGTTGCATTTCAACATTATAAATTGTCTCATTCTCATCTTTAACGTAAATATCAAGTCTAATACCTTTGCTTTCAAGCAATAGATCTATAGTCTTTTGTTCTTGAACCATTTCTATTTTTTCGATTTCTATTTCCAAAATTTTTTCTAATAATTCTTTGCAAATTTTTTCATCACTCATTACCTTTGCAAATAGAAAATCATCTTCAAGGTTTAATTCCTTTAATGTTTTATTCATCCTTTTACCTTACCTTATTTTTTATCTTTTGTATTAATTATTAACAATATTATAGCTAATTAATCATTGCTTTTCAATACAGCATGACATCATTATTGCATTAACCATTATATATAATTGTTCTGCTCTAGAAATTAAAATTTACCAATCATTCAAAAGATATGAGTGAAAAGTTTAGGCAGAAAGTTCCGTATTGCAGCATAGCTGCTCTTTTTATAGGTGTACAAATTACAATTTATCTACATAGCAATATGAATTATCCTTACGCATTTTTTAGCGATAATTCATATAAACATGCATTTAATTTATTATCCACTTAAATATCTCGTTTCAATGTAAATCCACATTCACTATATAACTTCTTTAAATATTCTCTATCACCATAACAATCAAGTCTAAGGTGAGTTTTACCCTTTGATATTGAGTATTGTTTAATACATTCAATTGCCTCTTTAGCATATCCTTTTCCAGTATAACCGTCTTTGATTACAAGTTTATGTACATAATATGAATAATCATTATTTTCTTCACTATTCCAAAATGATTTGTCATTCTCTATTAATAAAAATCCACCTATTACTTCTTTACTTTCTCGTATTACAAACGTTTTACAATTAGCTTATTTCTTTAAAAACTCATCCCGAGATAAGTATTGAGGATTCTACATTGGTTTTCCAATTTTAATAAGCCAGTTTGCTTTTTTGCGTAATAACTCCAATAATATTTCGATTTTTTCCTTTTTAATTGATTATTTAATATACTTTCACAAAAAACTGATGCTGTTTCTGAAATAGGTGTAGGATAAACTTATAGACTCTATTCTTCCCGCAAAACCATTAATAAAATATTTCTATAAATTTATCACACTTGCAAGTGATAACACTTTTAGTCATCACATTATATTAAATTTCTTTATATAATAAAATCAACCAAACACTAAAATATTATAGAAGCAAAATAGAGCCCATAATTGAACCGACTCCTGTCAAGTAGACAGAGGAAATAAATAAAAATATTGACTAACGCGATCAGTAAACTGGTCGCGTTTACTTATGATATTTTCTGTTTC
>JAQSXU010000315.1 GCA_029256485.1 Clostridiaceae bacterium
TAGAACTCAGAAAAGTATAATTACTTTAACTAAGTTCTATTAATTTCTTATATATGTAATTCAAGTACATTTAAAAGTTTATTATTTTTTATTCTTTATGTACTCACCTAGATCTCTATCTAGCGTTGATATATGATTTTTAACCCAATTAACCATTTTGTTTTGAACATTTAAAGCCAATAACACAGATTCTCCAATATCCTCAAATCCACTCCTCAAATCTTTAAGCTCTTTTTTAAATGCCTCATGCTGCTTACATTGTTCATTCATTCTCGGATATCCATATCTTTTTTGAATTTCTTCTTCATCATGAAAATGCTTTATTGTATAGTCTTCTAGAAAATTCAACGCGTTTTCTATTTCTTGTTTTCCTTTTCCTTCTTTTACAGCAGATAAAAACTTATCTAAATAATTAAATAATTCCTTATGCTGCTTATCGACATTTTCAACACCAATTAATAACTTGTCATCCCATCTTAAACTCATAAAACCAACACCTTTCGTAAAATAAATTTAATTTTAAAAGGTTTACACTTAATTTTATGCTTATTAGCACCTCTCATAATTATGCATACCCATACTTATATTTTACTAAATTACTCTACTGCAAGCACCTTATTTCATCTTTCATTTTTCTACAAAATGTATCAATATTTATTTAGCAATATGAGTTAATGTTCCATCAGCTTTTCTACTGAACCCTTCTAAATAATTCCATGACATTTCAGCATAATAAGGATTTGGATTGCTATGCCACATATCATTAATAGTACACATGAACATATAATCAGCTCTATTAATATCATCATTACTATACCATTTACCTGTATTTATTGTATAACCATACTTATCAAAGGTTTGATTATCTTTAAGAGAAGCCCCAAAAAAATAATTTTCATCAAAATCTGTCTCTGCTATATTATTCATTTTCTTAAATCTATTGAATAAGTTATCATATTCCTCACGTATTATAGGCTTAGAATTATCAGCTGTCTTTGAAACATTTATGCTGTCATCTGTTCCGACTGAATAAATTACAGGAAGACGTATTGGCCCATGTGATAGTCTTTTTTCAATACTAGAAGCAGTATCTAGATTTAATGTAGGTCCTCCAGCAAATATGTTTATTCCAGCAAAAATTTCAGGATGTAAACTCCCCATATCAGCAGCCATAGTAGCACCAAGTGATATTCCCGATATATATATCTTTTCAGAATCAATTGAATAATTATTTTCAACTTTATTCATCAATTTAAGTAAAAACTCCTCATCATTATAAACTCCTAATTTTGAATTTGGTTCATTCCAGATTCCAGGTGTAGTCGAAGCTGGAATAACAGTTATAAAACCTGACTTAGCCCCAACATACGGAAATCCTAAGCCCTCAGCTTGTTCGATATTGTTTTCTGCTGCATGTAATGTTATAACCATAGGTACCTTCTTACCAGGGTGCTCCTGTACATATTGGGGTACATATTCATTCCAATCATGAGGTGCATTCTCATTATCTCCAATAACTTCTCCCCTATGTTCAACAACTATAAGTTGATTTTCTATTATATTATTCCAAGCTCTCTGTAGTGCTTGATAGACATTTTTATTTTGTGATGGCCTACTCAATTCCCTTGGACTAAAAAGTCCTATCAATTTCTCATTATAAGCTTTTGCAGCTTTAGCATTATTAGTAAAAGTACTCTCCATTGCTTCAAATCTTGCTCTTCTTTGAATATTTTTCATGCCCATCAATTGGTTATTTAATAGATAATCAGAGGTAGCATCTGTGTACTCACATCCATCAAAGCACATATAAAAATTCGCTTTAGCAATTTTTCCATCTTTCATAGTAACCTGAAGTCTATAAGAAATAAGATCATTATCTGTATCAGTCACTCCAATATAATTTGCATCTTTCAAATTCTTAGACATTCCTTGAGAGGTATTTAGATTATTTATATTATTATCTTGTGCTGCAAATACATTCATTGGAGTTAAAATAATGATTAACCATACGGCCACACACACCAATAATTTATTTAGTGGTTTAATAACTTTTCTTTTCATTTAAATATTCCCCCTATTAAATAAATAACTTTAATAATATGCCTATATTTTAACAATAATAATAAATACCAATAATACAAGCTCCACAAAATATACACTTTAAATACTTAAATGTCAGTTATTCCAGTTAAAAATTCACTTTCTTAAACATGTTCAGTTCATTTGATTGTAATCCCTTTCTAAAATAGACATAATTATCACATCACAATACCTCCCATTTATAAGTTCTCCTTCTCTCTTTACTCCTTCTTTGACAAATCCTACTTTATAATAAGCTTTTTGCGCTCTTATATTAAAAGAGTACACCTCTAGTTCTACACGGTGCAAATGCATCTCTTCAAATGCAAATTTTAAAACCAACTTTATTGCTTCTGTTCCATATGCACTACCACACATTGAACTTTTAAACAAGCAAATTCTGAAATTAAAGTTACGACTATCTTCTTCAATATCATTTATAACAACTTCCCCTAAAACCATGTTACTCTTGTTTTCAATTAAAAAATCATATCTTGTTTTGTCATCTATTATTTTACAAACATAATTTTCTATCATTTCTTTAGTAAATTCTTCTTTTGAACCTGTATAATAATTTATATCTTCATCATTTTCCTTGAAGCCTGCCTCAAAATATCTTTCTATATCTTGCTTTGTAATTAGTTTTAGATCAATTTGTTCACCATTCAATATTAAGTTTTTCAATTTCATATTATTTACCTGCTCTTCCCATTAGTATTTTTACGTTTTATATAATAACAGCTTAATGTTTTTAACTAATTAGACATTATGTTCCAGTTAATGTTATAATTAGCTTATTATTACTTGTAATTATCTATTCAAATTCACTTTATTTTAGTAAATTCGTTGGATTTCTTTAGTAGAAGCATAACATTCTTTTAAATACACTTTCAATCTAATAGATATTTCTGTAATGAATGTGAGCATAAATTATACAATTATAGATATTTGCAAATTAATTACTATATATAGTAAGGATGGTTGCGCATAATGAATATTGATAGTATTATTTTCGATTTAGATGGAACCCTTTGGAATTCAATAGAAGGAGTTTGTGGTGCTTGGAAATCTATATTAGAAAATTATCCAAGTATAACGCTAGTAGTAACACCTAAAGACATGGAAGGATGTATGGGACTTACTATAAATGAAATAGGAAAAAAACTATTCCCTGATTTAGATGAAGATTTTCAAATGAA
>JAQSXU010000316.1 GCA_029256485.1 Clostridiaceae bacterium
ACTACCATTGTTAATACTAATCCTAAGCTAAACGTTATTATCCCAGTGAAATCATTTTTTTGTTTCATATTAAGTTCAGTTTCTTTCATTACTAAAAGCGCTCCGATTATGCAAAGAAGTACAAAAGGTACTGTGATAAAAAATATTGAACGCCATCCTAACTGGGTAATTAAAACACCTCCAACTACAGGTCCAACTATTGCTCCAATAACCCATGAAGTAGCATTGATACTTAAAGCAAGCCCAAGTTGACTGCTAGGAAAAGTCTTAACTATAGTCGGAGTTGCAGTTGCAGTTGCCAAGGCAGCTCCACTTCCTTGAATTAACCTAAATATATTTAAAGTTAATCCTGTATTTGCAATCCCACAAAGAATTGTACCAACTGCAAAAATTATAAGTCCTATCACAAAAATACGCTTTGTTCCAAATGTATCTGCCCACTTTCCAGCAGGTAATATTAGCACTGTACTTGCAATAATATAACCTGTAATTATCCATAAGCCTGATGTCATCGAAATATTTAACCCTTCCATCATCTTAGGTAATCCTATTATCACTATAGTTGAATCTAAATTTGTAATAAATGAAACCAATGTTACAACAAGTAAAATACTCCATTTGTGTGTTTTTAAATTTGTCATATAATCTCCTTATCTATAAATGGAATAAATTTTCGACTACAAATAAAACTTTATATGATTTATCCCATCGAAGCCATTTAATTTTAATTTCTACGTATAGTTTACAATGAATTATATATCATGTAAAATGATTATATTAGATATAATAAATCACTTTTAGTGATTCATAAATTGAGGTAGAAAAATGGAAAGTAATGAATTAAGAATTTTCAGAACTGTTGCCCAAACAGGCAGCATAACAAAGGCTGCTAAAGCCTTAGGCTATGTACAATCTAATGTCACAGCTAGAATTCAGCAATTAGAATCTGATTTAAACACACAACTTTTTTATAGACAACGTGGTATGATTTTAACTCCTACTGGTGAAAAATTACTCACTTATGCTGATAAAATAATTTATTTATTAGATGAAGCTGACAAATCTATAAAAGATTCTTGCGAACCATCGGGAAGCTTATCAATTGGTGCTGTCCATACCGTATCTGCTATTCGCCTCCCTCAGCTCTTAGCTAAATATCATAGAGCTTATCCTAAAGTTGATTTATCTCTTACAACAAGTCAATCAGATGAACTTATTTATAAGGTAAATCACTTCCAGTTAGATGGTGCTTTTGTAAAAAACACTCCTCTTATTGATGACAATTTTGTAAAGGAACTTGAATTTGAAGAAACTTTAGTACTTATCTCTAGTCCTAAATATGCTAATATTGAAGATTTATATTGCAAGCCCTTAATAATGAGTCCCGCAGGGTGCCCTAATAGAATACAACTTGAAAACTGGCTTAAATCGCAAGGAATTTATAATATTAGATATATAGAATTTAATAATTTGAATTCTATTATTGAAGGTGTGATGGCTGATTTAGGTACATCACTCGTGCCTAAATCCACTATTGATGATTATGAAAAAAGAGGCCTTATCAAATCATTTTCTATATCTGAGAAATATAATACTACAAGAACATTTTTTATAAGACGAAAGGATTCTCTGATGACTAGTTCCCTTTCAAAGTTCATAGAAATAATTGAACAAAATACATCATATAAAAGACTTTAAACTCTCACCTAATAAAATAAACCCACGGTAATATTTAAATAAATATTGTCGCGGGTTTCAATGTGGATGCGAAGCATTACCTTTAAATCCACTATAAACTTTACTGCTGTTCTCTCCTTCTTGCTCCAGCATATCTATTTTTTTACTTAACTCTGTATCCTGTGAATCCATTTTCAACTGACTATTAAGAATTATAATTAACATTATCTTATTATAAAAATAAAATTGAATTTTAGGATTAAGTTAAGATTTTGTTAGTTTGTAGTTAATTCCTTATTTGTTGCATTATAGATTACTAATTCAAAGAATAATATTACTAGTGAATTACAAATATTAAAGAGGCAGCAGTAAAAATGCAAAAAAATATAAAAAAAATACTAATAATAATTTCTATTTTATTTGCTTTATGTTTTTCATTTATTGGAGTCAATTCACATGTAACAAAGGATTATTTAAACAATAACGAAAGCATTTCATTAAATAAAAAATTCATAAATAATAATTGGTATTCCTTTGATATGTCAGGAAAGCTTCAAACTGGAATTTATAACTATAACAATAAAAAATATTATTCAACAGACGAAGGTGTAATGGTATCTAATGAATGGATTACTGTTGAGAATAAAAAATATTATGTTAAAGCAGACCATTCTCTTGCAGTCGGAAATATAATTATCAATGGTAAAATGGAGAGTTTTGATGATTCAGGTGAATATAAAGGCCCTGGAAAAATGACAGACTACTTATTTATAAAATTTTTAAGTGTAGGAAATGCAGATTGCTCATACATTAAACTTCCAAATGGAGAAACAATATTAATCGATACTGGTGATTTTAAGCATTCGGAGAAAGTTATAAGTTTCTTAAAAGAGCAAGCTTTAAAAAGTAAGAATGGAAAGCCACTAATTGATTATATTGTACTTACACATCCTCACAGTGATCATATGGGTGCTTTAATTCCAATCTTTAATAATTTTCAAGTCAATAAAGTATATCTTCCTAATATTCCAAAAGTAACCGATTGGTATGCTGATATGGATTTAACTAAAGAAACTCCTTATATTATTGACTCACTAAAACAAGATTATGATATGTATAAAGATATAGTAGATTATATCAGTGAAAATGGAATTGAAACTTCTACTATAGCAAAAGGTCAATTCATAGATGCAAATAATATCTTACAATTTATTCAGTCAGATAAAGATTTTGAACCAAAACCAATAAAAGGTGAACATTTAATAGATTACTGGAATGATAAATCTGCAATTATATATTTAAATTATGTAAATTTACACGTATTATATACCGGAGATATGCAATGGAGATCAGAAAAAGATTTTACTTTAAATAAATTATTAAATGGATCAGAAGTTAATGTACTAAAAGTTCCACATCATGGATATGATACATCATCAACAATAGATTTTCTTAGATATGTTAAGCCAGAGTTTGGAGTTATAAGTAGATCAGCAGAAAACATAAATGCAGATACCTCGAAAGATGAAAATTCTGCTTACAATAACTTAATTTCAACAGGCGTTACTATATATGAAACTAGCGAAAAAGATGGA
>JAQSXU010000317.1 GCA_029256485.1 Clostridiaceae bacterium
GAAGAAAGCTTACAAATATGAGTGATAGAATGTTCTTATTATGTAGCGCATAAGTAAATAATTATGTCATAAATGCAAAAAATATAAAAAAAGGATGTGAGTGTTTAGTAAGCTTGTGTACTAATAATATACTGCTTTCTAAAGATTGATAATGAAAGATAAGATGATAAGTTCAATTCAAATTGAAAATTCAAAAATTATTTTGAGAATGGCTAATGTTGAAGATACTAATTCAGTAATTAAATATTTTGCTGAAAATAAAGAACACTTAGATCCATTTGAACCAAAGAAACCGGACAAATTTTATACTTATGACTTTTGGGAAAACAGAATAAAATCAAGTATTAAAGAATTTGAAGAACTAAAATCATTAAGATTATTTATTTTTGAAAAAACTGCTCCAAAAGAAGTTATAGGAATGATAAGTTTTGAAGGAATATGTATGCAACCTTTTCATTCTTGCGAAATGGGATATAGTATTTCAAAAGACAAACAAGGTAAAGGTTATATGAGACAAGCTATTGAATTAAGTATTAAATATGTATTTGAAAAGATTAATTTAAAAAGAATTATGGCTAATTATACTCCATATAATCAAAAAAGTGGAATGCTATTAAAGAAATTAGGATTTGTTATAGAAGGATATGCTAGAGATTACATATATATTAACGATAAATGGGAGGATCTTATTTTTACTAGTACAATCAATCAAGAATGGGAAGATAAAGATATAAAGAGTTTATAATTTAAGGTTACATTTAAATATATTAAAGAGTTACGTTACAAAACTCTTGCTTTTTGACGCAAGAGTTGAATTTGATGAATTAATATAGTCTTATTTAAATTGAATTTAATGGAGAATAAGTTGGAGGAATTAAAATGAGTTATGAAAGTTTTAAACTTCAAAAAGATATTAAATCAACATTAAATTATCTTGTCTATCTACCGCAAAGTTATAGTACAAGTGAGAAATGGCCATTAATTCTTTCTTTACATGGCTCAGGTGAACGTGGAAATAATATAGATGATGTAAAAAAATGGGGCATACATAAGATATTAAAAGAAAATGATAATTTCCCGTTTGTTGTGGTTTCTCCTCAATGTCCTGCTGGTGAGATATGGGAAATGCAGTTTAATATATTAAAAGATTTATTAAATGAGATGGAAAATAATTATAACATAGATGATGAGAGAATATACTTGACTGGATATAGTATGGGTGCATATGGTACATGGAATTTTGCCATACTTTATCCAGAAAGGTTTACTGCTATAGTTCCAATAAGTGGTGGGGCAATATCTCCTAAAAAGGCTCTTTGTTTAAAAAATCTTCCTATTTGGGTTGCACATGGTGATAATGATACTGCTGTGCAATTTGAGGAATCCAAAAGGATTGTTGATTGCTTAAAAGCACATAACTCAAATATCATATTTAGAGTTTATAAGGGTGCAGGGCATGAAGTTTGTACCACAGCATATGAAGAGCCAGAACTTTTTCAATGGCTTTTAAAGCAGAAAAGGAAGAAAAATTTATAGTGTACTACTTCTATGACGAACAATATAACGTTAAATAATTAATAAATTTATTGTGGAGATGCTTTATAATGGGCAATGAATTTAATAAAGCTATAGAATTGGTAAAGAAATATAATCAAGAACACTTGCTTAAATTTTATGATTGTCTAAACCAAGATGAAAAAGCTTCATTGATTAATGAAATAATATCAATAGATTTTGAATTAATACAAAGCATGTATAATGAAATGAAAAATAAGCAGGAAAATGAGAAGAAGATTCAATTCAAGCCACTTATAGCAAAGACTTTAAAAATGTATTCAGAAGAAGAAAGAGCTGACTTTTATAAAATTGGGATTAAGGCTCTGTCAGAGGGAAAAGTGGCTGTTTATTTAGTCGCAGGCGGACAAGGAACAAGGCTTGGTCATAATGGCCCTAAAGGTACATTTGATATAGGATTGCCCTCAGGGAAGTCATTGTTTCAGCTTCAATGTGAGAGACTAATATATTTATCAAAGGAATCTAAAAGATACATTCCGTTATATATTATGACAAGTATAGAAAATCATAATGATACAGTAAGTTTTTTTGAACAGCATAATTATTTTGGCTATCCTAAAGGTATGGTAATGTTTTTTCAACAGAAAACCATGCCAGCCATAAATGAGGAAGGGAAGATATTTTTATCTGATATGAACAAAATAGCTATGAGTCCAAACGGAAACGGTGGATGCTTTATTGCTTTAAAGGAATCGGGAGCTTTAAGAGATATAATGGCTAAAGGAATCCAGTGGCTGTTGTTATATGGAGTTGATAATGCATTAGTAAGAGTAGCTGACCCTTATTTTATAGGATTTACTATTTGTTCAAAGCAGCTGGCGGCCAGCAAAGTGGTTGAAAAAAGATATCCTGAAGAAAAAGTAGGCATTTTATGCTATAAGAACAATAAGCCTGCAATTGTTGAATACTCCGAGATACCTAAGACTTTTGCCGGAGAGATTTATGAAAATGGAAAACTTGTTTATTCCAATGCAAATATATTAAATCATATGCTAAGTGTAAGTTTCATTGAATCAATAATTGATAAAACTATGCCCTTACATATTGCATACAAAAAAATACAATATATAGATGAGCAGGGAAGAAAGATAGTGCCCAGTGAACCTAATGGATATAAATTTGAATATTTTTTATTTGATATATTTGAGAAGCTAAATGACATGGCAGCCCTTGAAGTAGAAAGAGAAGAAGAGTTTGCACCGGTAAAAAACCGTGAGGGAGAAGATAGCCCTAAAACTGCAAGGGAATTAATATTAAATTTGCATAAGAAGTGGCTTATTGTCGCAGGTTTTGATAGTTCAATATTAAATGGCAAACAAATTGAGATTTCTCCTTTGATATCTTATTATGGAGAGAATTTAAATGGCAACAACATCAAGAAAATCTTAAAATAAGCTTTACAGTTCATCTAAATAAATTTTTTATTATACATTTACTTTTACTGTATCACAGTCATAAAGAATGATGACACTCTTGTTTCTCATAATTTTTAACTATGTTATAATTTAAAAAAGCGAATGACACTCTTAAAACGAAACTATAATATTGCAAACTAATAAAATGGTACTACCTAGGAGGAATTTGTTATGGCTACTTTTCAAGATTTTATCAAATTAGATATTAGAGTTGGGGAAATTGTTCAAGTGGAGTTCTTTGAAAAGGCGAAAAAACCTGCTTATAAATTATGGGT
>JAQSXU010000084.1 GCA_029256485.1 Clostridiaceae bacterium
CTGGCATAAATAATTTTAATAGTGAATTCCTTTTAAAAACATGTAGAAAAATTATTAATGACAACGAATTTAAACGAAATCTCAAGATATATTCG
This sequence comes from Clostridiaceae bacterium, assembly GCA_029256485.1. The sequence goes on from JAQSXU010000084.1 coordinate 96, forward strand.
AATAAAATAAAAAGCGGTGGCGGTGCAGTTAAAGCTGCTGATTTTATATTGAATTATTAAATTCTGCAGAAGTTTATTATTGCGCGATTAAAAAATGATGTAGTAAATTATAAAAATGTCTTTGAAAATTGAATAATGAGATTTTTACAAAATATGCTATAATTAATGTTGACGATCCTGATGAATACTATCTCAGAGCAATAACTGCTGGTGGAACTGGCATAAGTAAAACAGAACTAAGAAATTGGGGAGATTATGTTGCGTATTGCTCTGATGTTGATGGACATATATTAGCGTTTGCAAAGAAAGCAAATTAGTGAGTTAGAAAATATAATGTACAAAAAATCTATGAAAATGGGGATTAATATATGAATGATGTAAAACTTGTTAGAAGAGCAATAACAGCAGATGAATTTATTGAAATGAGACAATCGGTTGGTTGGGATTATCCTGAGAAAGAAGTGATTTCTATTGGACTTAAGAATACAATATTTTCAGTATGTTTAGAAAAAGATAAAGAAATAGTTGGCTATGGTAGAATTATTGGTGATGGTGCATTTACACTATATATTCAAGATATAATTGTTAAACCTGAGTATCAAAGGAGAAGTTTAGGTATTGGAATAATGAATGAAATTATGGAATATATAAAAAAGAATTACGCAAAAGGAACAATGGTATGCTTAATGGCAGCTAAAGGTAAAGAAGATTTCTATAAGAAGTTTGAATTTGTTGCGAGACCAAATGAAGTGTATGGTGCGGGTATGATTCAGTATATTGATAAATAACCTTTAAAATAAAACTATTACTTTTTTGAAAAAGTTTGTAGGGACTCACGTTTCTCAACACGTGTCACATGTCCACATTGTTTGCATAAAAGTAAGCAACACTGGTGGAGCATTCCCCTACAAGTGGTAATCTGCAATTTCGGTATATATATTCTTGAACATAACAACTGTTTTTCAATAGATGGCTTTGAAATTTTTATTTACGTAATAATTATTTATACAAGATTACCTTTTTTCGTTTAATATATTTCCTGTAGACGCTCTAAACTTAACTAAAGTACGCACGTGCATAGTTCTAAATGGAATAGATGGATTATCTATTCTTGAAAGTAAGAGGTTTGCAGCAATATCACCCATTTCATAACTAGGAATATTAACCGTAGTAAGATGTGGTTCGATTATTTTGGATTCCATTGAATCATCGAAACCACATATTAATATGTCATCAGGTACTGATAAATTTTTATGTTTCAAAGCTTTTATGACATTAATTGCGATAAAATCATTTGCACATATAAAAGCATCAGGAAGAACTGAGATTTCCATTATCTTATTTCCAAGCCATTCAGAATTACCATAAGGTTCTTTGTCGTTTTCTAGAATAGAACTGCTAATATCAAAATGGATTTTTGAATCAAATAAAGCAGCGCAGTATCCTTTCCAACGCTCATAAAAGCTTTCACAATGATATATGTCTCCAATAAACCCAATATTAGTTTTGTTATTATCAATTAAAGTTTTGGTCATATTATAAATACTATGGTAATTTTCCATTAAAAGAATATCGGCATTTACAGGTGAATTATTATGAGTACAAGGTGAATCAACAAATAGTGTTGGAATACCTAATTCACTTCTATACATATTATACCATCAATTGTTTCTGGATTGAAATTAGATGGTAAGCTTGAAGAATTTAATTCATTATCACGAATAACATACATGGGCAACCTATAACCTTGGTTACTAATTTTTTCTTCAAAGCCTGATAAAAGATAAGATCCAAAATGAGTACTATTTGGCATACTATGTGTAAACAATGCAATCTCTTTGTTTGCAGATACATTAGTGGAAAACAATGATTTATTATTTACATAAGCAAATTGTTTGTAACCCATTTCTATCGCTTTTTGAATAATCTTTGATTTTGTAGCATCTGCAAGGGTACCCGTATTATTTAAGGCTTTAGAAACAGTATTTCTTGAAATGCCTAATTCATCAGCTATATCTTGAACTGTTATTTTCTTATTTAGCATTATTGAATGCTCCCTTCTCTATTATATAAAATTCCATACTAATATTTAAATAATATATTGACATTAGTATAACAAATAAAGTGACAAATGTAAAATGAAATTGAAATAGATTAAACATATGATAAATAAAGAAGAAGTACGATAAAGTGTGCAAATGTAAAATTAAATATGTGCAATGATAATAAAAAAAGAAAAAATGTAATATTGAATGTTGACAAAAGCATTAATTATTTGATAATATGTATTTAGAAATAAGAGATAAGGTTTACAAAATATTTAAATGATGTTAAAAAGTGTGTAAATGTAAAATAAATTTAAAGCACAAATGTAAAATGATGTTTATTCTATTTCTAAAATTATAAATGAAAGGAGAAAATAAATTTGAATATGACAAAAAGTAATTTGCCGGATGCAAATGGATCAGAAATTATTCTGACTGATATCAATAAAAAACAGTCAAAAATGTATAGTAACTTGAAGTACATTAAAAAGAATTATCAATTATATCTTTTTTTCACGTTACCACCTCTATTATTATTGATTATTTTTAAGTATATTCCCATGGGTGGAGTACTAATTGCTTTTGAAGATTATAGTGCTATTTTAGGTACTTTACATAGTCATTGGGTAGGATTAAAGCATTTTGAAAGGTTTTTAGCTTCACCAGATTTCATGACTTTGTTAATGAATACTTTAAAGGTAAGTTTATATGGATTATTGTGGGGATTCCCGTTGCCGATTATACTTGCTTTACTTTTAGCAAGAATAAAGAGTGAGGGAATTAAGAAAAAGATTCAATTAATTTTGTATGCTCCTAATTTTATATCTGTAATAGTAATTTCAGGTATGATTATCGTTTTCTTATCACCGATTGGACCAGTTAATCAATTTTTAGGAACTGCTACAAACTTTATGGCAATGCCTAGCGCATTTCGGACTATATATGTAGCTAGTTCAGTTTGGCAGGCAACTGGTTGGGCATCAATTATTTATACAGCAGCGCTTTCAAATGCAAGTCAAGAATTAACAGAAGCAGCTGTTATAGATGGAGCAAATATTTTTCAACAGATTTTGAATGTTGATTTACCAGCTATTAAGCCAATTATGGTTATTCAATTTATTTTATCAGCAGGAAATATTATGAGTGTAGGTTTTGAAAAAGCATTAGCTCTGCAAACAGATTTGAATTTACCAACTTCAGAAATTTTACCAACTTATGTTTATAAAATGGGTCTTCTAAATGGAGATTATAGTTTTTCAACAGCTGTAGGTTTGTTTAATTCAGTTATTAATATAGTTTTATTAATAGTTGTGAATTCAATTGTCAAAAAATTAAACGAGGGAGAAGGAATATAAGATGAATATGAAAATGAAAATGAAGAAATTCAAAAAATTATCATTTTCTGATAAATCGATTACAATAAGTGGTTATGTAGGCGTGATACTTTTTGTATTAGCTATTATTATACCACTTATATATATAGTTATTGCTTCTTTTATGGATCCAAATACATTAAACAATCAAGGATTAACATTTGATTTTAGTAAATGGTCAATAGAAGGATATACAAGAGTATTTAAAGACGATATGCTTTTAAGAGGGTTTTTGAATTCCGTATTCTATTCTACTGCTTATGCGGTAATTTCAGTTGGAGCCACACTTTTAGCTGCATACCCATTATCTAGACCAGATTTTGTGGGGAAAAAAATTATTACTACTTTATATATTATTACTATGTTTTTTGGCGGAGGGTTGATGCCAACATATCTTTTGGTTGACAATCTAAAGCTTCTTAACACAGTGTGGGCGATTTTACTTCCAGGTGCAATTAATGTATGGAATATTATACTGGCAAGAACTTATTTTCAAAGTTTACCAAAAGAGTTAAGAGAAGCATCTGCTATAGATGGTGCAAGTGATATTACACATTTCTTTAAAATAATGATCCCAGTATGTAAACCAATTATTGCAGTATTACTTTTATATCAATTTGTAGCCCAATGGAATAGTTACTTTGATGCTATGATTTATTTAGATGATACTAAATTGCAACCTCTGCAATTAGTAATTAGATCAATCTTAATTCAAAATACACCAAGACCTGGTATGATAGCTGATGTTCAAAGTGCAGCAGCAATGGCTAAAATGGCACAGCTTTTAAAATATTCTACTATTGTCGTTTCAAGTTTACCTTTACTAGTTATGTATCCATTTTTCCAAAAGTATTTTGATAAAGGAATAATGGCAGGATCAGTAAAGGGATAAAATAAATAAAGAAAAAGGATGGGTAAATAATATGAGAAAAAATAAAATTAAAAAGTTGGTTAGTATTTCATTAGCTATGCTAACTGTATTATCATTTACAGCATGTGGCAGCTCAAGCAAGAAAACAGAGACAGATACATTAAAGGATGTTTCATTTCCATTAAAAGAAACAGCTACTTTAAAAATGCTTACAAGTGCGCCATCAATTTCGACTCAAGACCCAAATGAAAGACTTATTTTTCAAAGATTAGAGAAAGAAACAAATGTTCATATCGATTGGACATGCTATACAGATGATCAATTTCCAGATAAAAAGAATTTAGCATTATCAAAAAAAGATACACTTCCAGATGTAGTATTTAATGCTGGTATGAATAATAATGATTTACTTCGTTATTCAAAACAAGGAGTTATTATTCCAGTTGAAGATTTAATATCAAAGGATATGCCAAATTTATCAAAAGTTCTAGAACAAAAACCAGAGTATAAGAAAATGATTACTGCACCAGATGGTCATATTTACTCATTCCCATGGATAGAGGAATTAGGAAGTGGAAAGGAAGCTATTCAAGCTATTGGAGATATTCCATGGATAAATAAAAAATGGCTTGATGAATTAGGCCTTAAAGTACCAAAAACAACTGATGAATTAGTTACGGTTTTAAAAGCATTTAGGGATAAACACCCTGAAGGTAAAACAGATGTAATTCCAATGTCATTTATTATTAATGCTGTTGGAGGAAATGAAGATCCAGGATTTTTACTTGGGGCTTTTGGCTTAGGAGATAATGGTGATCATTATATAGTAAATAATGATAAAAAAGTTGTTTATTCAACAGTTCAAGATGGATATAAAGAAGGTATTAAATTTCTTAATAAACTTCAACAAGAGGGGCTTATAGATCCAGAAGCATTTACTCAAAAGTGGGATACTTTTGTAGCAAAGGGAAAAAATGATCGTTACGGTATGTTTTTCACTTGGGATAAAGCTAATATAGCTGTAAATAAAGAGGATTATATTGCACTTCCAGCACTTGCAGGTCCTAATGGAACTGTTAATGCTACTAGATCAAATGGATATGGTTTTGATTTAGGAAGATGTGTTGTAACATCGGCAAATAAAAATTTAGAATTAACAGCAAAATGGATAGATAAGTTATATGATCCTCTTCAATCAGTACAAGATAACTGGGGAACATACGGCGATGAAAAAAATAAAAATGTATTTGAGTTAACAGAAAATAAAACTTTAAAGCATTTACAATTAGGTACAGCATCACCATGGGAAGTTCGTGCAAATCAATTTGTTTCAGGACCATTAGCAGTTCTTGATAGTTATTATGGAAAGTATACAACATCTCCAGATGATGCACAAGAAAGATTAGATATACTTCATAAAACTTATGTAAAAGATATGAAAGCTGAATATAACTACCCACCTGTATTTATGAGTCAGGAAGATATAGAAACACTTACACAATATGAAACAGCGGTAAAAGCATATACAGAACGTAAAAAGGCTGAATGGATTTTAAATGGTGGTGTTGATGGAGAGTGGAGTTCATATTTAGAAGAAATGGACAAACTTGGATTGTCAAAAATATTAGAAATTAAACAAAAATATCTAGATGCATTTTATGCAAAATAAATAACTTATATAAGCGACTTTAGGGTCGCTTATGTAATATATATGATAATTGAAAGGAAATGATTATGAATAATATAGTGAGTAGTAATAGTAAAGTTTTAGAAAAAGTAAGGGCTTTTGAAGAAGAAGCTATAAAGAATATTCAGGAAGGACAGAAACCGTCATTTCATTTAAGTTCACCAATAGGCTGGATTAATGATCCAAATGGATTTTCAAAATTCGAAGGGGAATATCATCTTTTCTATCAATATCATCCATATGATACTAAATGGGGACCAATGCATTGGGGGCATAGTAAAACAAAAGATTTTATAAAGTGGGAGCGACTGCCAATAACTCTTGCACCTGATGAATCATATGATATGGGAGGCTGTTTTTCAGGAAGTGCTGTAGAATCAGAAGGTAAACATATACTTATGTATACTGGAGTATTAGATAAAATTGAAGAAGATGGTACACATCTTATTAGGCAAACTCAATGTATTGCAATTGGAGATGGTGTAGATTATGAAAAATTAGAATGTAATCCTGTAATTACAAGTGATTCATTACCAGAAGGTAGTAACTTAGAAGATTTTAGAGATCCAAAGATATGGAAAGATGGAGACGAGTTCTATGCAGTAATTGGTAGTAGACATGCTGACGGAAGTGGACAAATTCTTTTGTACAAATCAAAAGATTTAAAGTTATGGAATTTTGTTACTATCCTTGATAGATGTGAAAATAAGATAGGCCGTATGTGGGAATGCCCAGATTTTTTTAATGTTGATGGAAAAGATATTATGATAATTTCACCTCAAGAGGTAAAAGCAGAAGGTCTAATGTTCCATAATGGACATAATACAGTGTATTTAATCGGAGAATACAATAAGGAAAATTATAAGTTTAATAGAGAAAATTATGGAACTATAGATTTTGGTTTGGATTTTTATGCACCTCAAACCCTTGAAACTGAAGATGGAAGGCGCATTATGATTGGATGGATGCAATCATGGGAAAATAATATTGTTCCTAGAGATTTTAAATGGTGTGGGATGATGAGTATACCTAGAGAACTTACAATAAAGGATGGTCATTTAATTCAAAATCCAATTAGAGAAATTAAAAATTATTATAAGAATGATGTGGAATATAAAGATGTACTAATTAAAAGTGATACTAAATTAGAAGGAATTTCAGGAAGAGAAATAGATATGACTGTTGAGATTGATGGAAATGATTGTGAAGATTTTACAATTAAGATAGCTAAAAATGATGAATATGAAACTTTAATTAACTTTGATACAAAGAAGAACTTGGTTTCATTTGATAGAAGTTATTCAGCAAGATTTTGCGATGCACTACATAAGAGAGAAATGAATGTTAGAAATCAAAATGGAAAGATCAAATTAAGATTAATCATTGATAAGTACTCTGTAGAAATTTTCGTAAATGATGGTGAACAAGTAATGACATCTACTTTTTACACTGATTTAGATGCAACTGATATTTCATTTTACGCAAAAGGTAATGCTACAATCAATGTTGAAAAACACGACATTATTATAAAATAAAAATAATTAATTGTTTATATTAGAACTTGAGTGCAGGAAGAAAAGTGATATTGGAAGTTAATTTAATTAAGTGGAAAATTCTAAAATGCATGCTCATAATTAATAATTTATAGATAAATTTCTAATCATCTTTTGTTATTTATAATGGGAGATGATTAGTATTATTTAAGTTTATTTTAGGTATTTAAGAATCAATACTTAAAATTAGAATAACTTTTAAATATTTGGACTGTAGACTTGAAATTTAAGGAGGATGAAAAATGCATAAAAATATTTTTTGTATTGGAGAACTTTTAATTGACATGGTTTGTGTTGATAATAAAGGGTTAATAAATGGAGAAAAGTTTGAAAAAAAAGCAGGTGGAGCTCCTGCGAATGTAGCAGCTAGTATTTCTAAATTAGAGGGTAATGCTTATTTTTTAGGTCAAGTAGGAGATGACTTTTTTGGGAAACATTTAATTCAATTATTAAAGGAGTTAAAGATAAATACTGAAATGACTGTAGAAAAAGGTAGCACGACAATAGCTTTAGTTGGAATAGATGAAAATGGAGAACGTAACTTTGATTTTTTAAGAGGAAGCGATGGTGACTATTCATTTGATAATATTGATTTATCACAGATAGACAGCTCAGATATAATTCATTTTGGTTCAGCCACTGGATTTTTAGATGGTGAATTAAAGAAAACATATTTTAAATTATTGGAATATGCAAGAAGCAATAATATATATGTATCATTCGATCCAAATTATAGAGATGCATTGATCACAACAGATAAGTTAGCGCAATTTATAGATGACAGTATTTTTTTCATAAAACAAAGTGATTTCACTAAGTTAAGTGATGAAGAATTATTTTTATTAACTGGAGAAAAAGAGATTACAACTGGAGTTAATAAGTTACATGAATTAGGCGTAAAAGTCGTAGCTATAACTTTAGGTTCTAAGGGAACTTATTTAAGTGTTAATAAGGAAAATATAATAATTCCATCAATTAAAATTAAACAAGTAGATTCAACAGGAGCTGGAGATGCTTTTGTTGGAGCTGTATTAAAACAAGTATCTGATATCACAGATAAACAAAATATCAGATTTGAAGAGTGGAAAAATATAATTGAAGTTGCTAATAAAGTAGGAGCAATTACATGCACAAACTATGGAGCAATAGCTTCTATGCCTAAATTAAGTGATATAAAGTAAAGAGATCAATATTAATATATTTGATTATTCGTTTGTATAGGCTTCTTGCTTATTAATTAAAAAACAAAGGTACTAAAGAAGGATAAGCTGCTTGATTTAGCGTTCTTGAACCAATTAATTAAAAAACAATGGATAGTAAAGAAGGAGATTATTATTATGAGAAATAGAATTAAAAATGAAATTATGCTTATAACCTACGCAGATAGTTTAGGTGAAAATTTAACTGATTTAAAAGAAGTTTTAAACAAATACTATAGTGATGCTATTGGTGGCGTTCATATTCTTCCTTTCTTTCCATCATCAGGAGATAGGGGATTTGCTCCTATGCGGTATGACGTAGTAGATGAAGCTTTTGGAAATATGGAAGATGTAAAAGAAATAAGTAAGGACAATTATTTAATGTATGATTTTATGGTAAATCACATTTCAAGACAATCTGAATTTTTTAAAGACTTTCAAGAGAAGAAAGATAAATCAAAGTATAATGATTTCTTCATAAGATATAAAGATTTTTGGGAAAATGGTGAACCGGCTCAAGAACAAGTAGATGCTATTTATAAAAGAAAACCAAGAGCGCCATATTATGAGGTTGAATTTAAAGATGGTTCTAAGGAAAAAGTTTGGTGTACTTTTGCAGAAGAACAAATTGATTTAAATATGGATTCTAAAGTGGCAAGACAATTTATAAAGGATACTTTAATATCAATGTGTGAAAATGGAGCATCAATAATTCGTTTAGATGCCTTTGCTTATGCAATAAAGAAACCAGGAACTAGCTGTTTCTTTATTGAACCAGAAATGTGGGACTTGCTTTATGAAATTCAAGATACAGTAAAGGAATATGGAGTAGATATATTACCAGAAATACATGAACATTATACAATACAACATAAAATTGCAGAAAAAGGATTTTGGATTTATGATTTTGCTCTGCCAGTTTTAGTTTTACATGCTCTATATTCAGGAAAAGGTGAAAATTTAAAGAGATGGCTTGATATGAGTCCAATGAAGCAATTTACTACATTAGATACACATGACGGTATTGGAATTGTCGATGTAAAAGATCTAATGACGGATGAAGAAATTGATGAAACTAAAGAAGCTATGTTCACAAAAGGTGCAAACGTTAAAAAGATATACAATACAGCAGCATACAATAATTTAGATATTTATCAAGTTAATTGTACTTATTATTCAGCACTTGGAAATAATGATAAGGCATATTTATTAGCACGTGCAATTCAATTCTTTGCTCCAGGTATACCACAAGTTTATTATGTAGGAATGCTTGCAGGTGAAAATGATATTGAATTAATGGAATCAACTAAAAATGGTAGAGATATTAATCGTCATTATTATTCAAAAGAGGAAATCAAAGATAACTTTGAAAATAGAAAAATAGTAAATGATATTAGAGATTTAATGAAATTTCGTAATAGTAATAAGGCTTTTGGATTAGATGGAAAATGCAGTACGGAAGTTAATGGGAATGAACTTATAATCACTAGAACATGTGGTGAACATAGGGCTGTATTAAAGGCTGATTTAAAAACTCACGATTTTACTATTGAAGTGTAATTTTCGTTATAAACTTTAGGACATTATCATTTTATTTATAGGTCTAAAAAAATTAATTTTTGCATTTGCCTAATACTAAATTATTTATGAATATAACCACTCAATGGAAATTTAGGAACAATTAATTTGGAGGTTATGCTAGAATGGATGAAAAATTAAAAAAACAAGGGATTTCTAATAAAAATACTGAAGGCTTCAAAAATAAATATTTAAAGAATAGCTTTTTAAAAAGTACTTTCTCAAAAATATCATTAAAAAACATAACTATAATTACAAGTTTTAAGGCTATATGCTTTATTTCAATTTTAACTACTTTCATTATTGGAATATCATCATTTGTTACTATTAATGCGACTCATAACAATCTTAAATTAATGTATACAAGTTGTCTTCAACGAGATATATTATTAAGCTCAATTAATATGCACTTAAATGATCTAAGGAATGATATTCCAAGCCAAATAGAGAATCCAAAAGACTCATATAGAAATAACATTAATAAGGCAATTGATGGTATTTCTACAGATTTGAGCCAATATAAGTCACTGGAGTTTACAGAGGGCAATAGTGAAACAAATGAGCTTATAGATCAACTATTTATTACTTTAAAAGATAACTGTAATGATATAACTAAAATTAAAAATAATGATACGACAAGTACTTACACAAAGAATTTAAATAAAACTAATTTTGAAAAAAGTAATTATAATTTTTCAGATGTAATTTCTTCAGCAGTTACTAAGAATAAAGCTGATGCAGAGCAATTATTTAATAAAACAGATCATGATTATGTAAATGGAATTGTGACTTTGATAGTGTTTTTTATTATTTCAATTATATTAATATTATTAATTGCAACTATGGTCATAAAATTATTAAAGAAATCTATCAGTTCATTTAACAGTATTTTAGATACTTTAGCCATAGGAGATTTTACAGTTAAAATTGAAAGTGATGAAAAGTCTGAAATAGGATTAATGAAAAAGGAGCTTGCAGCTACTATTAGCTCGATTTCTAAAATTTTAAAAGTAATTAAGGACGGCAGCATATTAACTTTAGAAAAGTCTAAATCACTAGCATCTATATCAAAAGAAATGGATAGTACAATGCAGGAAGTTGCTGCTGCCATACATGGTATAGCCGATGGGGCTTCAGTTCAATCAAATGAATTAATAGTAATAAATGATACTTTTTCTAAATTAGGCGATGAAATTGGGAGTATTGCTATATCAATTAAAGATGTTGATGAAAATACTAAATCTGTTAATAATAAGGCACAAAGCAGTAATATTCAATTGTCTGCTCTTATTGAAGCAATAAATACAATTAGTAATTCATTTGATAATGCTAGTGGGAAAATTCAAGGACTAGGTATGAAAATTTCTGAAATTGATAAAATAACAGATGTTATAAATAGCATTGCAGATCAGACTAATTTATTGTCATTAAATGCCTCTATTGAAGCTGCTAGAGCGGGTGAAGCAGGAAGAGGATTTGCAGTTGTTGCTGATGAAATTAGAAAATTAGCAGAACAATCAAAGAGCTCATCTAATGATATCAACAGGTTGATTCAAGATATTTCTAAGGAAACAAGCATTGTAGTTAGCAATACAAATGGGCTTAATAAAGATTTAAAACAGCAAACAAATGTTATAGAAACTTCTGTTGATAATTTCAAAAAAATCATTAAAGCTATTAATGCAATTCTTCCTAAAATAGAAGAGATAAATTCTACAGTTGAAGAAATTAACGAGAAGAAAGATCAGATCTTTGAAACAATACATTCTACAGCTAGCATATCAGAAGAAAACTCAGCTTCTTCAGAAGAAATAGCTGCTTCTACCCAAGAGGTTACTGTATCAGTTGAAAGTTTAGCAAATACTGCACAGTTACTTGCAGATAATTCTAATAATCTTATTGAACAAGTTAATAATTTTAAATTAAAAGAGGATATTAAATAATGCAGTATTTTGAGATTTAATAATGGAGATTAAGTGTATTATAAAAACTATGAGTTTGATGTTGATGATTACAACAATTAGTCTGTTTTTAATTAAAGAGTTAGTACGCATATGTATGAGTAAAAATAGATAGAAGCTTGAAATATCACATTATTTAAGGCCATAGAAAAAACTGTGTTAAATATAATTATAAGTGTGTGATTGAAAGATTTAGTGTGTGGTTTAAGAATTCAGTGTGTAAAAAGAAATATTTATTTACTAAAAGTATGTGAGAAATTTAAATTTGGTAGAATATATTTTTATTTACACGCTTATTTGGCATATTAATTGCTCAAATAGATTACTAAGTGAGTAATAAAATGTACGGATTATTTTTAGTAATTATAAATACGTAATTTGAAATTTTACCTAATAATTAATATAGAAGGATAACTTAATTTTAACTTAGTAGCAAGAATTAAGTACATATAAAAAATATAGATAAAGGAGGTATTGATTAATGAAACAAATTGATAAGATTTATGGATATATATTATCAAGCTCTAAAGAGTTTACTAAAGAAAAATTATTAAAAATCAAGGGTTTTAGTGCAGAAGAAGTTGGAGCACACCTTGGAATACTAAGGAGCAATGCATCAAGAGAACTTAATATTCTTTGTAGGGAAAAGAAAATAGTTAAGATCAGAAATAGGCCAGTTTTGTATTTTGATAGAGCGCAATTTATGAAAAAATTAAATATAACGCTAAATGATGATTGTGAAGAAATTATAGAAATTAGTGACTTTATTAGCAAGGCATCAGATACTAAACAAGAAGATAAATCACCTTTCAATTCTTTAATTGGTTATAATATAAGTCTAAAAAATCAAATAGAACAAGCTAAAGCAGCTTTGTTATATCCGCCAAATGGTCTTCATACATTAATAATTGGTAGTACAGGCGTTGGTAAAAGTTTGTTCGCAAATATGATGTATGAATATTATAAGAATATAAAAGAACTACCAGAAGATCCTCCGTTTATTATATTTAATTGTGCTGATTATTGTAATAATCCTCAACTTCTTTTATCTCATATATTTGGACATGTTAAAGGTGCATTTACAGGTGCTGAAAAAGAAAAGGAAGGTATAGTTGAAAAGGCTGATGGAGGTATACTATTTTTAGATGAAATACATAGATTACCACCAGAAGGTCAAGAAATGGTTTTCTATTTTATGGATACAGGCAATTATAATAAACTTGGAGAGACCGATAGGCAGCGCAAGGCAACTGTATTGTTAATTGGAGCTACAACAGAAGATCCTAATTCTACCTTGCTTAATACATTTATTAGAAGAATTCCTATAACTATAAATATTCCTGTTTTTGAAGAAAGACCTATAGATGAAAAGATAGAATTGGTACAATATCTGATTTCTAAGGAAGCTCAGAGAGTAAATAAAACTATTAAAATTTCATCAGAAGCTATGAAAGCTCTAATAGGTAGTACTACATATGGAAATGTTGGACAATTAAAATCCAATATACAGTTAGTTTGTGCAAAAGGATTTTTTAATTGTATTAACACCAATAAAGATATTGAGATAAATTTAGCACTATTACCTCCAAATATAAAAAGTGGAATACTAACATTTGGAAATGAAACTAAGGATAATACAACTATGTGGAATATAATGCCGAGTAGTATTACTATTCAGCCTGAGGGTAATAAAACTTTTTTAGAAACACATGATTATGAAACACCATTTAATATTTATAGCATAATAGAGAATAAAACATCTCTTCTTCAAGAAGAAGGCATGAATGATGAGGAAATAAAGAAGTTTATAACTACGGACATAAATATTCATTTAAAAAAGTTTTATGATAGATTTAAGAATGATGGAAACCGTAGAGAAGGACTACTAAAAATTGTTGATAAAGATATTGTTGAGTTTGCAGAAGAAATAAAAATATTAGCTGAAAATAAATTAAGTAAAAAACTAAATGAGCGATTCATTTATGCTACAAGTCTTCACTTTAGTGCATTATTTAATCGTATTAAGAAAAATACTGTTTCTTTTGATGCAAATATTGATTTATCAATATCAAGTGAAAGTAAAGAATACGAGGTGGCTAAAGATATTCATAAGCTTATAGAAAAGAAATTTAATATTAGTATACCCAATGTAGAAATAGAGTATTTAGCATTACTTTTGAATTCAATACAAGAGTCATCGCGTCAAGAAAGAGTCGGAATTGTAGTAGCTGCACATGGTTCAAGTGTTGCTACAAGTATGGTTGGTATAGCTAAAAAACTTTTTGATGCTGACAATATTTTAGGCGTTGATATGCCTCTTGAAATGACTCCATCTGATATATTGGAAATTGTCATTGAAAAGGTAAAAGTAGTTAATGAAGGTAAAGGTGTTCTACTTTTAGTTGATATGGGATCTCTAAATAGTTTTAGTGATGTTATTACTGAAAAAACTAATATAATTACTAAAAGTGTTGATATGGTATCTACTCCATTAGTATTAGAGGCTGTTAGAAAATGTTCTGTTTGTGATACAGATTTAAATTCTGTGTATTCATATTTACTTACTGATTTTAGAGGATATACTAATGGCATAACTGCACAACTGCCTCAGGAAAAGAAACAAAAGGAAAGAGTTATAATTACTATTTGTTCTACTGGTAAAGGTGCAGCAATTAAACTTAAAGAATTGGTAGAAAATGTTACGAATGATATTAGTTCTGAAGATATCAACATTATTTCACTTGGATTGAATGATTTAACTAAGTCTATTAGTGAGATTTCTAAAGAAAATAATATTTTAGCTATTATAGGTATTACAAATCCTGATATGGGTATTCCTTTTATATCAATAGAGCAATTGATTGAAGGAACTGGAGAAAATATTTTAATAAGCATTATAAAGGGTAAAACTATTCAACCTATTATTAATACAGAAAAACCTAAAATAATTTTTAAAAATCTATGCATACAAACTCTTGATGAATTTATGACATTTCTTAATCCTAAAAAGATCTATTCATTATTAGATGAATTTGTGAATTTAATTGAAAATTTATTAGATATAAATTTTGAAAATCCCGTTAAGCTAAGAATTATGTTTCATGTGGCATGTGCGTTAGAAAGAATGCTTCTAAATAATGGATTAAGATATGATGAAGATAACTTAGAATTCGATAAACAAATTATAAAATCATTGAAAGAAGCTAGTTTGATTTTTAAAAATGCATTAGCTATAAAATTAACAGATGATGAGATCTACTATATTGCTGATATTATTAGATTAGACTCAGTTAAGGTGGATGGTGTTTCGACCTTGGACAAATGAAAATGTACCAGGAGAGTTTACAATTATATCTAATAAGAATTAGACAAATCACAATTTGTTAACAAGTTATATATTTATTACTATATATACCTTGGAATTGGTACATAGAAGTATTTTATTGTGCAATAAATTCAAGCAAAACAAAGGGAGGAGATATTATTGGAAGATAACAGTCAAAAACATATTTATGACAAGACAAACATCAGTACGAAAGTACACTTTATTGTAAAATACATTTTTTACGGTATTCTATTTGGGGCATACTGGTATATGATATTTGAAATTTCAAAAAAGGGTGTAGTCGGAAACTTATTGGCATTAGTTATGGCAATAATATTGTTTTTTAACAGGGATATTATTGCCCCTATTAAGACAAACAAAAATGAATTAGGTAAATACACAAATATCATTGCACAGGTCATTGGCATTATAACTATAACATTTCTATGGTTCTATATTTGTAATTTCTAAATAGTATTGAAGTAATAATATTATTAAAACTATTATTAAACTTAGACATACGTTAGAATATGATGCTGAAAAAATTTAAAATATAATAATAAGGAATTTATTTGAAGTGAATATTGAAGAGTATGGTAAAAAAGAAATAGACAAGCAGGCTGAAAAGTTTAAGTCAGATAGTTTTTTCTGGTTATATTTCATAATTATATTGAACCAGAGCCTAATTTAAAAATAGAGTATAAAATACTTAAAAGTTAACTGCCTCTAATGCATAACTCGAAAGAGATTGTGTGTGGAGGCAGTTATTTTTATGTAAATGTGTGTTAATTCAATTAGATTAATAGATAAACTGTGTTAATTATAATTAAAAGTATGTAAATTTTAAAAGTATAGTGTAAATTAAAATACTTTAGTACTGAGAAATTACTTAAAAAGGCGGCATATATACATATGCTTTTTTTACACTCTTAGTTGGCACGGTAATTGCTTTATATATTGGTGTAGAAATAATAAATGTGACAGTA
>JAQSXU010000318.1 GCA_029256485.1 Clostridiaceae bacterium
AGAAAAACTACAAGATTTTCTAAATAAATGGATTCCTATGGAAGAACATTATTTTGCAGAATTAGATATTAGGAATCAATGTGATTTAATACTCGATACCACGATGATGAAAATATAGATGAGTGAAGGTACTATTAACATTTAGCGGAAAAAGCAGAGGAATATTTGTATATAATTAAGTAAAACTTTTAAATAAATTCTAAAAGTAAAAGTGTATGCAATGAAGATGTGTAAATCTTATAAAAAAATGTGTTTAAATTTTTATAAGATTTGATATAATATAAATAGGAAATGCTTAGTGCACTAACACTAAGCATCCTTAGAACATTTATTTTGTTTTAGGGCTATTAGATTAGATTTATTAAATAATCTTAGAAAAGGTGCTTATCTTGGTCGGATGGGGCACTTTTTTCTTTGCTTTTAACTTCTATATCAAGGCCAAGAAACTTAACCTTAATTTTCAAATGATTTATGAAAAGATTATGTTTTAAAATTAATTTAATTACATAAACAATTGATATACATTTTATAAAAGTTTCTAACATATCTAATACCACCCCCTTTAGCTATAATGAAATAATTCACTAATAGCCCAAGGAGGAAAAAAAGTTCAAAACCTCCACAGCCATCCCTCTGTGGTTACAATATTTACATTGGTTATTGTACCACAATTATCTAGTGGTATATAGTAGCAAATGCTGGTAAAACTTCATCTGGAAATTTAAATAAATCAACTAGATATAAATAAGCAATTTAATAGACCATTAGCAGATCAATTTAAATATTGGTCTGTATTTTAATTTAATGGTATAATTTGCATATTAATATATGAATTCATAATGACATATGTTGCAAGAGAAAAATGCTAAAACATCAAGCTAAAAATTAGAGGAATTGGAGAATATTTATTAAGTATGTATTGGTGGACCATATTAGAAATATCAGAAGATAGTGATTTAAAAACAATAAAAAAAGCTTATGCAAAATTACTAAAAGTACATAATCCAGAAGATGATGCTGAAGGATATCAAAGGATTAGAACAGCATACGATGAGGCTGTAAAATATGTAAAGACAAACAATAAAGTTAAAAATAATCAAGAATTTATAAATAATTCAACTGAAAATGTCATTGAAGAATTAGATTTAAAGGAAACTATTGAAAATGAATCTGAAAACTATTTAAAAAGTGAGAATAAAATTAATAAATCGAAAATAGACCCATACATAGACAAGATAAATAATGAAAAAATTGAGCAAGAAGAGAAAATTAATGAGGAAAAAATAAAAACGTCTAAAGTAAATTTATATTTTGATAGTCTTAATCAAGAGAAAAGCCAACTTAATAATAAAAGAAAAGAAGAAAAAATTAATAAATCTAAAGTAGATCAATACTTAGATGAGATCAATAATGAAAAAAATGATAATAATGAACAAATTAATTTTAAATTAAAAACGCATATTGATAATATCTATAATCAAGAACAAATTAAAAATAACGATTTTAAACAGCAAATAAAAGCGTTTTTTAATAGATTAAACGAAATTTATAATAATATGAATTTAAGAATTTATTCTTCAGTATGGGATGAATTATTAAATCTAGATATTATGTGGAATGCTAATGCATTTCATATTATAGAAGACGAGATGTTTAATTTTTTAACTACTCATAAATATCTACCAGCAGAAATATGGAGAAAGTTAAATAAGAATTTCACATGGAGCAAAAATGAAATAAAATTATATAAAAAATATTCTGCTCATTTAGTTGAAGAAGTTTTGAAAAATTTAAAAGAGCCTAATGAGCTTAAATATGATTATCTAATGGATATGACTTCAGAAATTGCAGATAAATATTTATATGAAAGAGAACAAGCTTATGAAGCTTTGGAATATGGAGATTATCACAAGGCTTATGAGCATTTAAAAAATGCAAGTTCTTTATTTAAGAAAGATCCAGAATTGCTTAGATTGATGGGGAATTATCTTTATGAAGCTAAAGATATGGATAATGCATTAGAAAAGTATAAGTCAGCTTTTGAAATAAATAGCGATGACTTAGAAAGTGCACTGAGGTGTGGAATAATTTTAGTTTTAGCAAAAAGGTTTAATGAAGCAATACCTTATTTAGAAGTATATTTATCACAGAAAGATAAGAATATGTTAGCAATTGATTATATTGCATTTTGTTATTATTACACTGATAACTTACCACTGGCAGTGGAGAATTTTAAAAAGCTTTTATCGCTAAATAAAAACAATATAGTAGCACAAAAATATATAAACAATATAGAAGAGCAATTAGAAGGAAAGCGTGTTAGAAAAATAAAATTCAATGAAGAAAGTCTTATAAAAGAAAAAGTAGTACAGAAAAAGATTAATAAAGAAAATGAGAAAAATGAAGAAAGTATAAACAATGAAGTAGGATGTTTAAGTTTTTTTTGGAATATATTTGAGATTGTCATTGGACTTATGTTTTTAGTTGCTGTATGTATTGTTGGATTTAAAAATGTATCTGCTTCTCATAATTTTACTAAATCATATGAGGATAATGGGGAATACCAATTGATAAATTCACCAGTAGAATTTACTGAAAGTGAAAATAATACTAAGATAAAAATATACTTTAGCAGTGTTAAACCAATAAAATATTATAAAGTATCCATAACTTTAAAGGATAGTAATATACTTTCAGAAGAAGAGCTTGATAAAAATGGCTTACAAGATAAAGTTATAAGTCAATTATATATTGGTTCCTTTAAACAACATTTGTATATTTTTACTGATCCAAACTGCAATGATAAGACCATAAATAAAGATGGTGGATATCAGGTAAAAGGTACTAAATGTGATCTTGATAAAAAAATACAAAGTAATATTCAATTGGAATATATTTCGGATTATTCGAGTGCTTATACTTGGAGTGTTGGGTTGATTGATGCATCGCAGGGAAAAAGTGATAAGGAAAAACAAAAGAGTAATTTAAAAGAAAATAATAATAGTAACAATGAAAAGGTGGAGAAGTAATGAAGACATATAATAAATTAGTTAGAGATAAAATACCAGAAATAATAAAAGCAGATGGAAGAGCATGTGAGACTGCAATTGTAACTGGAGATGAAAAGTACAAGCTTTTAGAAGCTAAATTACAGGAAGAAGTTAATGAATTTTTAGAAGATAAGAATTTAGAGGAATTAGCTGACGTAATGGAGGTTTTGTTTGGACTTGCTGATAGCTT
>JAQSXU010000319.1 GCA_029256485.1 Clostridiaceae bacterium
AGCAATTGCATGGATTCTAAGACACCCAGCTAAAATTCAGCCAATAATTGGGTCTACAAATAAAAGTAGATTAAAAGATATTTGTACAGCTACTAATGTTAACTTATCTAGGCAAGAATGGTATGAAATTTATCTTTCAGCAGGTAATATATTACCATAATGGATCAACATTAAAAAAATAAATTGAGTAATTAATATTAAGAATGGCTTAACAATAAGGTTAAGTCATTTTTTGGTTTTAAAGAAAAAGGATATTGACAAATAACACTAAAAACTTTAAAATGAAATTGAATTCAAATTCAATTTTGATATTAGGAGAAAAATTTAATGAATAATAATATTTTAAGCAAAAGTGAGTTGAAAAGAAAAAATATTCTTGAAGCCGCAGCTAGAGTTTTTTCAGAGAAAGGGTATATTGAAACTTCCATTAAAAACATAACTGATGAAGCATCAGTTGCTGTTGGAACTTTTTATACCTATTTTGAAAATAAAGAGCAAGTTTTAGTCAAGATTTATGAAGAAATTTCTAATATGAGTTTAAAAATCGCATCAAATGCTTCTATGGATAAAAGTGATAATATTACTAAAAAATTTACATTAGCAATGACTAGTGCAATTTGGGTATATGTACAAAATAAGGATTTATCTAAAATACTGCTTGTAAAGTCCATGGGAATTAATGAAGAATTTGAAAAAAAGCGTTGGGAAATAATGAACAGGACAAATGTTTTTTTAAGAGGTATGTTAGATCATTTGAAAAACAGTCATACTTCAAATATTTATGATGTAAATGTGACTTCAATATTACTTACTCAGAGTATATATGGAGTTATTAGCTATTGGCTCGACGGAAAATTATCAAGTGATTTAAATGAAATAATATTTACTTTGTGTATTTATCATCTTAAAGCATTGGATATTAATTGCACTGATGAAGAGGTAAATCAATGTATAAATAAAATAATTGAATTAGATAATTAAAACTAGATTTAATTTAGAAAGAAATTAATACATTAAGGAGAGGTTATTATGAAAGAATATCGTTCAAAAGAAATTTACGGAGATTTTTATGAAAATAAAAGTAAAACGTTAGTTGTTATTATTGGAGGGAGCAGACCAGGACTTCCATCACCATTGAGTGATAAATTATTTGAATACTTAAAAGTAAATTATAATGTTTTGTTACTTGGATATTTTGGAGTTGAAGAACTTTATAATAGCTTAGAAAATGTTCAAGTTGAATACTTTGTAAATGCTATTGAATTAATAAAGGAAGAGTATAAAATAAATGACAATCAAGTTGTGATTATTGGCCAATCTAAAGGAGGAGAAGCTGCATTAGTATTAGCAAATTATATAAAATCTGCAATTACTATTGCTTTAGTAGCTAGTTGTTATGTATTCCAGGGGCTTCCTAGCGATCTTTTCAGTATTGATAAGATAGAACCTAAATCATCGTGGTCTTTTAATAATGAAGAACTACCATATATTAAGTTTGATTTTAATAAAGATGATATAGAAGATGCGAAGAGAAACTATTTTTGTAAAATTCATGAAAAATCTATTGAGAAAAACTATAATAAAGATGCTATGATTAACATTGACAACTATAAAGGAAAAGTACTATTCATTTCTGCTGAAAAAGATTGTTATTGGCCAAGTAAAAAAATGAGTGATCTTTTAATTGAAAATAGTAATAATAAAAATAAGATGAGACATATTTCTTTGGATGTGGAAGGACATTACTTATTAAAGTATGAGGAATCAGTTAACGAGATAATTAGTTATTTAGAGAATAATAAATCAAACTTAGCTTAAGTCATAAATTTAATGGAGTCATAGTATTTGTATCAAGATTAAGTTTAAAATAAGTGTATTGACTTTAAAAGAAAAATTTAGTACAATTTTATAAATTAATAATTAAAATTAGTTTTTGATTCGTATAACTCCAATAATATGGTTTGGAGGTCTCTACTAGGAACCAATAATTCCTAATTACGAAGAAGATATATCTATTATGATATGTCTTCTTTGTGATTAGGAATTTTTTTTATAAATAAATATACAAAAAGGAGAAGATTATGAAATTTTTTGATTTACCCAAAATTGATTTACATTGTCATCTTGATGGAAGTCTTAGACCTGAAACAATAATAGCTATAGCGAAGGAAGAAAACATTGATATTCCATCTTTTGATATAAATGAAATTAAGAAGCAAGTTATTGTTCCTCTAGAATGTTCATCTCTTAATGAATATTTGAAGGCTTTTATGATTCCTAATATGGTAATGCAATCAAAGGAAAGTTTAAGAAGGGTGACTTTTGAACTGTTTGAAGATGCTGCAAATGAAAATGTAAAATACATGGAAGTTAGGTTTGCACCAGTTCTTCATACAGTGAAAGGGTTGGAAATTGAAGATATAATTCAAAGTGTATTAGAAGGAATTCGTGAGGCGGAAGATAAATATGAGATAAATGGAAATTTAATATTGTCGTGTATGAGAAATATGTCAGCCGATATTGCACGTGAAGTAATTGAAAAGGGAAAAAAGTTTTTAGGCAAAGGTGTAGTAGCTGTAGACCTATGTGCAAATGAAGAGGAGGGTTTTTGTGAAAAATTTATTGAGCCTATAGGTTTAGCACGAAAGTACGGATATAAAGTTACAATTCATGCAGGTGAAACTGGAATAGGTAAAAATGTATTAGATGCAGTAGAACTATTGGGAGCAGAAAGAATAGGACACGGCATCTTTATAAAAGATCATATGGAAGCTTATAAAATAGTAAAGGATAAAAATATTGTATTAGAAATGTGTCCAACAAGTAATGTACAAACCAATGCAGTTAAAAACTTTAGTGAGCATCCAATATATAATTTCCATAAAGATGGAATTAAGGTAACAGTAAACACAGATAACAGAAGCGTTTCTAATACTAACATGAAAAAAGAATTTGAGATAGTATCAAAGGAATTTAATATTAGCAGTGAAGACTATAAACATATTTATTTAAATGCTATCAAAGCAAGTTTTGCTGATTTTAAAATTAAAGAGAAATTAAAAAATTTTTTATATCAAATCAAATAAATATTTCTATTATCTTATGATAATACTACTATTATGTTATATGAAAGTAGGGAGTTTTATTGAAGATATCAAAAAGATTATTATCAATCTTTACAATTGTATTTTTCATTATTTCCATGATAGTAGGATTTATTAATATTAAAGTAAAGGCAG
>JAQSXU010000320.1 GCA_029256485.1 Clostridiaceae bacterium
GGAATATCTGGAGAAACAGAACCGTTAAAGGCTCTTGGAATTAATATGTCAGTAGCTAATTTACAAGCTTTTGCTTTGGCTGAAGGAATTAAAAAGCCTTATGATAAAATGAGTCAATCTGAACAAACAATTCTTAGATATAACTACCTTATGAATGTAACTAAAGATGCCCAAGGAGATTTTGGTAGGACACTCAGTACGTCTTTTGCCAATCAGGTACGAGTAGCACAAATGAATTTTGAAACATTAGGTAGAAATATTGGAACTATGTTATTGCCTGCCTTTAATAATGCAGTTATGTGGTTTAATTCTAATATGCCAAAAATCCAAGATGTTATTCAAAAATCAATAACAGGGGCTGGAAATGCAATAAAAACATTAAGTCCTATTGTCTCTGGGATTATAAAAGATATTATGCAAATAGCCACTAATTTGATGCCTAAATTAAGTGGTTCTAGTGGTGATTTAGGAAAAAATCTATTGGATTTAGCTAAAGGTGGATTAACTACTTTAAAGGATATACTTGATTGGATAGCACAGCATGGAGAAGCTACAAGAATAGTTGTAACAGGTATTGCTTCAGCATTTATGACATGGAAAACTATACAAACTGTAGTTGGCACTGTAAATAATGTTAGAAACGCAATAAGTACAGTAACAACTACTATAAGTAATGTAAAAGATAAAATAGATACAGCTAGAATAGCATTTATGTATTTGCAAGATGGAGTTTTATCTGTAAGTACTAGAATATCAAATTTTGGTTCTAGTGTACTTAATACATTAGGTAGTGGATTAACTAAAATAGGTGGACTAGCTAAAAGTGGTGCTTCTGCATTATTAGATTTTGGAAAGGCGGCAGCACAAGGAGCAATTAATTTAGCGAAGATGACATTGGAGTTGGGTAAACAGGCTATAGCGTGGATAGCACAAAAGGCTCAAATGGTTCTTTCTACGGTAGCTACTGGGGCACAAACAATTGCACAGTATGCTTTAAATCTTGCTATGTCACTTAATCCAATAACGATTGTTATTATTGCTATAGGTGCTTTGGTTGCGGCTTTAGTTTTACTCTACAATAAAAATGAATGGTTTAGAAATGGAGTAAATTCTGTTTTTAGTTTTGTTAAATCGTTTATTATGGGAGCAATAAATGCAATAATTGGATTTTTTCATAATTTAGTAAGTGGAGTTGAAAGTGCTGGTAATGGAATAAGAAATGCATTTAATTCTGTAGTAAATTGGTTTTCTAGTTTACCTAGTAGATTTGTACAATTTGGATCTAATATGATAAATGGATTAAGAAACGGTATATCTTCTGTTATGGGTACTATAGGTGGTGTTATTAGTAGTGGATTTAATGGTGCTATTGGTTTTATTACTTCTTTACCAGGTCGTGCATTAAATTGGGGTAGAGATTTTATTAATGGTTTAAAAAATGGTATTATGAGCGGAATTGGTGGAATTATTAATGCTGTTAGTGGAGTTGCAGATAAAATAAGAAGCTTCTTACATTTTTCAGTACCAGATGAAAATAAATATAAGGTTACTGATGCAATAAAAGGATTATCAACGGATATGAGTGTTGGTATGAAATTAAATTCTAATAATATAGCAGGTTCTAAAATAGAAGGAAGTGCTAATGTCAATACTGCAAATAACAATAAACCTAAACAACCATATATACATCAAACTATACTTAATAGTAGAGTAATTGCTCAGGAAACTTATGAAGATATAAGTGAATTACAGGAAAAGAAAACACAACAAGATGGGAGGAATATAGGTTATGATCCAGCTTGGAGTAACGTTTAATGGCAAAAATAGTTTTAATGATTTTGGATTATATATAGAAGAGAAACATATAAATGGTGCAAAACCTAAAGTAAATAAGGATTCAGTACCATACCAAAATGGGCAATACGATTTAAATATGATTGGAACTAATAATCATATAATTTATGACACAAGAACGATTGTTATTAAGTTTTTATTAATTAGTAAAGATATGACAGATCTGCATGACTTATATTCTTCAATCTTAGAGTGGCTAATAAATACAGGGCAAAGTCAATTGATATTTGATTTCATGCCCGATTATTATTTTTTGGCAAGAGTTGAGGATGTTCCGAGTTTTGATGAATTTGTTGTAATGACCCATTTAAATATTGTAGAAATAATGAAAAAATAACTGTTATTACACCTATAAATATATATAATCCTTATATTTATAGTAGCCCTAATATTAGAATTTATTCTAATGGTACAGGAAATTTTATCCTTAATGGAAAAACATACGCAATAAATACAACTACATATAAAGATTTAAATTACTTATATTTAGAAAGTGGACAAAATATAATCTCTTTTAATGGTAATATAAGTAAAATTGAAATAGATTTGGATAACATTCCAATTATTTTAGATATAAATAATCCTAGTGCAGGATATATTCCACAGTTTAGTCCAACAGTGGGAGATAGTAATTTATGTACTTTAAACATAACGTTAATGAATAATGGAGTTTCATTTGATTTAACTGCTTTAACAGCTAAAATTTCTTTAGGAAGAGTAGATAATACATCAACATTTGCAGATATGACAATTGTAAATGCTATAGAAGGACAAATTAGTTATAAATTCCAAACAGCAGATATATCTGTAGTAGGAAATGTTAATGCGGAAATAGTTATATATTCTAGTAACGGAAGACTTACAAGTGTGACATTTAGTTTTCCTGTTAAAAAAGGGATTCTAAATGAAGCTAGTGTGGAGAGTAGTAATAATTTTAGTGCTTTGACTACTGCTTTAAATTCTGTAAACCAGTATGATAGCAGGCTTAATCAATTAAAAGTGAAACAAACTTTTACAGCTACATCTAATAATACAACAACGGTTACTTTAAGTGCAGCCAATATAGATTTAACACAGTGTACAATAGATGCATTCTTGGAAGGATGTTTATTAGATGAAGGAGACCATTATACATTGAATGCTAGTGCTAAAACATTAACATTAAATGGATGGTCATTAGATATCGGTGAAAAAATAAAGTATAGGATTTATATGTAAAAGGGAAGTGATAATGTGAAACCTAAAATATTATCAGATATAGATGATATTAATAATAGAATTTCTAATGATGAAGCTAATTATAATGCTAATGATGTATTATCAAAAATTGAAATCGTAGATGGTAGTGGTTCGGGATTAGATGCAGATTTATTAGATAATAAAGATTCTACATTTTTAGTACCAACGGGAGCAGTACATGCATTTGCAGGTGGAATAATACCTATAGGCTGGTTAGAGTGTAATGGTAGTATAATAAGTAGAAATACATATAATAATTTGTTTTCTGTCATTGGTACAACTTATGGAGCAGGTGATGGTAGTACAACGTTTAAATTACCTGATTTAAGAGGTTATTTTGTAAGAGGTTACGACCATGGAGCAGGAGTTGACAGTGGAAGAGAATTAGGAAGTACACAGCAAGATAGCTTAAAATCTCATACACATACACAGATTGGTGGTGTTGGATCTAGTGGAAGTGGATGGACATGGGCTGGTAATGGTTCAACAAATGCTGGAACTACGGGAAGTACAGGTGGAGCAGAGACTAGACCAAAAAATATTGCTTTAATGTACATAATTAAATTTTAAGGTATATACGATTTTTGTATATATTTTTTTATTTTTTGAAAAAAGGAGGTGCGTAATATTTATAAGGTAAGTATTTTTAACAATAATGTAGAAACAATTATTAACTATCCTTCAACAGAATTGAATCTTAATTATTTAAAAAAGATGAATTTAACTGAAAATGCAGGGCAAGTCAGCAATTTCAATTTCACTATTACAATAAATAATGAGGGCTATAATCAAATTACTAATATGGTAACACTTATCACAGTAGAAGATTTTGATACAGACGAGATATTATTTGAAGGTAGAGTTTATGATGCTGAAGAAAATATGGATAATACTGGTTTGTTTTATAGAGATGTAAAATGTGAAAGTGAAATGGCATATCTCAATGATACTTGTGTTAGAGCATGGGATATTGAAAATATGACAGTCCAATTATTTATGCAGCAAATTATAGATAATCATAATAATAAGACATCTCCAGATAAACAATTTACATTAGGTGATATAGAATATGATAATGAAATTTCTTGCCAAACTAAGTATGAAAATACTTTAAATTGCATCCTATCTAATATTAGATATTTAGATTATATACAACTTTATAGTGGTTCTAGTGATGATATTGTTTTATGTCAAAATATGAAAGATTTAAAATGGAAAAAAGATACATCTAATATAATTACAAGGATAATACCTATTGGAAAAGATGGACTAACTATTTCTGATGTTAATAATGGACTTGATTATTTAGATAATGAAGAAGCTATAGGAGCAATTGGAATTATTGAAGGTAAATTAGAATTAAATGATATATCAGATGTCAATATTTTAAAGACTACAGCACAGGCACAATTGACTAATCTAGCAAAACCAGTATATCAATTAGCTTCAAATACTCTTGATTTAAGTAAACTTGGCATAAATCTCAATGGTTATAGTGTTGGAACAGATGTAAATATTATTGCAGATGCTATTAATTTCAATGATAACTATACTATTATAATAAAAGAAACAGATTTATTAGATCCAGCACACGTAAAAATTACTTTAGATAATAAATTTGGGAGTATTACAGATAGACAATTAGCATTACAGAGATATGCACAAATATTACAAAGTTGCTTAACTGCAAATAAAAATATAAATACATTTTCTTTAGAAGGTATTATAGATACCCTTAAAAATCAAATTTTATCAAGTGGAAGTTTTAGTAATGCTCAAGTTATAGAAGGTAAAGGAATATTACTAGAAAATACGAATGCATCTAGTTCTGATTATGGAGCATTATATCTTGGTTGTGGAATATTTGCTATAGCAAGTGAGAAAGATGAATCTGGCTGGCGATGGAGAACTTTTGGAACTGGTAAGGGATTTGTTGCAGATGAAATTACTTCAGGTATTATCAATGCAAATTTAATAAAGACGGGTACGATTACAAGCTTAGATGGAACTTTTGCTATTAGTTTGGATAATGGTCATATGACCATGTACGATAATACAATTGCAAGTATGCCACAAAAAGCGATAGATTTCCATTCTGAAAATATAGATTTTTATGATTGGCTTGGGCTTGGATTACAAGTTGGTTCAATATCTTCCATGAGAGACCAAGATGAAAATGGTGATTTTACTGGAGCACCTTCTGTTGGACTTATAGCTGAAAAAAATTGTTCTGTTATGATGGAAGCAAGAAATGATGACGGTTCAACAGCTAAACCTGCAATTGTTGTAAATAATTATGCTTATAATGATATATTGGATGCAACAGTCCATGTACCTTTTAATGTACATGATAAAATCAATATAGATGTTGATTCAGAAACAGCTCTATATATACAATCTGTGGCTGATGGTGGCAATAATATCTATGGAAATTTAGAACATCAGGGTTGGGATGTTACTGGAGTTGGAAATCTTAATTGTGTGAATCTAAGCGTCAGCGGAAGTAAGAATTGCCAACAATCTACGAAGCATTTTGGAGATAGATTGTTCCATTCCTATGAATTACCAGAAGTATACTTAGGAGATTTAGGCTTTGGACAAGTTATAAACGGTCAATGTGTAGTATATCTTGATGATATAGTGCAAGAATCCATTAATTTAGAACAAGCATATCATGTTAAATTTTATCCTGAAGAAAGTTGTAATTATAAAATAGAAAAATATGAAGGGTATTTTATTGTTACAACAGATAAAGATATAGAATTCTCTTGGGAAATTGTAGCTAAAAGACGTGGATTTGAATATATAAGATTTGATCATGCTGATAGCGTAAAACAGAATTTATTAAAGAAAACTACCAATGATGATATAACAAAATTATTGGATAAACATAGTAGTTCAGATTTAGCAGATATTTTATTGAAAGATATAAATTTAGCTGATAATTTATTAAATTTTTAGGGAGGTAATGATAATGAATAAAGAAACAGGTTTTGCAGTTATTACTCAGGATGTAGGTAAAATACTTACATATGCTTATGCTGTAATAGATACAGAGGGAAATATAACAAAGAATAATGTTAAGGAAAGTTTTGTAGTTTACTGCTATAGAAACTTATATTAATAATAAATTAAATCCAACACCAACTAATTAGGTGTTATTTTTTTATACTTTTTTTAGGAGGTGTGGCGATGGAAAACAACGATGTAATACAAGAAATTTTGGAGAGAGTGGTTCGGATGGAAACTAAGCTTGATGATTTTACCAGTTTGAAAGATAAAGCTAATGAAGCATATACAACAAGTAAACAAAATTCTAAGGATATAACAGAAATGAAAGATAATATTACTTGGATTTGGAGAACTGTTTTAGGTGCAGTAATAATTACAATCATAGGTGCAATAATTACATTTCATTAAATGTGTAGTAAATTATGTTTATTTGAACTAGTAAATAAAATATAAGAACAATAATTGTATTGAAGTATAAATGATAAAAATATAAAATATATGTAGGAAGATTATATTATTAAAAATATAATATAGCGGGGGCAGTAATTATGAAGATTAAAAATTTACAACTAAGAAATGTAAAGTGTTTTAGTAATAAAGATATAAGTTTTTTAAATCATGAAAATAATGAAAATAATGAACCATTATCTACATGTGTATTAGTAGGAGTTAATGGTGCTGGGAAATCTACTATTCTTAAATCTATAGTAAATGTTTTAACATCATTAAATCCTATATATGGCGGAGAACTTTTTGATATAAATAGTATTAATTTAAATGGTGATTTTATGCAAATTAGTTTAGAAATAGCTTTTAATGAACAAGAAAGCTATGATTTGATTGGAAAAAAAGAAATAATAAATGAGGAATTTATTGTATTATATGCAAAACAAGATTTATCAATACAAAGTGCATTAATTTATCCTAATAAATACGACGATGATAAAAAAAGAGAATATTATGTACAATTTATAAAACAATTTATAAGCAATAATTTTAAAGGTGGAAGAATAATTTATTTTGATACGTTTCGTTTTTTGCCTCAAATTAAAATAGAGGGACCAAGTTTAGAAACAAATAATTCAAATATTAAAGCTAATACACTTTCTAATTCAATTTTAAATAATAATATTTTAAATAATAAATTTCAATATGTTAAACAATGGTTGGTAAATCTTGATTACAAAAGACTTAAAGATTCTTCTGGTAAATATGATCAAATATTGAATCAGGTAATAAATGCATTAAATGTTTTATATAATCCATATGGTTTTAAAAAAATTACTGAAAATGGTGATGTTATATTTGACATTAAAGGTGAAGATATTAGTATTGATAAATTGAGTGATGGATTTAAAAGTTTATTTATTATTTTGGGCGAAATTTTATATAGATTTTCAAGTGAAGATGGATCTTCTGAAAATTTTCTTAAAATGGAAGCAGTAATTTTAATTGATGAAATAGATTGTCATTTACATCCTAAGTGGCAATTAAATATTCTTCCTAGTTTAAAAAAACTATTACCTAATTGTCAATTTATAGTAACTACACATTCTCCTTTTATTATACAATCTGTACAACCATATGAAATTATAAAAATAGGAGATGAAGAAGTATGGGAGGAATGACTTGTTATGGAAATGTTGAATCTATAACCGAAATTAACATTGAAGCTGAATATTTTGGTATAAATAAAGGGAACAATATATATAAATCTAATATGAGTTACTTCTTTAAAAGAGAGGAGATATCTGCTATAGATAAATATAATGATATTGTTACTAAAAAAGAAGCAATAGATATTGCTAAAAATTTATTTAAGAATTACACACTAGATTTTTGTAATTTTTATATATCATATGAATCTATGAAAATAAATGATGTAAAAGACACTTTTAACAATAAAATTTTTAGCAATGAATATAATTTTAATGGATGGCTAATTTTTGTTGACCCAATTAATGTAGCTAATTGGTCACATTATTGTGAATATTGGTTTATAATTAGTAAAGATGTAAGGTGTTTTGTAGAAGGTAAGTGGAAACCTAATAATAACATTTTAATGGGAAAATTTAGAGTTTAAAAATAAGGGGACAAAAGATGAACAAGTATGCATTATTAATATCCGGTGGTATTGATGAAGAACATAATTTTGTAAGATATAGTAATGATCTGGGATATATATATGATGTTTTAATAAATAAATTATCATATATTAAAGATAATATAGAAATATTTTATGCCGATGGAAGAAATCTTATTTATGTAAAAGATTCTGAAAATACTTTTATAGTAAATACTAATGCGGCAACAAGTAATAATATATTAAATAAATTATTACATTATAAGAATATAGTCAACGAGGATGATTTATTATTTATTATAATTAGCAATCACGGAGATTTACAAAATAATCAAGAGGCTATTATAAATATGTGGACAAGTTATGATACTTTATCTCAAACAATATTTGCACAATATTTAAATAATATTAACTGTAAAAAGATTATTGTACAAGGGCAATGTTACTCAGGGAATGCATTACAAATAAATGTTGACAATTCAATTACTATTTCTGGGAATGAAAAGAATATGCCAACACTTGCATGTGATGATTATGAATATGATGAATTTTTATATCATTTTATATCATATTATAATGGTAATTATCCTAATAAGGGTAAATTAAATATAATAAATGATAATTTATCAATTGAATCTGCTTTTGACTATGCAAAAAATAATGATAAATATCATATACAACCTTGTATTATAAGCGTAAATAAAAGAAATTTATATCTATACGAGAATCCAACAATGAAATGTGTGCAATGTGATCCGAGAGAAATAACACTATAAATAATTTTTTGGGATATTGTAAAATGCAATATCCCATTTTTGTACTACCTTTTATTTTTTAGAGTATTTAAGATGTGTATTGAAAAATATCTAAATTAAGTATTGTAAAAAGTAAATAAAGAGACTTGAAATATAACTAGATTTGAGTGTATAATAGAACTTAATAAAAAGTGAGTGAACCATTGAAGTATTGGAACGGAAAATAGGCTTCAATGTAGTTATATAAACGGTTGGGTATGGCTCAACGGTAGAGTAGTGGTCTCCAAAACCATTGGCTGTAGGTTCAAATCCTACTACCCCTGCCAAAACATTCAAATAAGTGGGTTTACAG
>JAQSXU010000321.1 GCA_029256485.1 Clostridiaceae bacterium
TGTCGTTTTTCTCTGCTGTTTGTTTCGCTGCCGACAAGATATTACTTTAACACGTTTTGTGTATTATGTCAACCACTTTTTTAATTTATTTTGTCATTTCTTGAAGTCTGTCTTATAAGTGGTTGCCCCTTTATCAGCGGCGGAAGTTAATCATACTACATCTGTAGAGTAATGTCAAGCAATTTTTGATATTTTAATATAGTGGTGAAATCGGATGATGGTTTTATCTTATGTGATCTACTTAAGAGTAGACTCCATCAGGATTATAAGAAATATGGCATCAAAAACTATCGCAGATGGAATACCTGGAGTTTCATCACTTGCATTATGATTATATCCCAGAAGGATACCATCAACAAGCATATTCGGATACCTCTAATTCATGAAGATAATACTAATAATATTTATTAAGTAATAGGTATAGCTTAACATCCAATGTGCTTTAATTATGGTTACCTAATTAAGTTTATTAAATTGATAAGTTATATCTGAGGAAGGATTTTACTGATTCATTTTACTTCATAATCTAACCATATCCAGCATGAAAAGCTCACACTGTACCCCGGTATCACAGTCATTAATATAAATAATAGAGTAACATCAACACAGCTTATGTATTTAATAGGCTTCATATAACGCTTATCTTATATGGTATTTCTAGGTATACCTAATTTGCCTTTTTGTTTTTTATGATTTGAAAATACGGGAAGATAGTTAGATTTCAGTTGTAAAAGGCTCTTCTCCTTTATCATCTTCAATCCCAAATGGTGAAGTGTAAAACGGCAAATCACCTAAACCATTTTCTAGCATTTCCCATATAGGGAATTTTGATGAAATATATATTAAGTTTGGTGATGTATAGCCATTTTCGGGAGTCCAATTAAAATCATTTGTCCAATGAATTTAGTCATCACTAAAAAACCTAAAAGCACTATAAATATACGCACCATGGTTATTAGTACTTAAATATATATTACTAATACACACAAACTCCAACTCTATTGTATTTTCCTTACCCCATTGGCTCTGAAATATTAATCTAGCATTTGCGTTTGACGAATTGCCATACTATTGCATGTCAGCACATTCTGACCTTCGCGTTTAAGCTTTTACAAACGAGGGTCTTTGTATACATACCCATTTTCGATATATCTCATCTCTTTATTGCAGCTATCATGAAATTATTAGTGATATGTTTCCATTCCATGTAATACGACCCCCATAGTATATAATAATATCATTTCACATCAAAAATGATTGTAATTCATTTACATTGATAATATTATACATTGATTTTAGAAGCAATATCATTAGATAAAATTTTGTAGTGTAATAGAAATGGGTATATCATCTCAGAGCACTGATAATTATGACCAGCATCTGATTTCGCTACTATATCAAATTATTGTATAATGAATACCTATCGAAGTTTCTCACACAGTTAAGATTGTAAAACACGGAGTTTATCATAGCATCCTTGATGGATATAGGCCTTTTGTACTGGCTGGAGGAGGAAAGTGAAATCATGTCCGCGGTGAACTCCAACTGCGTATCGGTGGTATCTGAAGCCTATATAATCGCATTATGAAAGTTGCGTGATAATAATTCATCTCACAAAATCGGTATTCAGATATTCCGAGGAGGATGAACAGTATATACGTTATATGAAATACATAGTACAATATGGTAGCTTTCCTTTTCTAGACATAGAAATACCCCCATATAGGCATTGTTATATTTCAATGTCCTATATAGGGGTAGCATATCAGTTCCTGCCTTTATGGCATATCTGGGATTTTTTAAGATACTAAGCATTGAAAATCACGAAAAACACAATTTAAATTACAGTCTCAAGTTGTATTATATAACTCCGCAATAATAATAATTTCTATCTTACAGACTTTGTACTAAAACTTATGGTATGTTTATAGATATCATCGCTCTTTGTATTTCATATATGAAAATCATTCCTCATTGTCTTTGTACAGAAGTGACTCAATTTTATACTAATATAATATTAACGATGACTTTGTAAATAGTGTTCAACTGACTTGCTACATATTTCTAAAAATGATTCTTCGCCCCAAGTATTAATCTTGAAGAAAACAGCTTGGCTTCCTCCTGATGTTATCGCTGTTATGAATAAATTTTCTCCATCCCCTATTAATGTTACGTTCATACTGACCCGATTGCCACCTGCCATGCTGTATCTCTCATAAACACGTACTGCAACTTTGGAATTTCCCATATTAATATTACTTCCATCTTCATAGCTAACTGAAATACTTCCATTCGTTATATCATTGTGTACCCATTCTAATAATTCATCAAATTTTCCATTTAACCATCTTTCATATTTGGCCATACTTATCTCCCTCTCTATATATCATTCATATAATCCTCACACGGTTTCATGGTTTATCATTTTTTCTTTTTTAATAGTGCAATGGTCTGTAAAATAGTGGTTGCTATAAATCGACCCGGAATTAAAATGATATATAATACTATTAATATTCTATTTAGATCATCTGTATAACGAAAAGGATGGTCAAATATCCCTCCAAGTAAGCCCAAATTTGATGTGTCTGGTCTGGGTATGATATAAAAGCTTATGACACAATAAATTACCAAAATTACAATAAAAGTTACCGCTTTTGATAAATTTATATCATCCAAAATTGTATAATAAATAAGTGCACCTAGACTTAAGAATGTAATAATGATTTTAAACAGCAACATTTTTTTACTGATCTGTTTTAGCGATTGATTATTTTTATCTATGTGACCTACTTTCCCTGGGTTTCTTCTTTCAAATAAAAATTCTAACAACCCCATAGTTAACCCCTTCTTTCTACTCCTATTAGAATGATGCATTAAAATTACCTGATTTATTGCAAATAATAAACCTTATAATCCAAATTCTCATTAATATATTCTTTCATTGTCTTATCTTATACTTCTCACAGTATACTTCAATATTGTTAATACCACATTAAAGATTTATAAATATTTACTATCAAATAAATTTATATAAAATTACTATTAGTAGATAATAATACAACAAAAAAACCCAAAGCAATTCTATGCTTTGAGCTCCTATGATCTTAGCTGTTTATCATTGATTACAATGACTATTGACTACACACGAAAATGTACATCCAAGGAGATCGTCTCCTTACGAGGATCTGCTCCTCGATTTTACTGTAAACCTGTTTAGGTCAAGCC
>JAQSXU010000085.1 GCA_029256485.1 Clostridiaceae bacterium
ATTCAATGTCTGGAGGTTATCCATTGATTCTTCCAAAAACATTGACATGTATTGTGACGTATCCATTAAACTCCCTCCTTACAATTTTCTATATAAAAATGTTGACGCTTTTTCAAATTTATAATCTTTATAGTTATATATGCTTTCAGTGGCTCCTACAAATAAAAGCCCACCTGATTTTATGCTTTCACTGAACTTTTCATATATTTTATCCTTTATATCAGAATTAAAGTATATAACCACATTCCTACATACTATTAAATCAAACTCTCTTTCATAATTGTCTAAAATAAGATCATGCTTCTTATATGTAACCATATTTTTAATATTATTATTTATAATGTATTTATCGCCGCTTTTAGTAAAATATTTATTTAAATTTGATTCACTTACATTTTTAATTTCAGCTGCAGAATATATGCCTTCCTTAGCTTTATTAAGTATGGTAGAATCAATATCTGTTGCAATAATTTTATGTTTTCCATAGGCATCAAGCTCATGAAGCATCATAGCTATGGAATATGGTTCAGCACCCACTGAACAAGCTGCACTCCAAATTTTAAGAGGCTTATTATTTTTTAGCAATTCATTGTTAATGTGTACTTTCAAGTCTTCAAATATTTCTGGGTTTCTATAAAACTCTGTAACATTAATAGTTATAAAATCTAAAAATTTTTGTTTTTGTGCAGGATTGGCTTTTAAAAGATTTATATATTCCTCCACTGAATTCACACCAACTCTTGACATAAGACTTAATATTCTTCTGTGCAGCTGGTTTGGTTTATAAGCTGATAAATCAATGTTATACTCCTTTAAAACCCACTTTTCAAAATATGCCAGATCCATTGATTTTCCTCCTAAATCTTAACTGCATTAATTATTTCTCTACTTATTTCATCTAATGGCAGCACCATATCTATCATACCTGTTTCAAAGGCTGCTTTTGGCATACCATAAATGGTACAGGTACTTTGGTGTTCTGAAATAGTATATCCTCCGTTTTTCTTAATTTCTATAGTGCCATTTGCTCCATCTTTACCCATACCAGTCAAAACAACACTCATTAAATTTTCTTTATATACTTTAGAGCTTGAAAAAAACAGCTTGTCTACTGCTGGTCTTACTCCCCACATTGACGGGTCAGTATTTAAGTGAATCCTTTTATCACTGCCTACTTCCATATGATATCCGCCAGGTGCAATATAAACAACATTTTTTTCAATTGCATCCCCATTCTGTGCTTCTACTACACTTATTTCGCTGTTGCTGTTGAGTCTTTCTGCAAATGCTTTAGTAAAACCAACCGGCATATGCTGTACAACGAATACGGGCACTCCTAAATCATGGGGAAGTGAAGTTATTACTGCATATAGTGCTTTGGGGCCGCCTGTTGAAGCTCCTATGGCCACAGCATTTATTTTATTGTGGCATACATTTCTATTAAACACAGTGTTTTCAATATTTTTTTCAGGGATACTATTTTCATGTTGTACTTCAATTTTTTTAATTGTCCTAGATTCATTATTCTGCTTATATAAAGTTATGTGAGTATATGCTGCTCTAATTTTTTCTATCAGCTGATCCTTCACTTTATCGATATCCAGTGATATGGATCCTGAAGGTTTTGGTAAAAAATCAAAAGCCCCAGATTGAAGGCATTCCATTGTTAGAGCAGTACCCTGTTTGGATACACTACTGAGTATAATTACTGGTTTCTTTATTCCTTTTCTTTTTAATTCCTTAAGTGCTGTTATACCATCCATAACAGGCATTTCCACATCCATGGTAATAACATCTGGAGATATAATGGTTAATTTTTTAAATAAATCTTCCCCATTTCTGGCTACATCTACTGTTTCCATATCTGCCTCTGAATTTATCATGTCTGATATAATTTTTCTCATTAAAGCAGAGTCATCAACTACTAATACTTTTATCCTACTCAAATGCAATCACTCCATTATAATTCTTTGATGCCAACTCCAACGGTTTTAATTTGAACAGTGCCGTTAGAAGTATCAAAAATCACTGTTCTTCCCTTGTTACCGCCAACATCTTGTCCAATTAATGGTATGCATAATTTAGCTAATACTTTTTTCACAGATTCGCTGTTTCTATTTCCTATATCCATAACCATGTTTCTATCGGAAAAGTTAAACATTGACGCCCCTCCAGCTATTTTCGCCTTCAGGTTGGATTTCATGGCACCTTGTTTAATCATTTTATCTACTAAAATTGGGATTGCCAAATCTGCAAATTTTAGGGGATTAGTAATATTATTAAATTGTGCGCTATCTGGCAGCATAATATGAGCTAATCCACCAATAGCCTTACATTTATCATAAATAGCTATTCCAACACAAGAACCTAGTCCAATGGTGATAAGTTTATCAGGAGACGACACCACATTTGCGTCTGCTATTCCTATTTTAAATTCGTTCACACCCATTACTCTAACCTTCTAAATCAACTTATTTTCATCCTCTGTTAAAATTGTTCCTAGGTTTAGAAAAATAATAATTTTCTTATCAATTTTTATTAATCCTTTAAGATATCTTTTGGAAATACCTGAAACAACCTCTGGAGGATTTTCTATATTTTTTGTATTAACATCTCTTACTTCTGATACAACATCAACAATAATACCAAGTTTTCTGCCTTCTTGCTTTGCTATAACTACTTTTGTATCATTAGTAATTTTGTCTTCACCTAAATTAAATCTTTTGCACAGAGAAATTATGGGCAGAATATTGTCCTCATAATTTATAACTCCCTCAACAAAGCTTGGTGAATCAGGTAATTTTGTGGGTTCTTCATATCCTAGTATTCTTTCCACTTCCATAATGTCGGTGGCATAATATTCGCCATTAATACTGAATATTAATACTTTAATTTCTTTATTATCCATATAAGTGCCTCCTACAATTTAAATCTATCAACAATGATATCCTCGTCCTTGCCTAAATAAGCATGTATCTCTTTGCTTGGTGTATCCAATATATATTCTCTGTTGCCTATAACAAATATTGTATTTTGATAAGCAACATCAGCCCATATATGTCCTGTCCTTGAAGCACAAAGCTTTGTGGTTACTCCACCCATACTTCCTACCATTTTACACCTTATTTCATCATTTGCTTGTATTACTCCGCCTCTGGTTATGGCTTTTTCTCCTTCAAAAATTATTTTTCCATTTCCTTTAATGTTAGACACATATTCACCTTTGCCATATATATATATATCACCTGATGATTCAAGTGTTGAATCCTGACAATATGCAATTCTCAAATTAACAGGAATTGCTAAAATACTCTTAAATTGCTCAATTTTATCCTGAATTATATTTACAATTTCATCTACTTCCCAATAATGAGCCATATTGATTGGAGCTAGGCCAATTAATTTACCTTTTATCACTGCAAGAAGTTCATCTTCTTCTTTTTTCTTTTCGCTCATAATACCTGCCACTACTTTCATACAAAGCCGTGGTATATGCTTAAATTTAGTTTCAATAAGTACCTTTACAATTTCCCCATCTTTTCTATCAGGTCCAAGAAGATTGAACTTTTTGATTTCCTCAGCTACCTTCGACAAGCTTGATAACTCTTGTTTTAATGCTTCAAGATTGGAAATTAAGTTTTGTATCATCACATCTTCTCCTCCTATTAGGATTTGAGAAGAAATTATACTTCCTTTTATTAATCCTTCACCTTTTCCAGTGACTTTCGCTCTCTCTACATTACCATGTATGGTTACAGCATTTCCTGATTCCACAATCATGCCATCCATTACATTCC
The DNA here is from genome assembly GCA_029256485.1 of Clostridiaceae bacterium. The sequence continues at coordinate 3,798 of JAQSXU010000085.1, forward strand.
CATAGATTATTATATCTCCCATAAACTTAATATTACCGCTCTTTAAATCCACATCACTTTTCAATTCATGAACTGGATATACATAAAATGTATTATTTTTAATACATGGCTTGCCGCCTTCATCTGCTATTATTGTATTTGAATCCTTCAATGTACAGCCTGTACCATTCTTTATACTTATTTTCCTGCCAGCCTTAAACTTAACAATTTTACCTCTTATGTCCTTTCCATTTTTGCCTTCCAGCCCTGGTGTTTTCACTGCCAGTATATACCCTTTTTCTACAGAGTCAACTGATCCAATGCTCTTAAAATCTACTTTACCGAATTCATCCTCATCAGGCACCAAGTTCTCAGTATCCTGTTTAAACTTTATATCCAATATATCATCTTGTTCGTCCTGAGGCTTTTCACCTTTAGCAACTAACAGGCTCTTATCTTCCTCGCCATTAATTAAAGCTTCTATGTTTTCATTTATTAATCCAAAAACTATTTTTTGTTTTGCAAGTTCCTTTTTTACGTCATCTACGGTAAATTTTTTAGGTAATACACTGTTTGCTAATTTACATTTGATTTCTATTGTATTACTTTCTTCTACATCCACAAGGCTGTATATATTTTTAGGTTTATATTTAATGGTTATATACGCTTCCATAGCATCAGGAGACAAATTTATATCCATAAACCTCTGTGCTTCATCTTCCAGCATTATTACTTCTATTTTGCTGTCCTCAAAAACTTCTTTTCTTGCTTTAGCTTCTTCTCCATTAACAATTACCTTAACATTCCTGCTTGGGAAAACTGCTGCTGGATAACCTTGGTCTTTTGGATTTTTAACAATGATTTTACCTTCAGTAATTTTAACTTTTCCATTATTCTCATCGCTTTTCTTAGTCTTTTGCTGTTCTTCAGACTTTTCATTTTCTTTTAGGCTTACTTTTATAGAAGCACTTTTAAAAAGAAAACCTTTTTTTTCTTCAGTTACAACATAATCCAATTGATCCTTGGGTATATTAAGTACTTTACATGCCTCATTAACACATTCTTCAACAGATTTTCCCTTAAAAACCCTTTCCATGATAATCCCCCTTAGATAATTCATGAAGTTATTCATTCGTTGTTTATGTATTTTTTCTTATTTATCGTCATTTTTTTCTATAACTTTATAATAATATAAAATATGTTAAAACTCAAATCAGTTAGCAATTTTTATTAAAGCAACTTGTTTATTTTCTTCTTTTTTACCGTAATCTATTATAATTTCCTGTATTTTTTCTGTGGTCACAAAAATTACTGGACTAATCAAGCTTTTTGCTTTATTTTTAATAATTTCTTTGTCAAAAGACAGCAGTAATTGATGTTTTTTAACCTTTTCCCCCTGTGATACATAGGATGCAAATCCCTCACCATTCAAACTGACAGTGTCAATACCTATATGCACTAATATTTCAATTCCCTGTTCATTTCTAATTGCAATGGCATGCTTAGTTGGAAATAACACTTTTACAACTCCATCCATAGGGGAGTATACTTTATTATCATAAGGATTAATTGCAAAGCCATCTCCCAAGAGTTTTGATGCAAAAGCTTCATCAGGCACATGTGATATATTTAATATGTCTCCATTTATAGGGTTGTCTACAGTAATCTCCTGAAAAGTAAAATTATCATGTTTTACCTGCTCCTCAATTTGTTTTTCTCTAATTGCTTCAAGTATAACTGAGTCTTTGGAATTCCCCTGTTCATAACTCCTTGATCTTTTATTAGAAAATAAAGATTTAAATATATCTCGAAAAAATTTTTTCATACAATCCTCCTGAATTCAATTAATTATCCGAAAGCCTTTTTAAATGCAAGGCAATATATCCTATTTCATCCTGTGGTATTTTCACATGAAAAAGTGTCTCCATCTTCATAGCAACCTTAATAGCAATGTCATATTCTTTATAAAGCTCTTTTTTAATGCTTTCTAAAAGCAAATTTCTTATTGTTTTATTACTCTTTACTCTCTCCAGCATAAAATTTATATGAGTCACCGTTCTTGCATAAGCTAATGAATTGTTATCAATATTTTTTTTCATCAGCTTTGATATTATATCAATTATCTCACCAATTTTTTTAGTATAAGCAAGGGGTTCGGAAACATCTGTTTCCGTAATAGATGCCCTTATATGCAAGCAAATGAATCCTGCCTCACTTACAGGAAGTTTTACATGCAGTGCTTCATTTATTAAATCCACTGCTTCATTGGCTATTTCATATTCTCTTGGATATAAAGCCTTTAATTCATACAAAAAAGGATTTTCAATATTTATGCCCTTTTCAATTCTTCTAATAGCAAAATTAATGTGGTCAGGAAGAGAAACATGAATTGCATTGCTTAATTTTGTTTTAAATTTTTTTTCGCTTAGATGTATTATTTCCTCTGACACTCCAACTATTGTATTATCTATACTTTCAAGCACCCTTTTATAATTATTACCCATGTTTGCCGTTTGTTTGACAAAAATATTTTCTATTCTTTCTTCAGGAACCTGAGTACCCTTACTAAATTCATAGCCTAAAGCCTTACCTATTAAAATATATTCATTGTTTTCTTTACCCGCAATTACTACATTATTATTTAAAACTTTCTTAATCACATAATCATTCATCATATTACTCCAAATAAAATGACTTATTTATTATTTTTAATTTTCTCTATATCTTTTTCTGCTTCTTCGTCATAGGCTTTCATTATATTTTTTACAACAGCATTATTACTGGAATTATAATCTGTATTATCCACTGCACTAATAGGCAAAACCTTTGGAGATGTTCCAGATATAAATAAAGCATCATAATCAGCTATATTTTCATAATGTATCTCTTTTTCAATCACTTCATATGAAAGTTTTTTGCACAAGGAAATTATCACATCTCTTCTTGTTCCAGGAAGCACTGCTTTTAAAGGAGCTGTATACACCTTATGCCCTTTAATCATAAAAACATTGGATCTGCTTCCCTCTGTTATAAAGCCGTTGTTATCCACAAGTATGGCTTCATATGCTGAGGCTTCCTTAATTTTTATATCCACATTGTGCCTAAAATCCATATTGATAACTTTAGCATTTGGATTGTTTCTTTCTCCATGATACAGTATAGTTTTAACTCCTGTTTCATAACATTGTTTATCAGGATAATTATGCTTAATAAAATAGCATAAAAAATTTGATTCACCATCATAATAATTAAAAATCAGCTTTATGTTTCCTATTGTTACTTTGTTTACTTCAATTAACTTAAAAATATAATCTTTAATTTCTTCTTCATTGATCCATAATTTTAAATCAGTTACCCTTGCTGAATTTTTTAACCTTTCCATGTGCCTTTTCAAAAATAATGGATATCCGTCAATTATTCTGATAACTTCATATAGTGACTTTCCTCTTGTAATTAGATTGTCGTCAAAATAAACATCCTCTTCTACTCCACCGTTTAAAATAAAATACTTTCTAAGATTTTCGCTCATATTATTTTCCTTTCGTCTATTTCCAATTTAAAACTTCGATATTATTATACTTCTTTTTTGAATTTATTAAATAAGGATGCCCAACTAATTTGAACAAAGGCAGATCGGATAAAGAATCTGAAAACATATAAGAATCCTTAAAGTTTACTTCTATATTTTCTTTTTCCAATACTTCTCTAAGTCTTTTTACCTTTTCTTCTCCTTTACAATTTTGTCCTTCTATAACTGAGCCGTGGATTCCACTTTCAATTCTAAATCTGGTTCCTATTACCTTATCCACTTCCTTGATATTGTATAGCTCATTCAAATAAAACTCTGCAGATGCAGAAATCAGGTATATTTTATATCCTTCTTTTTTTAGTTTTTTCATTGTATCAATGGCATCTTTATAAAAAATATTACTTAATCTTTTTTCATAAAAATCTTTAACTATAAGTTTCATATCATCTTCTTTAATTCCATCTACAAAGGAAATAAATTTTTGTTTAGCTTTTCCGGCATCATAGATTTTTAAAAAATATAGTATGCCTGAAAAAGCACTTTTAGGCAGGTATTTTATTAATCTAATATCCTTTTTAACCATAAAAGCATAGAATTCCATCAATGTTTCTCTTTTGGTAATTGTATAATCCACATCAAATATTGCAAGCTTCTCCATATAATCCACTTCCTAATTTTGTAATTAATTTTACTTGAAATCTATATTAAAAAAAGCTATTATTATTAGAAAAAAGCCGATGCGTGAGCAGCGGCTTTTTAATGTTATTCTTCGTTTTCTAATAGTGATTCATAGTGCTTTGATACTTCTTCAAACTCAGCATCATCAGGAACTACTAATTCTCCTTCTTCGCCTTCACCTACTACCTTGAAGAGATATACTTCTCCGCTTGGGTGTTGAACTAAAGCGTATTCACTATCTTTATATTCAAATCCGTCAACGACCTCACATGGAACTAGATTGCCATTTTCATCTTCTAATTCAACAGTTAAAGCGTCATTTTCGCAGCCACAATCACAACCACAACCGCAGCTTTCATGTTCATCATGTTCATGTCCACAGTCGCAGTCATGTAACTTTTCATTATCCATATTATTTCCTTGGCTCATCCAATTAAGCCAAAGTTCACCTCCTTTAATTGTCATGTTCTAATTGTACCCTTAAATTGCAAATAATAAAAGAGAAAGTTTTAAAAAAATTTAAAAAGATTAAAGATCAAACTTGCCAAATCAAAATAACAAAGACTTAATCTAAATAACAAAGATTAAAGAACAAATATCAACTAATTTATTTTTAATATCGCTAATTTATAGTTATAGGTTTTTAAACCTATTAATGTGTTAAGTAAAATAATAAATTTCAAATATGATATAGGAATTAATATTAGTTTGCCCCACTACAAAACTTTAATTCTATATTATTTAAGTTTTGCCACCGGCAAAGCTCTATTTTTAGATTTTCTGCCTCTGCAGAAAATCATCCTTCTTTGTTCTTTGATCTTTAATCTTTATTCTTTAAATAAATAAAAAGGAAGAGTTTTCACTCTTCCTTTTTATTTATTTCTAAGCTTCTGCAAGCTTTTTATATCCTGCTAATCTTTCCATAGCATCCTTTTCTGTCTTTTCATATAATGCATCTGCTGCTTCTGGGAATGATTTTGCTAATGAAGCATATCTTACTTCTCCCATTAAGAATTCTCTAAAGCTTGTTGTTGGCTCTTTTGAATCCAATGAGAATGGATTCTTTCCAGCTTCTTTAAGTGCTGGGTTGAATCTGTACATTCCCCAGTATCCACAGTCAACAGCTTTCTTCTCTTCTAATTGGCTGCATCCCATTCCAGCTTTTAAACCATGATTAATACATGGAGCATAAGCTATTATAAGTGATGGTCCCTTATAAGCTTCAGCCTCAGCAATTGCTTTTAAAGTCTGATTCTTATCAGCGCCCATAGCTATTTGTGCTACATAAACATAGCCATAGCTCATAGCCATCATTCCAAGATCTTTCTTCTTTGTCTTCTTACCTGATGCTGCGAATTTAGCTATTGCAGCTGTAGGTGTTGATTTTGATGATTGTCCGCCAGTGTTTGAGTAAACTTCTGTATCAAATACTAATATATTTACGTCTTCTCCACTTGCAAGAACATGGTCTACTCCGCCGTATCCGATATCATAAGCCCAGCCATCTCCACCAAATATCCAGTGAGATCTCTTAACTAGGTAATCTTTATCCTTTAATAATTCAGCAGCTTTTGCATTATTAGCTTCTTTTTCAAGTAAAGCTATTAACTTATCAGCTCTATCTCTTGTTCCATCTCCATTTTCAACATTTTCGATCCAGTCTTCAAGAGCAGCTTTAAGTTCAGCACTTACTCCGCTTTCAATAGCTTCTTTAGCTACCATAACTAATCTATCTCTAACCTGCTTAACTCCTAAGTACATTCCAAGACCAAACTCTGCATTGTCTTCGAATAATGAGTTAGCCCATGATGGACCATGTCCACGATGGTTTACTGTGTAAGGCATTGAAGGTGCACTTCCGCCCCAAATTGATGAACATCCTGTAGCGTTAGCTATCATCATTCTGTCACCAAATAATTGAGTTACAATTTTAGCATATGGAGTTTCTCCGCAACCTGCACAAGCTCCTGAGAACTCAAGAAGTGGCTGTTCAAACTGACTTCCTTTTACAGTGTTTTTATTCATTGGGTTAGCTTTTGGACTAACCTTCATAGCATATTCCCAAGTTTCTGTCTGCTGTAATTGGCTGTCTAATGGTTTCATAACTAATGCTTTTTCTTTTGCTGGGCAAACTTGAACACAATTTCCGCATCCTGTACAATCAAGTGGGCTTATTGCTATAGTAAAGTTCAATCCTTTTGCTCCTGCAGCTGGTTTATGGCTTAAAGTGCTTGGTGCATTTTTAGCTTCTTCATCAGTAGTTAATACTGGTCTGATTACAGCATGTGGGCATACAAAAGAACATTGGTTACATTGTATACATTTATCTGTCTGCCATTCTGGAACGTTTATAGCAATTCCTCTCTTTTCATAAGCTGCTGTTCCAGCTGGGAAAGTACCATCTTCCATTCCTATGAATGCACTAACTGGAAGCTTGTCTCCATCTTGTCTATTCATTGGCTCAAGAATATTTTTGATGAATGTTGGAACTTCTTTAGCGCTAGCTGCTTCATCTTCAGCATCTTTCCATGATGCAGGTACATCTATTTTAACAATTGATTCAACGCCCTTGTCTATTGCAGCGTTGTTCATGTCTACAACTTTTTGTCCTTTTTTACCATAAGAAGTTACAACTGCTTCTTTTAGATACTTAATAGCATCTTCTACTGGAATTACATTAGCAATTTTAAAGAAAGCAGATTGCATGATCATATTGATTCTTCCGCCAAGTCCAATTTCCTGAGCTATTTTAACAGCGTTTAATGTGTAGAAATCAATATTGTTTTCTGCAATGTATTTCTTATATGCTGATGGTAATTTCTGTTCTACTTCTTCTGGTGACCAGATTGTATTTAATAAGAACTTACCGTTCTTCTTTAATCCTTCTAATACGTTATATTTATAAACGTATGATTGATTATGGCAAGCAACGAAATCAGCCTTATTTATTAAATAAGGGGATTTAATTGGCTTCTTACCAAATCTTAAATGAGAAACAGTTATTCCGCCTGATTTCTTTGAATCATATGCAAAGTAACCTTGAGCATACATGTCTGTATGGTCTCCTATGATTTTTATAGCACTCTTGTTTGCTCCAACAGTACCATCTGATCCAAGACCCCAGAATTTACATGCTTTTGTTCCTTCTGGTGTAGTATCAAGGTCTTCATTTCTAACCTTAAGTGATGTATTTGTTACATCATCAACTATACCAATTGTAAATCCATCTTTTGGCTTATCTTGAGATAAGTTATCAAATACTGATACAACATGTGTTGGTATTGTATCCTTTGATCCTAATCCATATCTTCCGCCAACTATTGTTGGATGCCATTCTTTTCCGTAGAATGCATTTTTAACATCTAGATATAATGGTTCTCCAACGCTTCCTGGTTCTTTTGTTCTATCAAGTACAGCTATTTTCTTAACTGTCTTTGGAATATATTTAAAGAAATGCTCTAATGAGAATGGTCTATATAAATGAACTTTTAATAAACCAACTTTTTCTCCCTTAGCATTTAAGTAATCAACAGTTTCTTCAATTAAATCGCAAACTGAACCCATAGCAATTATTATTCTTTCAGCATCTTTTGCTCCATAATAATTGAATAAGTGATATTCTCTACCTGTTAGTTTTGACATTTCTCCCATGTAGCTTTCAACTAAATCAGGTAATTCATTATAATATTTATTAGATACTTCTCTTTCCTGGAAATAAATATCTGGGTTTTGAGCTGTACCTCTTGTTACTGGGTGATCTGGATTTAATGCTCCTCTTCTGAAAGCATTTACTGCATCCATATCTACTAATTTAGCTAAATCAGCATAATCCAGCAATTCTATTTTCTGTATTTCATGAGATGTTCTAAAACCATCAAAGAAATTTATAAATGGAACTTTTCCTTTAATTGCAGATAAATGTGCTACAGATGATAAATCCATAACTTCTTGAACGCTGCCTTCTGCAAGTAATGCACATCCTGTTTGTCTTGCAGCCATAACATCCTGATGATCTCCAAATATATTTAATGAATTTGTTGCTAATGCTCTAGCTGTAACATGGAATACTCCTGGAAGTAATTCACCAGCAATTTTATACATATTTGGAACCATAAGTAACATACCTTGTGATGCTGTATATGTAGTTGTTAATGCTCCTGCTTGTAATGAACCATGAACTGCTCCAGCTGCGCCTGCCTCTGATTGCATCTCCATTACCCTAACTTGTTGTCCAAAAATATTTTTCTTTCCTTGAGCTACCCACTCATCTACATGCTCTGCCATAGGTGAAGATGGAGTTATAGGATAGATTGCAGCTACATCTGTAAATGCGTATGAAATATAAGCAGCAGCAGTGTTTCCATCCATAGTTTTCATTTTTGCCATGAAAATACCTTCTTTCCTCTATAATTTATTAGATTTGTAATGTTATAAAATTTCACACTCAGATAGTGCAAAATAATATCAAACACCTAAATTAGTTTAACCATACCCTTTCTTATAATCAGAAAAGTATTTTTCAATGGTCATCCTGATAGGTTTGTTAAAAAACATATACAAGTATAAAAAATAATTGCATATTTTTAAGGATACTTGTACATTTTTTTCATACAATTCTACTATACACTAAAATATTTATTTTGCAAAATAAATTCACATATTGAAATGCATATTATTTATGATTAGCAACATATATCTTGTTTCTACATGATATTTCTTAATTTTAAGCGCGAAATCAATTTCTTGAAATTAATAGTTTTTACACAATTTTCTAATAATTTTCTTTATTATTACATAAAAATTAACACTACTAAAATACTTTTTTTAGTAGTGTTAGTTTAATTTATTATGTTTTATACTGTAAATTTCCCCAGCTTACATAATAGAACTTTGTTAAAATATTGATTATATTTCGGCAAGCTTTTTACCAAGTTCTTTTGCCTTTTCAATTTGTTCCCTACTTGGACTTTCCTTAACTATCAGCTTATCTATAACATTAAATTCATACTCTGTCATTTGTCTTTGCCATTTTTCTGCAAACTCACCATTATCCCAGCCAAATGATCCGAAAAGAACTACAGGTTTATTATTAATAGGCAGTAATTTAAACTTATCAATAAAAGGTTTCATTTCTTCTTGTTCTATTTTGTTGTTATCCATTGAAGGACTTCCAAAAGCAACTGCATCAGAATTAATAACATCTTCAACTTTTGCTTCAGAAACAAGCTTAATGAGCACTTGTGCTCCTGCTTCCTCTGCTCCTTTTCTTATGCTGTCAGCCAGTACCTCAACATTTCCGCCATTACTCCAATATATTATTGTTATCTTTTTCATAATAATTCTCCTTTCCATTTTATTTGTTAATAATCATTCTTAATTAATAAATTAATTATACTATAAAATGGAATGTATTTCAACAGTTTTGACTAAAAGTTAACAACTAATCCAAAGAATACTGCTGAATAATTTTTATAATATTTTCAACTCCGCTGCCTATTTTGCTGTTTCTCATATTTTTAATGTAATCTTCCTTTTCATTATATAGTTTATTAACCATTTCTACTAATATTTTGCCATTTATATGTTCTTCCTCAATTACCATGCTGTATCCGCTTTTTTCAAAAGATCTTGCATTTAATATTTGATCTCCTCTGCTGGATTTTTTCGAAAGCGGAATCAATAAATTAGGTTTATTCAAATACAGTAATTCAAATATTACATTTGCACCAGCCCTTGAAATTACAACATCTGCAGCATTCATAATATGCGATAATTCCTCTGCCACAAACTCAAATTGCTTATATCCCTTTACATCTGATAATTTGTCATCTACGTTCCCTTTTCCACATATATGTATTACATTATAATCATTTAATAGTATTTCAAGTTGTTCCCTTATTGTTTCATTTATAAATTTTGATCCTAAACTTCCCCCTATTACAAGAAGAACAGGTTTGTTATTTTCGAATCCGCATATTTTCAGGCCTAATATTTTGCTTCCTTCTTTTATCTCTTTTCGTATAGGCGTTCCAGTCAAAATGGCTTTACCGCTTTTAATATTATTAATAGACTCCGGAAATGTTACACAAACCTTTGTACAATATGGTATACACAATTTATTAGCCAATCCTGGTGTAATATCTGATTCATGAGCTATCACTGGTATTTTATTTAAATATGCTCCTATAACAACTGGAACTGATACAAATCCACCTTTTGAGAAAACTATATTAGGTTTTTCCCTTTTTAAAATTTTCTTTGCCTGCCATATTCCCTTTATTACCTTAAAGGGATCTGTAAAGTTTTTTAAATCAAAGTACCTTCTCAATTTTCCGCTGCTAATTATATGATATTTTATTTTTTCATTTTCAATTATTTTTCTTTCTATGCCATCTGAGGTTCCTATATATTGAATATCATATCCTAAACGTTTTAGTTCTGGAACTAATGCCAAATTTGGAGTAACATGTCCTGCTGAACCTCCTCCAGTTAATATAACTTTTTTCAAGAAAAACACCATCCTTATTCAGTTGATAGTTGATAGTTAATAGTTGATGAGTTCTCAACTAATTTTATTATACTCCATATTTGACAGTTGACAATTGGACTTTTTTATTTTTAATTTAGTAGTATAAGACAGACCTTAATATGGAAGTATAGCATTGGTATCATGAATATATTTTTATAATATATATAAATATGAAATTTTTTCAAAAACATGTCCATTTTGCTAATGCATGTACAATATTACTCAAATGCCTCTAACACACTATTATATAAATTTCAATTGTGGTTAAGATAATAACACAAAACCAAAAGGAGGTAAGAAATATGGCAAACAGAAACAATAGAAAATTAGTACCAGAAGCAAAGAAAGGTTTAGATCAA
>JAQSXU010000322.1 GCA_029256485.1 Clostridiaceae bacterium
TGATGCATTGGTAATTAGTATGGTATCTAAGGGGTTTAAGGCTATTGGTTTAAAAGACTATAAATTTCAAATAAGCAATAGAAAAATACTATCAGCTATCTTGAAAGATTTGGAAATTATAAATGCAATTGAAGTTATGGGGTTAATTGATAAGTACGACAAAATAGGGAAGGAAGAGTTTTTGAATTCATTAGTTGAATTAATAGGACAAGAAAAAGCTGATTTTATTAATAAAGTTATTAATATCAATGGAAGTAATGAAGAAATACTAAAGCAGTTAAAAGAATTAGCTATAAATTCAGAGGAGTTTGAAAAGGGTCTTGAAGAGCTTACTGTAGTTAGAAATAGGCTAAAGATTTTTGGAGTAGAGGACAAAGAGTATGTAATAAATCTAAAAATTATAAGAGGACTTGATTACTATACAGGAACAGTGTTTGAAACTTTTTTAACAGGAAATGAAGGATATGGTTCAATATGTTCTGGTGGAAGATATGATAATTTAGCTCAAAATTATACAGATAATATTTTACCAGGAGTAGGAATATCTATTGGACTTACAAGGTTATTTTTTGTACTAAAAGAAATAGGATTTATAAATGATTATACGGTAGAAAAATCAATAGAATATTTAATCATACCAATTGGGGATACTCTAGAATATTGTGCAGAAATCTATAAAGAATTATTAAGTAAAGGTAAATATGCTGAATTATATCTTGAGGAGGATAAATTAAAGAAAAAACTTAACTATGCTAATAAGTTAGGAATACCAAAGGTAATATTAATTGGGGAAGATGAGGTTTTAAATAAACAGGTAAAAATCAAAAATATGGTTAGTGGAGAAGAGAAAATAGTTTGCGCTGATGAGTGGCTCTAGATAAATTTGTAGGAATATCGATGACTTTCTCGTGATGCTCTTGTTTATGTTTAAATAAAGCTAAATATGGTAGAATAAATTATATGATGGAGTAAGGAAGTGAATTGAGATATGAGAAAAAAATTCAATGTAACAGGAACCTGCATACCAAATAAACATTATATGGTTGATACATCAAATAAAATGAAAAAAATAATAAATTTAATTGAAGATGAAGAATATTTTATTATAAATAGACCAAGACAGTACGGAAAGACTACAACATTGTTTTTACTATATAACCAATTAAAGCAGACAGAAGAATATCTGCCTATAAAAATAAGCTTTGAGGGGATAGGGGATTTGGTTTTTGAAAATGAAGAAAGTTTTTCAAAGACATTTTTAGAAATAGTAAAAACAAACCTTTTATTAAACGATAAAAGCTTAGCAGGCTTCTTAGAAGATAGAGAAAGCAGTGCCAATAATTTAACTCAGTTATCAAAAATCATAACGGAGTTTATTATAAGGGCAGGGAAAAAAGTTGTTTTAATGATAGATGAAGTAGATAAAAGCAGTAATAATCAGCTATTCCTAAGCTTTTTAGGAATGCTTAGAAATAAATATCTGCTTAGAAATGAAGGTGCAGATTATACTTTTCATAGTGTAATATTAGCTGGAGTTCATGACGTTAAGAGCTTAAAGTTTAAAATAAGACCAGAGGATGAACAGAAATATAATAGTCCATGGAATATAGCTTCTGATTTTGATGTTGATATGAGTTTTTCAGAAGAAGAAGTAGGTACAATGCTTGATGATTATATTGAAAACAAAGGAGTAATTTTAGATAAAGCCTATTTTTCAGAAAGACTTTATTTTTATACTTCAGGCTATCCGTTTTTAGTGAGTAAGCTATGCAAAATCATTGATGAAAAGATAATGGTTGAAGAGAATTTGAAGTGGGAAAAAGAGTACATGGACATGGCTGTTAAAGAAATCTTAAAAGATAGTAATACTAATTTTGATAGCCTTATTAAGAATATAGAAAATGATATAGAATTGTATGACTTTGTAAAAAAGATAGTTCTAGAAGATGAAGAAATTTTTTATATTAAAACTGATGAAATTATAAATAAAGGAATAACCCATGGAATATTAAGTGAAGAAAACGGGTTTTGCAAAATAAATAATAAAATATATGAGCAGCTTATTTATAACCATATGATGATGAAGGTCATAAGGAAAAATATATATTCTAGAATGACAGAATATAATTATAAATCTAAATTTATAAATATTAATGGGGATTTAGATATAGAGAAGATACTTGTAATGTTCCAAGAGTTCATGAAACATGAATATTCACAGAAAAGGGCAGATTTTTTAGAAGCCGATGGAAGATTAGTATTCTTGGCCTTTATAAGTCCTATAATAAATGGAATAGGTTTTGCATTTAAAGAAGTACAAGGTGGGGAAGAAAAGCGCTTTGATATAGTTATAACTTATAATAAGAAAATGTATATTTTGGAATTGAAGAAGTGGAATGGAGAAGAATATCATAAAAAGGGATTGTTTCAATTGGCTGAATATCTTGAGCAATATAGCTTAGATAAAGGCTATCTTTTGGTATTTGATTTTAGGAAGCTTAAAGGCGAAGCTGGAAATGTGATAAAAAGTACTGTGACTTTTGAGGGGAAAAAGAAAGAGATAGTGGAAGTTTATTGTTAAGGTGTCACTAAGGATTTTGAATGATAGTAAAAATTGAATAATATAATTTACCAGGTGAAAAAAAATTTGAAGACACATAGAATTAGAGGTATCAATGGATTATATGGGGTTAATGGTCACTTGGTAAATTTTTTGTGAATGTGTTATACTGACTGGGATATGAGATTTATTTTGATATGGAAATGGGCTTTTTTATTTGGATTAACTTTAACATTAGATGTATTTAAATTTTTTGGCCTGAATATCATCGAACCTTAACCAACCTGATTAATATTAACATGAGATGTATTTAAATCGCATATACATTTGAATTCCACGAATACATGCAAGATTAACTTCAACATAAGATATATTTAAATCAAGAGGATACGTGTCTAATCCAATAGTAGAATAAGTGTACATTTGTATATGTAGGTGATATAATACGTATATAGTGAATATTATAATATTTTGTAATATAATGTCATGAAAAGTTGGAAACGATGATGATTTCTTTTAGTTGGGCACCTTAAGAATTCTGAGTTAGTGGTGCAACCTGCCAACAATTAAGTTATTAATTGTTGACGGGTTTTTTTATTGAAATTTTAAGTATGAGGATAGGAGATTGAAAAATGAGAT
>JAQSXU010000323.1 GCA_029256485.1 Clostridiaceae bacterium
TAAGATTTGGGGATTTGTTACGTTCTTTAGATGGAATAAGCCCCAAAACTCTATCCCTTAGACTACGTGAATTAGAAAAATTTGGGTTAGTTAAAAGAATCGTATATCCTGAAATACCTCCCAAAGTTGAATATGAGTTAACGGAAAAAGGTAAAAGTTTAGAAACAGCATTTATAGAGTTAAAGAAGTGGGGACTTACAATTTTAGAATAATTAAAAATTCTATTATGTAATTTAATAATTTTATTAACTATTAATATTATTCAATACTGTTAAATAGAGCCATGATATATTATTTTACGAATGTGAAATTTTTCTGTTTAACATAGATTTAATATTAAAGAAAAAACTAACTATCCAACTAAGTTTAGTACCATTTTCTAGAATTAAACATTGATATAACCTTATCTAATATCCGTAAGATAAAGTCATATCAACGATTTTTACTAGAATCTATTTCATTTATGCTACGGTTCACCGTAACGGGTATACCGTAGACTTTAAACGTTCAAAAGCAAAATACTTTAAATTATCATTTAACCTTTTAATAACCTAATATTTCTCCAACAATTAATATCTTTATTCGTCCCTTAATAAACTGTCCTCTAATTACAACAAAATCATTACAAATTCTATATGGACTTTTGCAATCAACACAATAACCTACCTTTGTACAGGGGGTATCTTTATTTAACCTTTTTGCATCAATTGGGGCAGCATATTGCCTTACTCTTATCTCTGCTTCATCTAAATTTTTAACAATTTTATTTATGCCAGTTACAAGTATAACCTGCTTAGGTCCATATATCATTGGAGCCACTCTACTTCCGTTGCCATCTATGTTATATAATTCCCCATCCATCCTCATATTTATCTAAAAAATCAAATTTTCCGCTTCTTAAAAAATCTATTACTCCTGTTTCAAAAAGAGTCATGGAATCTCCTACACCAACAGTAGAACCTTCATTAATAAGCTCTTTTAATTTTTCTAATAACTGCTCCCTGTTATTAACATAATATCCTTCCATATTACGACTATTTAGATTTTTTATAGTTCTCTCAACTTGTTTCTCAATATACCATGCAATATTTTTACCCATATTTATCGCCCTCCTAGAATTAAAGTTCAGATAAATAACCTAATCTTCAATCAGTTCAATGAATTTCTGCGCTGCTGTAGACATTGGAATATTCTTGTTAGTTGCTATCCCCATAATTCTTTCAGGGATTTTTTCTTTAATAGAAACTTCATATAATTGTTCCTGCTCCAATTCCTTTTGAATATAATCTTTTATAACACAGGAAACTCCCAACCCTCTTTTAGCAAATTCTATCATTAGTTCCACATTACTCAACTCTATTTGTGGCGCTATTTCTAGTCCATATGAACTAAAATAATTATCTATATAATCCCTTGTATTTCCACCTCTCTCTAGTAGAATAATAGGATATCTATCTACTAAATTCCTCAATGATATCTGTTTTTCACAAATTTCTTTATACTTGTTCCCTACTACAAAACAATCTTGTATTTTAAATATTTTAATAACATTAAGAGAATTATTATTCTCTACATGTATATTTAAAATTCCTATATCTATCTCACCTGACTCTAGTGATTTTGCTATTTCATAGCTTGACTTATCCTTAATATAAATTTTTATATTTGGATAATTTAAATTATATGCTTCTATATTTTTCATTAGATAGTATTTACATACTGCACTACATACTGCTATTCTCACCTGACCTAAATTAAGATTTTTTAGTTCTAAAAATTTTCTTTCCGCTGTCTGCATAAGACCATAACCCGGCTCTATATATTTGAATAATACCTCACCTTCTAAGGTAAGAGAAACTCCTTTTGGAGTTCTATAAAACAATTTTCCGCCTAATTTTCCCTCTAATAATTTTATAGACTGACTAACTGCTGGCTGTGATGTAAAAAGTTCTTTTGCTGCTTTAGATATACTTCCTAATTTAGCAGTTATATAAAAAATTCTGTAAAGTTCAAGATTAATATACATATAAAAATTTAATATACCTCCTATACTAGATATCAATTTTACTTATATCAATATATTAATTATAATTGCTTTATAAAAGTTATTCAACAATTAAATGTATTGGAGGTTATAGTGTGTCATCTACATATTACTTACTATCACTACTATCTGGATTTGCCTTAACTTTACAGGTTGGCATTAATGGAGAACTTCGTTCAAAAATAGGTAATCCTGTACTTGCATCCCTAATTAGCTTTGGTGTAGGAACCCTAGGGCTTGCAATAATATTCTTTTCTACTACATTAAATAGTTCTAGTGCATCACCAACTGCTACTCACATAAAAAATACAAGTTGGTGGATGTTTGCAGGAGGATTATTAGGAGCATTTTATATATTTACAACCATATTTGCTTCTCCTAAAATCGGATTTGCCAATATGTTTAGTCTTGTAATATGTGGTCAAATAATCCTTTCTGTTATATTTGACCATTTAGGATTATTAAGCAATCAAATTCATTTACTAACCCCTATAAGATTACTTGGAGTTATTTTATTAATCTTAGGTGTTTATATTATTCAAACTTATTAATTAAAAGTTTATATTTAACCCTTAATCTATAAAATATTTTTTACAGGAGGTAATATTTATGAAAAGAATCTGTGTTTACTCTGGCTCTAATCTAGGTTTCCGTCCAGAATATAAGGAAAGTGCTAAACTACTTGGTAAAATATTAGCTGAAACCAAAATTGAATTAGTATATGGTGGTTCAAGAATAGGTCTTATGGGCGAAATAGCAAATGAAGTCTTAAGAAATGATGGAAAAGTTATTGGCATTATGCCTAAAGGACTTTTCTCCGGTGAAATGGTTCATAAAAATTTAACTAAACTTATTGAAGTTGAAAACATGCATGAAAGAAAACAAACTATGGCCGAGCTTTCTGATGGATTCATAGCACTTCCTGGTGGACTGGGCACTTTTGAGGAACTATTTGAAGTACTTAGTTGGGCTCAGCTTGGTATTCATAAAAAGCCTATTGGCATATTAAATATATCAAACTTTTTTGACCCTCTTTTACATATGATTAAAAATACTTGTACTGAAGGTTTCATGAATGAATCAAATATTAAGCTTATTTCAGTTTCAGACACTCCTTTAGAATTAATCAAACAAATGAAAAACTATGTGCCACCTTTAATGGAAAATAAATGGCGTGAATTAGCATAAAAATATATTCATTTTCTCTGCCAAAGGTACTTATAAGAAAAATATAGACAGTTGACTATTATATGTAACTTGAAGTCAACTGTCTATTTATTTAATATTTCTAAAATGTAAAAGTAAATTCTTGTTTCCCAATTTAAATTCGTGTTTGATGATTTTAGTCTTACACAAAATATGCTATGGTAAGAAAGGTTAGTGGATTCCTCCAGTCAAGGAGGATTATTATGCTTAAGAAAAAAGAATATAATCAGAAACACCTTTCTACCAGCCAACGCATTCATATTGAAAAGGGATTAAATGATGGACTTACTTTTGCGGCTATTGCAAGGAAACTGGACAAGCATCCCAGTACCATTGCAAAAGAAGTGAAAAAATACCGGACCTTCCAACCACGGAATTCTTCTGATGAGAAAACCCTCCGTTGTGCACTTTTCAAGGAATGTACCATGCGCTTTCTCTGCGATGATAAAGACTGTGTGAAAATGTGCAAATCATGCTATGACGTTAATCTGAAGGCTTCCAGATGCACCATACTCTGTCCTGAGTACAGAGAACCCCAATGTAAATCCATTCAGATGGCTCCCTATATCTGTAACAGCTGTCCAAAAATCAAACGCTGTAACAAGAACAAAGCCTTCT
>JAQSXU010000086.1 GCA_029256485.1 Clostridiaceae bacterium
TCCATTTACAGCTGCTTATATACAATCCAAGGGTGATCCTATTACTGATCTCCATGAAGATTTGGCAGCAGAGCAAAAAGCAAGATCTACTTATGAATACCTTATTACTTTAGCTGATGACCCAGATGTAATTGAACCATTGAAATTCTTAAGAGAAAGAGAGGTTGTACATTTTCAGCGATTTGGGGAATGCCTTAGAATCGTTCAAGATTATTTACAGCAGCCTCATTTATTTGTAATGCCAAAGACTGACTTAGGCAAATAATTAGGGACGGTTAACAAAATTTTATCATTATCATTTTCAATTTAAATTTTTAAATAACTTAAGAAATAACCTTTGACTATGTTATCAAAAAAGGTAAAATATATCTTTTATCAACTATGTTAAACAAGAGTCATCTTTTTTATTGATATTATTTCTAGCATTCATTTCATCTATGAATGTAATTATGGGAAAAAAGTACCTAAATTTCTTCTCAGCTCTATGACTTCATTTAACTTTTATTTTATAAAGATATATAACATTTCAAACTCAGTAATAGATACAACTTAGTTTAGTTTGATTTATAAAAAATAAACACCATGTTCCAAATTTATAGACCTGAAGCAGGTGTTTTAAAATTGTTTGCTACATTTTTTTAGAGACATAACTTTCAATGGCTGTCTAAATAAATCATACAACTTTTAAGTTCTGTCATACCTTCTTCTAATTTTCTCGGTATTATCCATTGTGTTTCTCCTTCTACATTATCATAATATTAAATTACTGAAAATTTATTATTCAAAAAATCTAAAAGTTCATTCTCATTATAAACATTTAAAAAGGATATTTATGATAGAATGAACCTGAGAGACCTTTAATCTATTAACATTTTTTTCTTTTTACTGTATTCTTCTTCTGATATCTCACCATTTGCATACCTTTCATTCAATATATTCATAGCATCATTCCCACTTCTTGAATTACTATAATTTCTGTGATTACTTTGTGAGAAACGCACTGCCGCATATACCACCAGTGCTATGAATATTAATGGAATAATCATGCCAAACCAGCCTAGCATACCATATCCATAACCACAACCAAACATAATTATCAATCCTTTCTATTCTTCGTATTCTGAAATGGCCTTTAGTTCTTTGTCAATCTTATCAGTTTTACCCATGCCATCTAGTTCTCCCATTTCAACCAGCTCATCCATGGTTGAAATTCTGGCACTTCTTTCAGCTATCTTATTTTCTGCTCTTTCTATCCTATCTGTTATATCCGTTATATCACTGGACACCCATATCATAATTTCCTTTACAACCAGTTGTGCATCAGCTGCTTTGTTAACAGCTATTAACTCTTCCTTTTTATTTTCCAGTTCGCTAACTTTCTTTATTTCCGTAATTTTTTGTCTCATCTCCACAACAGAAAGTTCCAACGTTTCCTCCGAATTTTCCATTTCATTTAATACTACATTTGCTTTAGCTGAAAGTATTGACTTTATTCTATTTAATATACCCAATTTATAGTTCCATTCTATTATTCATATATCATCTAATTTATATATAAATTGTAATACTCAATTATGGAGAAAATATGAAGATATCATATATTTTTTCATATCTATTTTATATATTTTTCAACGTTGATAAAAGTGACGTGTTAGGGATGATATCACTAAAATCTGAAGGAAGTACGTATAAATAAATAGGAAAAATATATGGAATTTCTTCGAATGCTGTATATTTAAGGATTAAATCTTATCGAAATATAAGCACTAGAGTTTAGGAGAGTTAGTTATGGATAGTTTAACAAATATAGAAAAAGCAAGATTAACCTATAAGGCTTTACAAAAACGAAAGGTAAACAAGAAAAGAAAGCTAGAAGTTGAAGCGAATGAAGTGTATCTCAGTTCCATTGCTAGATGTAAAAAGATTAGAAATAAAAGATAAAACGGATTAGACCCTTAGTAGAATTAAATCTTAACTTTCTTATTTAACGTAACAACAAAAAAATGAATAATTTCTTAAAATGCCGTATTATTCAAAATTGAATTTTACAGCATTTTTATGTCATATTTCAAAAAATAAATTACACTTAAAATGTTTAAGGAGTTGCAAAATATGTCGGTTATTGTACAGCATAAGAATAAATCTAAAGATGAAATACTATATACAATAGTATGTACTATCATAGCAGTATTGCTTGTATTGATAGTAGCACTAGAGTTTAGACAAAGTTACACTATAGTTAAACTAAGTAATGAGAATCAACAATTAAAGCAGAAAGTTCAATCTCAAAGTAAAATAATATCTACTTATGAGGATCAATTGTCTATATACGAAAATCAGGTTTCCAAATATAGACAAAGTATATCTATTATACTAACAAAATATATTCAATAAAAAGGATAAGTGATGTATCCCCTTAGAACCATGGAAGGCTATTGTAATATAAAGCAAAATATAGAATATCAAGGGGGATATTCAGATGGATTTAAGGATGGTATGAATAAAGCAATGGAATGTATTAAAAGTGAAAATTATCATCCAAAGAGATAATGATTTATTAATCTAAAAAACATAAAGAACATAACGATCTACCTTGCACCAATACAGATAACTTATTACCAAGCTATGATCTTTCGACCATAACCAAGCAGATCATTACCCATACTGATGGTTCGTTTGACTATGCAAGATACCTTCACAGCTATATACAACCTGTCGGCTGCACATAACCACTACGGCACCCTGCATAATCTTAGCTCGACCCCTATAAGATAAGTTGGGATCCTATTATAATCAAAGTCTTTGTGAAACGTCAAAATTATTGACCATAATAAAACCTTTCCTTACCCTATGAGATCTTCCCTCCGGCTATACATAAGCCTTTTGACCTATATATAATCTTAGGTTGACCCATATATACCCCTTTACAGAAGCATATATAAGTCTTTGCTCAACCGTTATGTTCCTTACGCTATTTAATATGCCTGATATGCAAGAAGTCATACAATGTAAATTTATCCATAAAGCATTTTGAAAAAAAAATTTATTGATGAATAATATTAAATGCTAATGGTAAATCTACATTATGTTACTATTTATAATTTTACTAAAAATGTTTATAGTTTATAGAATATTAATACTGTGAGGTTGAAATGAAAGGAGGTAGATTCACTGCAATGGGAAAGTTACTATGGGCATTCATTGTTGGTGGAGGAATATGCGTTATAGGACAATTAATGATGGATGTATTTAAACTTACGCCTGCACACACTACATGTACTTTCGTAGTAATCGGAGCTATTCTAGGCGGTTTTGGATTATATGAACCTCTTGTTAAGTTTGCAGGTGCAGGCGCTTCAGTACCCATAAGCAACTTCGGTAATGCTCTGGTTAAGGGCGCATTATCTGAGGCAGAGCAAACAGGTGTAATAGGGATTCTGACAGGAATATTCAAAGTAACCAGCGCTGGAATTTCATCTGCTATAATCTTTGCATTCATTGCAGCATTGATATTTAAGCCTAAAGGTTAATGTTCAGATATGGAGGGAGAAGGAAATGACAGTTGGCTCTAAAGTAAAGCAAACATTAGCAAATTTAAAAGGCGTAGAAAGCACATTAAGGTTATATTCCCTGCAAAGTGCAAATGAAGAAGAAAGAATGGTCTATAAGAAGGCTCTGAAAACAGCAGAATCAGTTATTCAGGATTTAGAATATAGAATAAAAATAATAGAATTTGAAGAACCCCAATATAAGGGTAACTAAGGAAGAAAAAATTCATGCAAAATTGGATTATAGTGCTGTTAAGGACCATAATTTTATTTTTTGTAGCACTAGCAATAGTAAGACTTATTGGTAAAGGAAGTATATCAAGAGCAACGCCATTTAAATTTGTAAGTTATATTGTAATTTCTATTATTATTTCTCTTGTTTTATTAGGTTTAACAACAAATATAGTCTTTTGTTCCATTGCTTTGGTAGCTTGGATTATATTAACTTTTATTTTGGATTATCTCTCGTTAAAAAGTAAGTGGTTCCATGACTTTATTAATGGAAAAGAAACAGTATTAATTAAAGATGGTAAAGTTATGGAAGAGCATTTAAAGGAAGTAAGATTTACCGGTGAAGAACTATTAAGAGAATTACGATCAAGAAATGCTTTCAATTTAGCAGATGTTGAGTTTGCTGTTATGGAAACCACTGGCGAGATAAATGTTTTACTAAAGTCAGATAAAAAGCCCATTACACCGCATGACTTACAAAGGAAAGTTGCTCCGTTGTCTGAGCCTCAAACTATAATATTAGATGGAAACATTCTTGATGAACCTCTGTCAACTAGAGGATTAAATCGGGAATGGCTAAATGCCGAACTGTCAAAGGTTGGAATAAGCGGTGATAATGTTTTTATTGGTCAAGTAGATTCTTCAGGTGATTTGTTTATTGACCTATTTGATGATGCCATTCAAGTTAATAAACCTCAGGTAAAAGAGCTGCTGTATGCAAGTATTTCAAAATGCCAAGCCGATCTTCTAGCTTTTTCATTAGAAAGTGATGATCCTAAAGTTAAAAATATGTATTCTGTGAATGCCAGAAAACTGAAAAAAATCATGGATAAATTAGAAGCGTATTTATTACGCTAAAAGGTGGTAGTGTGATGTCAAATAAGAAAAAGAAAAAGCTGACTCCCACTCAGCAGGAATATCAGGATTTTGCAAAGGATATAGAACCTAAGCGGCATGTTTTAAAAAATTGTATGAGAGCATTTTGGGTTGGGGGTTTTATATGTGCAGTTGGTCAATTACTGCAGTGGTTTTTCATGAAATATTTTAACTTTACAGAGAAGACTGCAGGAGATCCTGCCACAGCAGTTTTAATTATAATAGCAGTTTTACTTACTGCTTTTGGAGTCTTTGATCATTTTGCACAATGGGCAGGGGCAGGTACTGCTATTCCAGTTACAGGCTTTGCAAATACCATGGCGTCTGCTGCAATAGAATATAAAACTGAAGGATATGTACTGGGTGTAGGAGGAAATATGTTTAAAATTTCTGGGCCGGTAATAACTTATGGGGTCTTTTCAGCCTTTGTTGTTGCACTAGTAAAAATAACTATAAAGTGGTTAGGTGGTATGTAAATGCTCAAAGGTCATCAAACATGGATTTTTAACTCTAAACCAGTAATTATAGCCTCTGCTGCAGTAGGTGGACCATTTGAAGCTAAAGGCGCATTAGCTGATGATTTTGATGTTCTGCATGAAGATACTTGGTTGGGTCAGGACAGCTTTGAAAAAGCAGAAAAAAAAATGATAGAACAAGCATGTGAAACAGCAATTAACAAAGCGAACATAAAAAAAGAGGATATTCAATTTTTTATCAGCGGAGACTTAATGAATCAAATTATATCAAGCAGCTTTGCTGCCCGTACTCTTGGCATACCTTACTTAGGTATTTATGGTGCTTGCTCAAGTGCTATGGAAGGTCTTGCACTGGCTTCTCAATTAGTTGACAGCAATTGTGCAAACTACGCAATAGCAGCTGCCTCCAGCCATAATATGGCGGCAGAAAAACTATACAGGTATCCTACAGAGTATGGAGGTCAAAAACCTCCAACGGCTCAGTGGACAGTAACGGGAGCCGGGGCAGGTTTGATAGCTCAAAAAGGTACAGGTCCAAGAGTTGTTTCAGCAACTATTGGCAAAGTAATAGATATGGGACTTACGGATCCTTTTAATATGGGAGCAGCAATGGCACCGGCAGCAGTAGATACAATAGAAGCTCATTTTAGAGATTTAAATATAGAACCATCTTATTATGATATTATTGCAACTGGAGATTTAGGAAGCGTTGGACACGAAATTGCCAGCGAACTTTTAAAAAAGCATGGACTTAAAATTCCAAAAGAAATATTTACAGACTGTGGACTATTGATATATAAGGGAACCCAGCCTGTGATGGCTGGTGGAAGTGGATGTGCTTGTTCAGCTACCGTTACTTATGGACATTTTCTTAAACGTATGCTGAAAGGAGAATTAAAGAAAATACTAATTGTTGCAACAGGTGCACTATTATCACCTTTATCCTACCAGCAGAAAGAAAGCATACCTTGTATTGCCCACGCGGTATCAATAGAAATATAAAATCATTCACTAATCAATTATAGCTGTGCATTGGAAGAATGCTCGAAAGGAGGTGAGAATTATGACAGTAGGAACACAGATGCAGCAAGCTATTGCAGGCATACAAAGTGCTGCTGCAACAATGAAAACTTTTGCTCTAGAAACAGAGGATAAGAAAGCAAAACAAGATTTTCAGCAAATAACTCAAAATCTCGATAGTGCACTAAAAATGCTAACAGAAAGGCAAAGATATATTGAGCAACAAGAACCTCAATATAAGCAACATTAAATTATTTTTATTAAGACACAAAAGAGGAGAAAATATTATATGCTCCTCTTTTTATTAGGTTAGTTTTAAACAAATGTTGATAATATTTATTTAAAACTTCCTTCAGTCATCTGGCTATTTTTGAAGTATGCACTAAAAACTTGGTACTTGCTATTTACATAACCCATCCCAATGTTCTTTGGCTTCACTTAATTCCATTAAAGCTGAAGATTTGTCTTTAGAAGTGATAGAAGCTTTAAGTCGAAAAATACTTACAGTTAAGGCATGCATTTCATCTCTTTCGCCACTAAATTGAATCCGTTTAATAACAGTTTTCCAGGCTGTTTCTAGTTTGCTCTCATTTTGTTCCGCTAATGTCCAGTCATCTGACATTATTGCTTTTGTGGTTGTTTCGATATGCTTTGGAACATTATCCCACTCTCCCCGAGGTTTTTTAAGAAATGTACCACTAAGCGCAATTATCATCGAAATTGCTATTATAGCTATAGGAGTAAATATAACAAAGAATTTTCTCATCATTATTCCTCCATTCATAATTCTTGTAGTATAATATGCTGACTATTTCATACAAATTTAAATGCTAATATGGCCCTTTAAAATCTCCCACAACTATAGGCTTTTTTATCTTATCCTTGTATTTGTCTACGTATAAAGAACCTGAGGCCTCATAGGTCGCAAGAAATACTTCTGAAGGGTCCTTTACTCCAAATTTCTTAAGTTCAGACATTAACCAATAACGATCACGATTTATTTGTTTTAAATTTAGATCTACTACTATGCCATCATAAATTAATTCTATTCCTAATCCTGTTTTAGGCACAGGAATGTTCATATTTTTAGGTGTAACCGGTTGTAGCTCGGGTTTTTTTAAGACAGAAAGCTCACCATTTGGTTCTAAGACTGCAAAGTGAACTTCACTTAAATCAAATATATCTTTACTTCTCAATTGCTGAAGTAAGTTTGTGGCATTATATCTTAATTTACGCATATTATCTTCTAAAATAATACCATTCATTATTATTATTGTTGGTTCTCCTTCTATACATTTTGCAGCAAACTTTGATTTAGTTGTCAGCAAATCAACAGCTAAGCCAGCTGCCGTCCAAGTAGTCAACGCAACCCAATGCGGCCACATTCTACTCGATAAATCTGTTGATAAAGAAGCAGCCATTGATCCAATAGTAATTCCTAGCACATAATCAAAAAGAGTAAGCTGGCTTATTTGCTTTTTACCTAAAAAACGTGCATATATTAATAATAAAAAAAAAGCAATAATCGATCTTATAAATGCTACAAGTCCTTCGTTCATTAACATTACTCCTATCTATTATCTTAGTTTTTATGAGTTTAAAAGTAATTTATTTATCTAACATATAAATAGGATAACTCATATATAAATTAATTATTCTAATGTATTTACTATTTTTTATTTTCATATAGCGCCTTTTTAAGCAACTCACTAAAACAATTTTTTTATAATATAATATAATAAAAATAATTCTGGATATTATATAATTATTGTTGATGACATTATGGAACAGAAGAACTTGCTTATTTGAAAATTGTTGGTGCAATTGTGCATCAATTGGTACAAGGCGCAAGTGTTAAAGAAATCAAAGCTGCTGGCTTAGATGCTTACTATGCAGATCAGATTAAGCAATATATCCAGTGAGTGCTTCTGGAGTTCCATTTACAGCAGCCTCATTTATTTGTAATGCCAAAGACTGATTTAAGCAAATAATTAGGGACGGTTAACAAAATTTTATCATTATCAACTCTTATTTAATTTTTATATAACTTAAGCAGTAACGCTTGACTATGTCAAAAAAGAGGCTGCCTCAAAATGATTTAAAAATCATCATCCTGGGACATAGCCTCTTATCATTTTTTACCTTTGTCATATTATAAATGAGCTCTTGTTTGATTTATGATAATAAGTATCTATTTTATTTAGTCAAAAGGTATCATTTGTAATGCATTATAAAATTCTTTGTCAAGATAATGAGTGAATTTCAATTTATTATCTTTTTTAAATTTAATTACTGATTTTTTCATACTCTCTCCATAAATTCCATCAAGTTTTCCCGAATAATATCCTCTATCACTCAATCTTCTTTGGACTTCAAACACGTCGCCTCCTTTATCTCCTGGTGCTAATGTCCTAAAAACGTTGCTATGAAGCCCATAAGGTCCTCCATAAATTACCACCTCTGTTCCACAGTTAACGAGTCCATATAATTCTTCTATATCAGAATTAAACATCCTAATACATCCAAGCGAATCGGGATTATTAATAGTTAACGGTTTATTAGTGCCATGGATGCCATATGTGCCCCAAGGAACACCTAGCTGCATCCATCTGGTTCCAAAGCCAGCTCCCCAATTTTCAGCCTTTGAAACAATCCTCCATGTTCCAAATGGTGATGGAGTAGATGGCTTGCCTCCTGCTATAGGATATACTTTTACAACTTTATTAGTGCTCTTATCTATTAAATATAGATCAAATTCAGAGATATCTATTAAAATATTATATTTATTTTTGACTTCTGCTTTTTCTTCAATACTAATTGCATATGCCTTCGTTCCATTGATAAAAAACAATATAAAAACAAGTAATATTGCTCTAAAAAAAAACCTATGTAGTTTCATATCAGTACTCCTTTTGCTCAATAATAGTTTTAAATATTTATAATCATATTTTTCATAATTATTTTCTCCAGTGTTTCTTAATTCATGCTAACAAGTTTTTATCATTATTGACTCCAATTTAATTGATTAGTATACTTTGACAATGCTAAAAACGTCTGTACATAACAAATACAGACGTTTTTTAAATCTACTAATCTATCTTTCTTTGATTTACTAACTGTGTTTTAAACTAAATTATAAACAAAATTATATTGGTTGTCCTCTTTTATTGGTTAAAATAAATATAATACTTTACTCAAACCATTTGTTTTTCAAAAATATGTAAATTTTTTACGCTAAACTTTCATTTAAAAAGTCTTTTATCAAACTATTATACTTTCCTTTTTTCATTACCAAATCTGCTCCAAGACTACATAATGATGATACTCTTGACTGTGTTATATTACCTATAATCTCACATATTTTATTATATTTATAATCACATAAATTTCTCATTAATAAAATAAATATTGCCCTATTTTCTGTAGCTTTCCTATTATTTTTTAATTTTAAAATACTAGAAGATATACTATATTTTTTCTCTAAAAAGCTAATTATATTTTCTACGGTGAAAGACCTTGTTATTACTTTTCTTCCGCTTACATATTTAGTTCCTTCAAATTTAAATTCAATATCACAGCTTATATTATTATCAGTGCATCTTTTAATAAATGCCAAATATCTTGATTTAGCGCTGGCCTCATCTTGGCTGAACTGGCTCATTATAAAATTCTTATCAATTAAATTAAATTTATCATCATTTATTCCTAAGTACGCTCCAAGACTTGAAAATTCGTACTTTTCTACACTTTTCTTATATTTTTTCATTGACAATGGATTAGCATGAATATATCCAGAAAGTTGAATTAAATAAGAACTTTCATCTACTATTTTGCTTTTAAACCTATCTTGAAACAAATGGCCATGTCTTTTATACTTTTTGTTATAATAACGAGCATATTTTAGATTTATTCCATGAAAAACCTTTGAAATGTCAGCACCATTAGCATCAATTAAAATATGATTATGGCTGTTCATTAAACAGTATGCATAAATTTTATATGAAAAGACAGTTTGGTATTCCTTTAATAACGTAAGATATTTAATTTTATCAGCCCTGTCCCTGTATAAACTTACCTCACTTATACTTCTGCACATAATGTGAAATACTGAATCAGAATTCTTTATTCTTGCTATTCTTGGCAATGTAATAACCTCCAATATAATTTGATTATATGGATATTATTGCCACCAAGTTGTTTTATATTCCTTTATTATTAAATACACCTTTTTTATTGTCTTGAATTTTTATTTATATATATATTTAATGCCTGAACTCCCTTAAAACAAACTGCAACAACAGATAAATATGCAAACATTCTTATTACGGTCTCCATTAAATTAATAGCACTTAAATTCGCAATATTAACCATAGTTAAACCTCCTTAGCATTTTTACTATTATATATTTTATCATATGATTCTTTATTTTGTATAAAAACTAAAGATTTTTTATATTTTAATCCAAAATTAAAACATTAAACGAATAAAATTTATATTAACCGTCCCTATATTTTATATCATATTCAATACTAAAGAAAACTAATTAATAATTATTATTGTTTATTTTTCATTTTAGTGATATAATCTAATTATACTTAAAAGTCAAATTTTTAAATTTTAAGGAGGTTTTATATATGAAAACTTTGAAAGGAACAAAAACAGCAGAAAATCTATTAAAAGCATTTGCTGGTGAGTCTCAAGCCAGAAACAGGTATACATACTATGCTTCCCAGGCTAAAAAAGAAGGTTATATTCAAATCTCTAATATCTTTACTGAAACAGCTGATAATGAAAAAGAGCATGCAAAAAGATTTTTTAAATTATTAAATGAAAGTATGAACGGAGAAGCTGTTGAAATTAATGCTTCTTATCCAGTTGCACTTGGTGATACTAAGTGGAATCTAGAAGCTGCAGCTAAGGGAGAAAATGAAGAATGGACAAGCCTTTACCCTACATTTGCTGATGTTGCAGATAAAGAAGGTTTCCCAATAGTTGCTGCCGTTTTTAGAAATATTGCTAAAGTAGAGGCAAAGCATGAAGCAAGATATAATAAACTTAAAAATAATATAGAAACAAACTCTGTATTTACAAAAGAATCTCCAGTTCTTTGGAAGTGCTCAAATTGTGGATATATCTACGAAGGAACTACACCACCAAAAGAATGCCCAGCATGTGCACATCCTCAGTCATATTTTGAAGTATTTGTTGAAAACTATTAATTATTAAAATAGTGACGGAATTAGTATATATAATACTAATTCCGTCACTATTTTAATTATGTTCATTTAACAATTTTACAAAATAAAATATAACTTTCTAATTAACCGTCCCTCTTATATTATCCTCTCCAAAAGTTTAACTACTAGGTAAGCTATGCCGGATGCAATTAACGGTCCTACAGGAACACCTGATAGAAAAGTAATCCCAACAATTGATCCAGTTACTACTCCACCCATAACCGATGTATTTCCATTTAAAAACTTAACGCCCTTTGAAGCAATAACTACCACAAGTATCCCGCTAATTAGTGATACAATACCATTTATATTTATCAAATTTTTTAAATTCATAACCGAAGACTGGCTTTCTTTATCAATAATAGGGACAAGTGTCCATATCATTAAAAACATCATGCCTAAGTCAAGAAAATATTTTCTTGAAAACTTTATTATATTGTTGTTGTTTATTATTGAAAATAAAAGAACTATTGCAGCTGCTACAATCATAGATTTATTTTTAGCAAATATAGATGCAACTATTAGTACAATGAGGATAATTTTATCAATCATATTTGTCTCTCCTAAATTGAACTTCCCAGTATCTATAATTTGGATTTATAATTGAGAAATTAAATTGGTAAAAAGTTCAAACATAAATCTTTGTTCATGTGTTATATGGTTCAGCAATACCTGCCATACTTTATCCTCTTTCCCGTACGACTTAACTTCTGGAAGTAATTTGAGAAACTTTTCATCATTACGTAAAAATTCATTTATTAATTTTTTGATTTCCATGTGTAAAGCTTGAATATTAAAATTGTGCTCATTGTTAAGTAAATTTACTTTTTCATTAAGAGCAGAAAACTCTTTGTTAATTTCATTTAAACCATTAATTATGTTCTTTGGTAAATTTTTATTAGTAAGCTTAGCCACGGTTTTAATGAATATAGGATGATCACTTGAAATGTCAGACCACAAAGACAGCTCTCTTAAAATACATTTGTAATTATTTGCATATGTGTAGCAATAAAACAAAACAAAAACCTCCAAAGCATTATTATTATACATAATATGAAATGAAGGCATTATTGGTTCATATTTTTTTATTTAATTTAAAATTTCTAATTAACCGTCCCCTACTTTTTAAATCTGCTGTAATGGTTTTGCTTTATTATTTTTATAAATAGCTATTAAGGATGCTATTATTATGATAGAGGAAATCAGACCATAAATTATCATATGTTTACTCATAACATAGTAAAAAAGCACTGACCCAATACTTCCCATGAAGTTAAAACTAACATGAAAAATTATATTTGACCACAAGGATTTTGTCCATACATAAACTGCTGCTAATGCTAAGCCTAACATAAATGCATAGAGTCCCTGCACTATATTACCATGAAAAGCTCCAAATATTATTGCCTGAATTATTATACTCACTGTAACATTTAGTCTTCTTCTCAGCTCATTAAAAATTAATCCCCTAAACAAAATTTCTTCAAACATCGGCAGAAGTAATATTACACAAGCAATTCCAATGATGGAATTGGTGCCCATCATTATGGTGTTTGATACATTCCTATAACTTTGAAATTTGCCACTGACTATTTGTATAAATTCTAGGGTAAGAGCTGAAAATCCTATTCCGCACAGCAAAATTAATACTGTACTCTTAAACGATATTTTTTTAAATACACACCTTTGTATTAAATTTTCTCCACCTTTTCTTAAAAATGCAGAATATATCAAAATAGAGGCAATAGCTGCTATTAAGGTAATTAAAAATATATTTTCATTGTATATTTTTTGGGCTGAGTTAATTCCATATCTGGCAATAATAAAAATGCTGGATATAACTCCTATTACTACTTGAAAGATTAAGTATGTTAGTGCATACTTCAAAATATTCCAGACTAGTCTCACATAATCCCTCATCACTAACCCCCGTTTTATAGTATATTAATATTTATATTCTGTGATTTTTTCTAATATACTACATTTGAAAAGGTCAGTATTGATATTAGGTTATACTATATGACGAAATCAGATTATTCCTCATCCCATATTAATTTTGCCAATGGGAATGGTTCCAGTGCTCTATCCAGGATACCCTGAACATAGGCAATCAGCATTCCGTAGTTAACTATTGGCACATTAAATTCCTTAGTGTCACTAATTCTTGATAACATGGCAGTCCTATTCAGCATGCATCCGCCGCAGTGGACAATTAAGGCATACTTCTTAACGTTTTCTGTAAATGTAACTCCTGATGTAAACTCAAACTCCACATTTTTACCTGTAATTTGTCTTATCCATCTTGGTATTTTAACTTTTCCGATATCATCAGACTGTCTATGATGAGTGCAGCCCTCTGCTATGAGTATTTTATCTCCATCTTTTAATTTTTTAACTGCCTTCACACCTTTAACAAGCTCAACTAAATCTCCTTTGTACCTAGCAAATAAAATTGAGAAAGATGTCATCATAATATCCTTAGGAGTGTCTGCTGCCACCTTTAGAAAAACCTGTGAATCAGTTATAACCATTTTAGGCTTTTTACCCAGGTTTTCCAAGGTCTCTCTTAATTCATATTCCTTTGTTACCACTGCCATGGCATCACTTTCAAGAATGTCCCTTATGGTTTGCTGCTGTGGAAGGATAAGTCTTCCCTTTGGTGCTGCCTTATCTATTGGTGTAACTAAAACCACAAAGTCTCCTGGGCTTATTAAATCTCCAACTATTTTAAATTTATCCTCAGTATCTGGAAGGATGGAAATTATCTTATCCTTAAGCTCCTTAATGCCTTGATTTTTAGCTGCTGACACCGCAGCTACAGTAATTTGAAATTCCTTGCTTAAATTTTCTATGTGATCATTATCCAAATTTATTTCATCTATTTTATTTAAAACTAAAATAGCTGGTATTTTCTTTTCCTTAACCTGCTGAATTATGGATTTATCATATTCAGTGACTCCTAATAAAGCATCCACAACTATTAGTGCTATGTTAGTTTTATTTAAAACTTCTAGTGTCTTTTTCTTTCTAAGCTCTCCAAGTTCACCCACATCGTCCAGTCCGGCTGTATCAATTACAACACAGGGACCTATAGGCAGTATTTCTATGGATTTATAAACTGGATCCGTGGTGGTTCCTTTTACTTCTGAAACTATGGCTATTTCCTGACCTGTAATAGCATTTATTATACTAGACTTTCCAGCATTTCTTCTTCCAAAAAGTGCTATATGTGTTCTCTCTGAACGTGGTGTTTCATTTAGACTCATATTTTCCTCCATATCCAATGTAAAATTTACATTATAGTTTTATTATAATCACTTTCCTGGTATTCCAGGTGTTGTTAGCCCATAGGGATTTAATATCTCATCAATTTTTTCTTTTGAAAAAATATTTTCCTCATTAAGGACTTTCCTTATGGTTTTGCCTTCCGCTAAAGCTTTTCTTGCTATTTCACCAGCTCTATCATAACCAATGTGGTGAACCAAAGCGGTAACCAGGGAACTTGATTTTTCAAGATTTTCTCTGCATTTTTTGTCATCTATCTCAATACCATCAATGCATTTTTCCTTGAATATTATAACTGCCTTGTCTAAAAGCTCCAATGATTCAAGAAGGCTGTCTGCTATTAAAGGGGTAAATGCATTTAACTGAAGCTGTCCTGCTGAGCTTGCCATGGTAATAGCTGCA
>JAQSXU010000009.1 GCA_029256485.1 Clostridiaceae bacterium
ACCAATAATAATACTTACTGCTAAAAATGATATAAATGACAAAATATTAGGTATAGAACTAGGAGCGGATGATTATATAACAAAACCTTTTGATATGAGGGAGAGTATAGCCAGGATTAAAGCTGTGTTTAGAAGAATAGATCTAACCAATGCCAGAAGCCACAGCTGCAAAATTATTAAAATTGGAAAAAACATTGAAATCAACATGGATGAAAGAAGTGTTACTAAAGATGGAGAAATCATTGAATTTACTCATAAGGAATTTGATTTACTGGCATTTCTTGCGGATAACAGGGGAAGGGTGTTTACAAGGGAGCAGCTTCTGGACAAGGTTTGGGGATTTGAGTATGCCGGAGATACAAGAACAGTGGATATACACATACAAAGAATAAGAAGAAAGCTGGATTTAAATAAAAGTAATTCCATTATTGAAACAGTTTTTTCTGTGGGATATAAGCTTATTTAAAATTACATGGAGTGTGATTGGAGTGAAAATATCAATTAAGCATAAAGTTTTAATAAGTTTTACTCTAGTTTTTCTCTCATCTATTTTAACTTTATATTACTTTACAAATGAAATAATTAATAACAGCAATGAAAATATTATAAAAAGAGAAATGACGGAAACAAGGAAAAACATCGATACATATATAAATCAGTATTTTATATTAAAAAATATATTTCCGGATAAAGTAAATTTTGAAAGTCAGGCATCTATACTTGCTAAGGATCTTAGCTATAAAATGGAAAGCAAAGTAGAACTTTATTCTATAAAAGGTGTTTTATTAAGCGAAACTTCTATAGAAAATGGAGCCATTTTAGGAAGTAATTCAGATCTTTTAAAAGCAAAACAGGGGCAGACATCCTATGTAATTAATAAAATTGGGAATAAATCAATTGTAAATTTATCTTATCCCATTTCCTTAAATAACAGTGACATAGGGTATGTGAGGTACTCAAGGGATTATACAGAGTTGATCGCATCAGGTGAAAATATACTTAAGCTTATAAAAATGTCTTTAATAGTAATAATTATAGTGTTATTTATTGTCTCTTTTATCTTATCCAATCATATTACAAAGCCTATTTTACAGCTTACCTTATTATCTAAAAATGCATCCTTAGGAAATTTGAATGAAAAATTTAATTTAAAGTCAAATGATGAGATTGGACAACTTGGAGAAAGTTTTAATACAATGATTAATAAAATAAATGATCAAATTGAAACAATAAAACAGGAAAGAGACACTATAAAAGAATTAGAAAGTAATAGAAAGGTATTTTTTGATAATGTTACTCATGAATTTAAAACTCCATTAACAACTATATTAGGATATGCGGAAATTATTAAAGATAATGGGTTTAATGATGAGGACTTTTTTAATAAAGGAATAAACCACATAATACTGGAGAGCAAAAGGTTGAATAAAATGGTAATCGAACTATTAGAAATTTCAAAGCTGTCCAATATTGATTTTAAATATAACTTAATAAAAATCAACCTGTCAAAAATAATAATTAATTTATGTGAGGAAATGAAGTTAAGAGCTGAAAAATATAATATTGTTATAATTCCTAAAATACAACGTGGATTATATATCCTTGGAGATGAAGATAAAATAAAGGAATTATTTATTAATCTTTTAGATAATTCAATAAAATATGCCAGGGTGAATTCCGATGTAAATATAACAGCAGTAAGAAATAATAATGGCATAAGCATTAAAGTAGATAACTTATGTGATTCCATGGATAATCATAAAGTAAGAGAAAAAGGAAGCAGTGGACTAGGATTATCCATTGTTAAAGCTATTGTTGAAAAGCATAATGGTATCATAAAAATAGAAAATCTATTAAAAGGCAGATTTTCTGTTTATATAAATTTCACTGAAATTAAATAAATGTTACAATTTTGATACAAGTGATATAAACTCTGAAATATCTGCAGATTATTATTATATTATAATAACAAATAATAAAGAGAGGTGCAGTATTGTGCCAGGTAAAAATAAAATTATAATATTAAAATTTATAATTCCAGCAATATTGATAGTTTTATTATTGCTAATAGAAAAGTTTCCTTACCAAAACGGCAATAAGGCGGTAACGATTGATAGCAATAATTTTAATAGAAATCTCAATGGCGACAGCAGGAAAAATGATTATGTATCATTATTAAACACTAGGCAGTTAGAATTTCAAGGTTCATTTGGAAATGCTCTTTGGATAGATGATTCAAATTTAATCTGCTCAATGCTAAATTCTGAAAGCAGCCATGTTACATCTCAAAATACTTTAAGTAAACATGGACAACTAAATATATTTAATATTTATAACAATACATTTAAAAAAATAGATCCAACAGAAGATTACTCCGAATCTGTCACAGCTATTTCACCAAGCAGAGAAAAAATATTATACGATAAATCATATATTGACTATGAAGATAAAAGTATCCCTTATGAAATTATACAGAAGCAAGGAAAATATTTATACAATGTAAAAACCGGAATCAGTGGGTTCATTGATTCATTCCAATACAGGTTTTTGTGCTGGATGCCAGATGAAGACTCATTTATTAGAGCTAGCACAACACTTGAGGCTTATGATATGAAAAGTAAACAAGTAAAAAAAATAATGGATTATGATAAACTTAAAAATTTAGGTTCAATTTCAAATGCAGAGGTATCTAAAAATGGTGACAAGGTTTTTATACAAACAATAAAAATATCGTCAAATTATGAAAGCAGCGTTTACTATATACCATTAAATGTTGAAAAAGCTGAACCAGTACTATTAATAAAAGGGAATATTGGGCAATTCCAATGTTTGGATGATAATAACATTTTGTTTTCAGTAAGGGATGATAATAACGGAGGAATATACAAATTAAATATAAATACTAAGAATAAGGAGCCATTTGCAAAAGGGAATATAGCGTATTTTAAACTTTCAGATGATAAAAGCAAAATAATCTATGGGAGAATAGATGAAAAACGAAATGCACCTATATATGTAGGAACCATAAAAAATGGCAATATTACTTCAAATTTGAACATATTTAATATTGATAAAATATACAACTGCAATGTAGTTTGGAGTAAATCAGGTACAAAGCTCTTATTATCCTTTTCTTATCTGGATAGTAAAATGAAAATTAATTCATCAGACTATATTCTTGAATTTGAATATAGATAAACAACAATAAATTAATAGGGTGGGGAGAAAATGAGAAGGTTAAATCACAAATATAGTATATTAGCATTGATGCTTATAATTGTTATGCTATTTCCATCATGTGGCAGTAAAGAAAAAAGTGATGCAGAAGCTAAAAAACTAATATCAAAATTCCTTACTGAATTTTATCAGGTTGATGATTATAAGAAGGGAGAAAATTATATTAATACTTTAGTCTTAGAGTATCCAAATGATTCAAGAACAAAGGAATTTAAAAATATGATGACAGAAGATGGATTTAAAGACTTTACTGCAAATAGAATGAGTTATATAGCAATAGAGTATGCAGTTAGAGGCAGGTGCAGCATCAATGTAACCAATATAACAATGAAAAAATATACTTCTTATGATGATGGTACAGTAGGATATACCTACAATGCAAAATTAAAATTAAGCTTTGATACAACTAAAGAGCAAATTGTTTCTGATGAAGAAGGTCAGATTTCAGTAAAAGAAGTTAACAAAGAGATGAAAATATCAATGAATAATAGATTAGGCACTGATTTTATAGAAACTATTGGTAATAAATTAAAAGATATTAATAATATTAAACCTGGCAATGCAGATATGAGCAAAGATGGGTTAGAGGCAATAAAAGGGCAGTGGATAGGAGAAAAATTTTTCAATACTTTTAATGAGCATGGAGGCACTTCATTTACTATAGAAAACGTACAGGGCAGCAGCTTTCAGGGAACTATAAGCTCCATCAGTGACGGAGGCAAATATACTGCAAGAGCAGTTATAAAAGGGAATTTCCTAAACAATGAAGCAAAATGCAGCTTTCAGGATGATGGATGGGGTCATTCAGGCAGTGTAACATTAAAAATTATAGATAATAAAATTACTGCGGATATTAATATTACCAACACTGCAGAGCAGGGACAGCTTTGGGGGATTCAGCAGGGGCAAATTGTGTTTTTAAAGAAATAGTTATAAATAATCTTCCAAGGCTTCTAAATCTATAATCCTAATATAATGTTTATCAAAATCTATTAAATTTTCCTCCTTCATATGAATTAACTCTCTTGATAGGGAGGGCCTTTGAATGCCAAGATAATCCGCCATTTCTTTCCTTGAAATGGTGAATTTTATTGGATTGTTTTTTTGCCTTTTGTATTCATCCATAATAAAATTAGAAACCTTTTGCCTGATAGTTTCAAAGGATAAATTTCTTAACTTTTTATTTAACATAAGAATTTTATTTGATAATAACGCCATAAAGTTATTTAAAATTTGAATATCAATACTGCATAGTTTTAACATTTCTGATTTTGGTATAAATAAAATTTTTGAATTTTCATTGGAAATAATAGTTGAAGGATATTTGCCCATTTGAGAAAAAATAATAACTTCTCCAAATATTTTGCCTCTACTTAGTCTGTCAATGGTTATGATTTTACCGCTGGCATATAATTTTTGTATTTCAATGCTTCCACTTATAATAATTCCAAGAGATGAGGCATCATCACCTTCAATGGCAATAACATCATTTTTCTTATATACAACTGTTTGGTATTTTATTGAGTTCATATGTTCCTCAATTTGTTCTTTAGATACTCCTTTAAAGAGAGGGCAGTTTATTAAAGTATCTGATATTTTATCCATGATTACACTTCCTATAAAAAATCATATTATGTAACTTGTGTTACAGATTATTTTTGATTATAATACTATATTATAAATATAAAGTCAATATATAGGGAAACAACTTCAACTATTAACTTATACATGCTAAAAAACTGCTGATGATTCAGAATCTTGACACATATATAAGCTGAGTTTCAGTAATGTTTCACTATAAGTAATGGAGGAATATATTATGAATAGAAAAATAGTTTCAATAGATGAAGAAAAATGCAATGGCTGCGGTATTTGTGCAGCAGCTTGTCATGAAGGTGCCATAGAAATCATTAATGGTAAAGCAAAGCTTCTTAGTGATGAGTATTGTGATGGATTAGGGGATTGCCTTCCAGGGTGTCCCGTTGGAGCCATAGAAATAATAGAAAGAGATGCCAATGACTATGATGAACAGGCAGTGAAGAAGAGAATGGAGTCAAAAAAGAAACCAGAGCATGTTGTACCATGTGGATGTCCAGGAACTGCTGCCAGGTCTATTGTGAGAGCATCAATAAAAAAAGCGGACACCATTAAAAATGTAATTACTCAAAAGGAAAGTGAGTCATCAGGAGATAGCTTATCTGAGCTTAGGCAGTGGCCTGTACAATTAAAGTTGATAAATCCAAGGGCTTCCTACCTAAAAAATGCTGATTTACTTGTGGCGGCTGACTGCACAGCATATGCATATGGAGATTTCCATAAGGAGTTTATAAAGAACCGTATTACTGTTATTGGGTGCCCTAAGCTAGATGATGTTGAATACTACAAAGAAAAATTAAAAGATATTATTGAATCTAATGACTTAAAGAGCATCACGGTAGTCAGAATGGAAGTGCCATGCTGCGGAGGCATTGTGAATGCAGTTAAAACTGCCATGTTGGAGGCTAAAACCATTGTTCCATATAAAGAAGTTATCATTGGTACTGATGGAAGTATTTTATAATTAGTTAAAAAACCTGCTTTTAGATAAGTGGGCTTTTTTTATTGACAAAACTATTTGCCAATAGGAGAATAAAAAATGAACTTTCTTTAATAAATATACGTTAAAATATATAGGAAGGAGAGTAATATGGATGAAGCTCAGTTAATTGAAGAGGCTAAGAGTGGAAATAAAAGTGCTCTTAACAAACTGCTTTCAGATAATTATGGAATACTCACAGGGTATATAATGAAAATGTGTGGTAATGAAGATTTAACTAAGGATATTTCCCAGGAAACACTATTAAAAGCAGTAATAAATATAGATAAATTTACCCCTAAGGCTAAATTTTCAACCTGGCTGATTAAAATAGCCACTAATGTTTATAGGGATTATCTTAGAAAAAGAAAATTTGTGGAGTACATAGATGAAACAACTGAGGACAGCTCACCAAATGTTGAAGAAGAAGTAATCAATAAAGATGAGTATAAAAATGTTATAAATATTTTAAAAAGTTTATCTTATGAAAAGAGGGCCGTTTTTATTTTAAAGCATTATTATGGATATAAATATGAAGAAATTTCAAATGCTCTAGGATGCCCAGTGGGCACAGTTAGATCAAGACTGCATAACAGTATAAAATATATAATTGATGAAATGGAGAGGAGGAAGTTAATATAATGAAAAGGGGAAGAGATTCCTACGAAATGAAAATTATAGATAAATACTACGATAAACATAATAAGAATGTGGCAGATTCAGATACTTCTGAATATGAAAAGAAGCTTAAAAAGAGTCTGGGATTAATGAGCAAAATAAATGAAAGCGGGGAAAATGTTGACATAAATATAATGTCAATTATTTCTGAAGGTGAAGAAGTTAAAAATAAGAGAAAAAATAAAAGGGAAAACCTTATTTTTATTTTAACCTGCTCCTTAATTTTATTAAGTACCATCATAATTGGAAATTTTGTTGGGATA
This sequence comes from Clostridiaceae bacterium, assembly GCA_029256485.1. Next base: position 6,754 of record JAQSXU010000009.1, read on the forward strand.
ACAAATTTACTTTATGTAGAACTTGTTATAGCATTAATCCTGCCATTTACTATAATAATTGCACTAGGGAAAAATTATTATGGGGGGCAGCATCATGAATAATAAAACAATTATATTACTGCTGATTGCGCTTTCCCCATTACTTATACTTCAAGCCTGGTGGATTTTTAAAGATGCAAAAAAAATAGGCGAAAAATACTACTGGTTGTGGGGATTATTTGGACTATTACATTTACCTGAATCTTTGATTATTTATCTCGTAATAACCAGGTTAATTAAGAAAAAAGGTCTAAGGGGAAAATAGTTATTTTAGGCTAAGTGTATATAAATAACAGGTGCATTTTAATTATTAACATTAAGGGTAAAAAGGAGAATGTAATATGAAAAAGAAAATAATTGCTGCTGTTCTTGCAGTAGTTGTGATTTTGGGAATTGTGTATTTAAGATTACTGGCAAAAAAAAGGTCAGAGTCAAACAATGTAAAAGTATCTACTGCAGTAAAAGGTGAAGTAAAGGCATTTTTATCAACTACGGCTACAATAAAATCAAAAAACAGCAAAGAATATTATGGCAGCCAGCTGAGAATAAAATCTGTAAATGTTAAAGTTGGAGATGCAGTTAAAAAAGGACAGGTTTTAATAAATTATGACTTGCAGGATATGAATACATCTGCACAACAGGCACAAATCCAATACAATAATGCTGTATTACAAAAACAGGATGCATTAAATCAAAATAATGATATAACTAACAAGATAAAGGATTTAGATAGTCAAATTAGCAGCTTGCAAAACAGTAAGAACCCTTCAGATATTCAGATTCTAACTACTTTGAAGACACAAAGAAGCCAATTACAGCCGGTATCAAAGGAAAAGCTTCAGCAGCTTGATAATTCTATAGCTCTTGCTAAGGTTACACTGGATTCCGCTAATTCAAAGTTAAATAATATACAAAATGGAGTGGTTTCAGATATTGATGGAAAAGTTACAACTTTGAATGCGGTTGAAGGTGCAGTGGGAAATCCAGCACAACCAATAGTGATTGTACAGGATTTAAATAATTTAAAAGCAGTAGTTTCACTTGGAAAATATGATTCTGAAAAAGTAAAAGTTGGTCAGGAAACTGAAATTAAAAGCGGTAATAAAACTTATAAAGGAAAAGTTACATTTATTAGTCCAGCTGCAGTAAAGACGATTTCTGCTTCAGGATCAGATACTGCTCTAACTGCAGAAATTGATGTGCTTGATAAAGCGGATGATTTAAAAATTGATTTCGACTCAGATGTGGATATATTATTAGGAGATGCAAAAGATGTACTTAAAATCCCTGCAGAAAGTATAAAATATGATAAAACAGGCAAAAACTTAGTTTATATTGATGAAAATGGAATTGCAAAACAACGGCAGGTTAAACTTGGGCTGCAATCTGATGTAGATGTTCAAGTTATGGATGGAATAAAAGCCGGAGACAGAGTCATATTGAATCCAACTGCAGCTATTTCTGATGGTACTAAGGTTACGGAAACTTCTGAGGGGGCAAAGTAAATGCTGGAAGTTAAAAATATTATTAAAACTTATATAACTGGAGATATAAATTTTACAGCCTTGAAGAATGTAAGCCTTAGAGTTGATAAAGGGGAATACACATCTATAATGGGACCGTCTGGCTCTGGAAAATCAACATTTATGAATATTTTAGGATGTTTAGATAAGATGACATCAGGTATCTATATTTTAAATAGCAGGGATGTTTCAAATTTAAGAGATGATGAATTGGCATTAATAAGAAATAAAGAAATTGGTTTTGTGTTTCAAGCCTTTAATTTATTGCCTAGAATGACTATACTGGAAAATGTTGAATTACCAATGGTATATGCAGGCATACCTGCCTCTGAAAGAAGAAAGAAGGCATTAACTGCGTTAGATAAAGTAGGACTTAGTGATAGAATTAAGCATAGACCTAATGAAATATCTGGAGGGCAAAAACAAAGGGTAGCCATTGCCAGGGCTATTGTGAATGAACCAGCGGTAATAATGGCAGATGAGCCAACGGGCAACTTAGATACAAAATCAACTTTGGAAATTATGAAAATATTTCAAGGCTTAAATAATGAAGGATCTACTATAATAATGGTTACGCATGAGCCTGATGTAGCAAAGTATACAAAAAGAATAGTAAGATTTAGAGATGGCGAAATTATATCTGATGAGTATTTAAAGAATAGACTGATTCTTTAGCAAAAGAGGTGAAAATATGAATTTAATTGAAAATTTCAAAATGGCTATAGATAGTATTCTGTCAAATAAACTCCGTTCTTTTCTTACAATGCTTGGTATAATAATTGGTATAAGTTCTGTTATTACAATAGTATCACTTGGTCAAGGTGGTCAAAAGAGCATAACGGGAGAGTTTGAAAAAATAGGATCCTCAAATGTTAGTATTAAAATTAATGCTGAAAAGGCCAATACAAGCGATTACTTTACCAGTGAAGATATCAGGCAAATTAAAGAGAAAATATCAAGTATTAAATATGCAACCCCACAAATACAAAAGAGAGGAAATGTAAGTACTGAAAATAAATCCAAGACTGCAGTAATTACTGGAGGCAGTGAAGATATGCTGTACTGCCAAAATTATGAAATATTATATGGAAGATTTTTTAATAACCAGGAGTATGTTGAAGGAAAACCAGTTGCAGTAATAGATGAAACTTCAGCTAAGTCAATATTTGGATATGCAGATGTGGTGGGAATGAGTATAAACATAGGCTCAAATATCTCTCCTAAAAAAGCAAAAATAGTAGGAGTATATAAAATGGATTTTAATATGTTTGGAAGCAGTAATGATAATGTTCCATCATTTCCAATTATACCATCCTCATTTTTACAAACACTATATCCTGATGACAGTGCCATTGATACAATTATTATAACTGCAAATTCCAAAGAAGATACCGAATCAGCAGGTAATGCAGCTAAGAATATGCTCCAAAATAGACATGAAAATAGGGAAAGAGATATTTATCAGGCTGAAAATGTTCTGAAACAACTTGGCCAGGTAAATAAAGTTCTTGGAATTTTTACTGCTTTTATAGGAGCTGTTGCTGCTATATCATTAATAGTTGGAGGCATAGGAGTAATGAATATAATGCTTGTTTCAGTTACTGAAAGAACGAGAGAAATAGGTATTAGAAAGGCAGTTGGGGCTACTACAAAAAATATTTTGCTTCAATTTTTAACAGAATCCATTATTATTTCATTAATAGGAGGATTAATGGGAATGGCCTTTGGAATTATTGGAGCTTATATAATTGGATCATTTGCTAAAATAACACCAGTGTTATCACCTGAAGTGGTAATTGGAGCAATATTATTTTCATCAGCTGTAGGAATTTTTTTTGGAATTTATCCTGCAAAGAAAGCAGCTAGTCTTGACCCAATTGAAGCACTAAGGTATGAATAGTAAATTTGCGTCGAAAAAAATCGAACGAATTTTCCTGTTACAGTGTTATGTTTTCTTTATATTAGAAGGTTATAGCATAAATTTGTAGAATATTTAATAAATATTAATAAATTATTAAATAAATATTAAATATGAAGGTATGTACAAAAAATAATTTAGTTAATATAATATTCTGTAAGGGAAAGTGCGGTGAGAGTATGAAGGTGTTGAAACTAGATTGTTTAAACAATGCAATTTATGTATATGCTTATATGGCAGGGGGCAGAATATTAGATTTCTTTGAAAATAGAGAAAAAGCATTAAACTGTTATGATAAAGCCATGCAGTACGACTTTCATACTATAAGGCTTTTAAAACTAAAGGGAGACCAGCTGATTAAACTTAACAGATATCATGAAGCACTAAGTTGTTATGTTAAGATTGTATTAATTAATGATAATGACTATAGATCCTATTATAATATTGCATTTTTATTATATAAAACCTACAAAAGTGAATATGCTTTAAATATACTGCGAAAGTGTTTGGAGATAAATAACAATTATTATAGAGCATACATACTTATGGCAATGATTATGTACGATGATAAAAATTTTGAAAAAGCAATTTTATTTAGTGAGAAAGCTATAAAAATTCAGCCAGATAACTTCAAGGCTTATGAAATTAGAAATAGTGCTCTAATGGCTTTAGGAGCTGTATGCGAAGAACAGAATTCAGAAAGTGAACTTGAAGAAATAAACTATTATGAGAATTATGTAGAAGAATATTCAAAAGATGATCTAAATACATCTTTATTTATAGTTAATAAAGTTTTTATTTAGATAAATAATAATTTTTAAAATTAGGAGAGCAAAATGTATATAAATAATTTGTTAGTTGGTGACAGAGTAAAATTAACTTCACTGAATGAGAAGGACTTAATGATTTTAGAAAACTGGTATAATGATGTTAATTTTTTAAGATTATATGATATGGTCAGTGCCTTTCCAAAATCAGAAACCCAGTTATTAGGCATGTTGAATAATAAAAGAAGTTCAAGCAATAGCTATATCTTTGCTGTGAGAACCATAGAAGATAATACATTAATAGGCGTAACAGGATTTGAGGAAATACTATGGAATAACGGAGTTGCAACTATATTTGTAGGAATAGGTGACAGAGAACGTAGAGGTGCAGGTTTTGGAAGAGAAGCATTAAAGTTAACTATGGAATTTGGTTTTCAGGAACTGAATCTTCACAGAATACAGCTTAATGTACTTCAATACAATGGCAGTGCTATTAATTTATATGAAAGCTTAGGATATAAAAAGGAAGGAACATATCGTGAATTTATTCATAGGGATGGAAAAAGGTATGATATGTATTTATATGGAGTTTTAAGGGAAGAATGGGATAAGCTGAGGTAAAAATATTAACAATGTGAAAATAAATCATTATAACTTTGACTATAAAATACCATGGATTTATAATTAAATTGTAGAAATAAAATAAAGCATATTTTAATAATTTTTTAAGGGGATACAATATGAATATAGCATTTTTCCTTACACCAAAGAGTGATGTCGCTTTTGAGTATATAAATTCAACAATGAGACAAGCTCTTGAAAAAATGGATTTTCACAAATACACGGCTATTCCTATAATTGATGATGAGGGTAAATATGTTGGTACGCTAACTGAAGGAGATTTATTAAGAGAACTAAAAAATACACCAAATTTAAATTTTAATAACACAAATAAAATTATTATAAGTGACATTCCAAGACGGATGCATAATAAGGCAGTTTCTATAAATGCTGATATAGAAGATTTAATATCACTATCAGTAAACCAAAATTTTGTTCCTGTTGTGGATGATAATAAAGTTTTTATAGGCATAATAAAAAGAAGTGACATTATTAATTATTGTTACAAAAATATAGCTGTTGTCAGTAAATAATTATAAGAAGCGTAAAGCTTCTTTTTTTTCTTTATTTTGTGTCAATTGTACAAGCTTATCATACAATGTATTAGGTATAATAATTAAATTATACCTTATATAAAAAAGGGGGAATAAAAATTGGAGAAAAGACCTGATATAAGCTGCGGAAAACCTGAAGTATTTTGCGGAAAGGTAAAAGCAGAAACTGTACCAATGTGTGACAGTACAAGAGTAACACCTACAGGAGTAAATGGACCACTAGTTGCTAAAATTCCAGTAGTATTAGCTGAAAAAGATATTCAAATAGATGTAGAGGCTAAAATTGAATTAAAGGAAGACTTTTTTGAAATAAAAAGGATAAAAAAGGATGTTTTCTTAACCCAATGTAAATTAATTCCTACTGCAGGCAGAAGAAATCCAACAACTGGAGAATTAATTTCAGGAAAATTGTTTTTAAGTGGATTTGTACAGAAAAACATTGAATTTGCCACTGCAAAATGTGTTTCACATGAAGCTGTAAGCGGAAATATTCAACACACCACTGTTAAGGTTCCATTCCGATGTGTTACAGAAGTTGAATTTGAAAGACAACCAATAATAAGATTTAGAGTAACACAGAGAGAAATAGAGTTTTTGGAAGACCATGAAAAAGAGGGAAAATGTAAAGAGGCTATAATGGGAGTAACTCCATGTGAGAAGGATTTTGAAGATGAAATAAACTTTACAGAAGAGCCATTCTGTGAATTGGTAAGTGCAAGAATTTTTGAAGCTGATATTAATAAAGAGCATTCTAACTATGAGGAAACAAAAGAATTTGAAAAAATAGAAGAAAAAATGGTTATTTTCTTAAGAATAAAGGTTTTACAGGTTCAACAAGTTAATATTAGATAGCAGTACTCTTTTGGGTATAGAGCAGAGTTGTCTGCTTTATACCCTATATGAGGTAAGGGGGATTAAAAATTGATACAAAGAGAATGCACTTCTAAGTTTTGCGGTAATGTAAAAGCTAAAAATATTGCTCTATGTAATGGTGAAAATATTAAACCTGAAGGAGTTTCAGGACCATTAGTTTCTAAAATTCCAGTAGTGCTTGCAGAAACTGATGTGCAAATAGATTTGGAAGCAGATATAAAGCTAAAAGATGATTTTTATGAAATAAAAAGAATAAAAAAGGATGTATTTTTAACTCAATGCAGACTTATGCCTTCAGCTGGCAGAAGAGACAAATGTGGACATATATTATCCGGAAAATTGTTTTTAGAAGGATATATACAAAAAAATATTGAATATGCAACGGCTAAATACTGTGAAAAGAATGTAGTAAGCGGTAAAATTAAGCATACCACAGTTAAAGTTCCATTTAGGTGCGTAACTGAAGTAATATATGATACATCGCCAATTATTAAATATAGAAGTGAAGTTAAAAAAATACAATACTTTGATGACACAGTTCTTCATAATAATGAATGTGAAAAGCATTTAAAAGGTAAATCCAATTGTGAACAAGACTTTGAAGAAATTGTTTATTACACAGAAAAACCCTTTTGTGAACTTGAGCAAGCAAGAATTTTTGAATCTGATATTAACAGAAAACCTATTAGGATAGATGGAGTTACAACTTTTAATAAAATAACTGAGAAATTAGTTTTGTTTTTAAGAATAAAAGTTTTACAGGTTCAGCAGGTTAATATACAAAATAGACCAAACTTACGCTGTAACGAAAAAGAACAAAAAAATGAAGATAATGCACCACATTGTTAATAGAAATTCACTGAAATTTTACATTAAATAAGTTTCAAATGATGGCTTGTATAGTAATTATGTTGCAATACAAGCCTTTTTTTATTGTTTCCAATACTTTTCACTATGCATATATTAATAATAGATAAGCAATAGGTAAATAATTGAGAATTGGAGAAAGAATGAGAAGTGAAATTTATAAATTGAACTTTATTAAAAAGGTAAAATTTTTATTAATGGCTGTTCTCTTGATTTTGTTACTGAAAAGGGATATAAATTTAAATAGAGTTAAGGCAAATTGTAAAGATAATATTAATAATAAGAATAAAGAAGACAAACACAGCAGCAAATGTAATATAATAATGGATGAGCATAAAAAAAGCAAATTTACAATGCCTATTATTATTGCTAAAAAGCAATTTGATGTTTTTGTTGACAGTTATATTGATTTCAACGATGATGCACTTGAAGTAAAAGAAATCAAAAATGATATAATATTAACTGATGAAAAGTTGATTAATAGGGGCAGTCATGGAACCTTATTCTTAAGTGGTGAAATTAAAACAAAAATAGAGTATGTAGTGTTTGACAGCGCAAGTGATAAGGGACTTTTATTCAGCAGCAAATATTTAATTACCAGCTTCCCATTTAATAAAGCTGTTAATATAGATTATTTTAAATTACCTGAGGTTTCAAGAAGATGTTCTCATATATGTGAATATAGCCCAGAGATAAAGTGTAATTTAATAAGAGCTGATTTCTATAGTAATGTTTCTTCAACTGCAAACAATTCAAAAAAGCAAAAATTAAATGCCATGAAATCATTAAAACTAAAGATAAATTCAAATGTACAAATTGATTTAACACAATTGCAAAATGTTAATATGTAAAGTGAAGGAGAAAAAAATAATGTTTTCAAATTTTAAAAATAATGCAGCTCAAAATTCAGACATAGAAACTGAAATTGGTGAATCAACACATTTAACTGGCAATATTGTATCTTCAGGTTCAGTAAAAATTGATGGGGAGTTCATTGGAGATATAGAAACAAAAGGAGATATAATTATTTCTCAAACTGGAAGTGTTAAAGGAAATATCAGTGGTGCTAATATAACTATAGGCGGACTGCTGAATGGCAACGTAGTCAGCAGCGGACTGCTGCATATTACAGCAGCTGGAAAGGTAATGGGAGACATAGAGACAATAAATTTAATGGTTGAGGATGGCGGAGTAATTAATGGAAAATGTATTATGACTTTAGATGAAATAAAGAGAATAATAATTCCATAATGCCACAATATTTATAAATGTAAAAAAACGTAATATAAAAATAAATAAAAGTGTAAACTTAGGGCAAAAATATAATATATGAAGTATAGATTATTTTGACAAATGAGGAATGATAGTATATGGAATATAAACTTATGGCTAGTTTAACTATTGAGCTTCTGCTAGGTTTTTTTGCCTTATTGATACTAACAAAATTTATGGGGAAAACTCAAATAAGCCAAATAACTCCTTTTAATTTCATATCAGCATTGGTGCTTGGAGAGTTAGTTGGCAATGCTATTTATTCTTTAGACGTAAATCTGTTGTACATACTATATTCTCTAGGGTTGTGGACATTCTTGGTATATTTTATTGAGATAGCAACTCAAAAGAAAAGGAAACTTAGAGCTTTTTTTGAGGATAAGCCATCTGTAATAATTGTAAATGGACAAATTGATTTTATAGAGTTAAAAAGGAGTAAGCTGGATTTAGATGAATTACAAGGATTGCTTAGACAAAAGGATGTCTTTTTAATTAAAGATGTTAAGTTTGCAATTCTTGAAACTAATGGTGCATTAAGCATATTGAAAACAGAGGAAAGCAATAATATAAAAATCACGTTACCCATTAACTTAATTATGGATGGTGAAGTGATTTTAGAAAATTTAAAAGCATGTGATCATGACATGGCATGGGTTAACAATGAATTGAAAACCAGGGGAATAAATGATATTAAAAAGGTTTTTCTTGCCCAATGGACAGAAGAATATGGAATACATATAAGTATTAAAAATGATATAAGGTTATACAAATATTCTTTATAAAAAATAATAATTATTGACATGGAAAATAAACTATTGTACTATATTTACAATAAGTTAATAGGTTTCTTATCAAGAGAGGTGGAGGGAAAGGCCCTATGAAGCCCGGCAACCAGTGTGATATATTCTCATACAAGGTGCTAAATCCTGCAGTTTATGCTGAAAGATAAGATTAAGGTTAAAACCCTCTTTCAGTAGAGAGGTTTTTTTGTTTTTGTTTTCATTTATAGCTATAAATAATTTTATACAAGGAGATTAACAAAATGCATATAGAGAAACTATTTAATAAAAAGGAGGTTGTATTTTCCTTTGAAATATTTCCTCCAAAACTTACCTCACCAATTGAAACTATTTATAATACTCTTGAAGAATTAAGTGATCTAAAACCTGATTATATTAGCGTCACATTTGGTGCTGGAGGAAATGCTATTAACAATAGAACCTGCGAGATTTCATCACTAGTTAAAAATAAGTATGGTATTGAGGCACTTGCACATTTAACTTGTATAAATTCCAGTAAAAATGATATTCATAGGACATTATTAAGGCTAAAGGAAAAAGGCATAGAAAACATTTTAGCATTAAGGGGTGACATACCAAAAGATGCTCCAACCAGCGGTGATTTTAATAGTGCCTGTGAACTTATTAATTACATCAATAGTCATGAGAACTTTGGAATATCATCAGCTTGTTATCCTGAAGGCCATATTGAAAGTGAAAGTTTCGACCAAGATATAAAGGCTTTAAAAGCTAAAGTGGCTGCAGGAGCAAGCCATGCTATATCCCAGCTTTTTTTTGATAATAATTACTTTTATAATTTTTTAGTTAAAGCAAACGACAATGGAATAAATATACCTATTCAAGCAGGCATAATGCCGATAATAAATAAGAGGCAGATAGAGAGGATAGTTTCACTGTGCGGAGCAACAATACCACCTAAATTTATTAAAATAATGAATAAATATGAGCACGATAAAGAGGCTTTAAGAGATGCAGGTATTGCATATGCTCAGGATCAGATAGTGGACTTAATTTCTACAGGAGTAAGGGGGATTCATCTTTATACAATGAATAATCCTTATGTGGCAAGAAAGATAATTGAAAGTATAAGTTCAGTTATTAACTCGGTAAATAAAAAACAAATAATTTAAAAGGAAGGTATTAAAATATGTTAAAAGTAGAAAGTTTTGAATTGGATCACACAAAGGTAGCGGCACCATACATAAGAAAATGCTCCACTATGGTTGGGCCAAATGGAGATAAAGTAACAAAATATGATTTAAGGTTCACTCAACCTAATAAAGAAAGTATTCCTACAGCTTCACTTCATGCTCTTGAGCATCTTCTGGCAGGATACTTGAGAGGAGAGCTAACTGGAGTTATTGACTTGTCTCCAATGGGATGCAGAACAGGATTTTACTTTATAATATGGGGAGATCATGAGACTTCTGTAATTAAAAAAGCTCTTGAGAATGCACTTTCTAAGGTGCTTGATGCAAAGGAAGTACCAGCGGCAAATGAAAAACAATGCGGAAATTATAGGGACCTATCTTTATTTGGGGCTAAGGAATATGCAAAATATGTTCTAGAGAAGGGATTCAGTCTTAATATCTATGGAGAAAATTAGCTGTTGCGTAAATATAGATAAAAATGAAGTTCTACGATATATGGGATACAATGGTCAAACTTTAGGTGGAAATATTATGGGTCTAATTGATGATTGCATTGAGGAAACGAAAACCCTGATAGTAGATAGGTATGTTTACACTTACTGTAAAATTGTAAGAAATAATGAGAAGTTAGTTCTTAAGGAGTGTTCACTGGAGTTAACAGGAGACAACATTAGAAGGCATCTGAAAGATTGTAATAGCTGCATTTTTTTAGCTGTAACCTTAGGCAGTGCTGTGGATATGAGGATAAGATATTATGAAAAATCTAATATGACTAAAGCTGTAATATTGGATTCCTGTGCCACTACAGCTGTTGAAGAAATATGTGATAAAGTTTGCAAAGAAATTGAGGAGAAAATAAATCAGCAGGGAAAAGCTCTAACCTCAAGATTTAGTCCTGGATATGGGGATCTTTCCATAAGTATGCAAAAGGACTTTATTTCTGTACTTGAAGCAGACAAAAAAATTGGACTTACTGCTTCCGATCACAGTATATTGATACCAAGAAAATCTGTTACTGCTGTAGCTGGAATAACAAATATATTCAATAAAATAGAAGATAATAAATGTTTAACATGCGGCAATTATTCAAATTGTGCTTTCAAGAGGAGGGGCAGTTGTGGACGTTAGGGATTATATCAATAAAAATAAGATTTTATTTTTTGATGGAGCTATGGGTACTATGCTTCAAAGCATGGGGCTTAAGACAGGTGAACTGCCTGAAGTATTAAATTTCAGTGAAAGTGATAAAATTATTGAAATTCATAAGAAATATATAGAGGCTGGTTCAAAAGTAATTACTACAAATACCTTTGGAGCCAGCGAAGTAAGGTTAAAAAATAGTGGATTCACTGTAGAGCAGGTTATAGATAAAGCAGTTAATATTGCTAAAACAGCCCGGGGTGGTAAAGATGTATTTATCGCTCTTGATATTGGCCCTATTGGACAGCTGTTGGAACCAATGGGAACTTTAAGCTTTGAAAGATCCTACGAAATCTTTAAAAGACAGGTACTTCAGGGAGTAAAATCCGGAGTGGATTTAATACTCATAGAGACATTGACGGATCTTTATGAAGCAAAGGCTGCAGTACTAGCTGCTAAGGAAAATTCAAATTTGCCAGTATTTTGTACTATGAGTTTTGAACAGGGTAAAAGAACATTTACGGGATGTAATGCTGCCTCAATGACTTTGGTTTTGCAGGGGCTTGGAGTGGATGCTTTGGGAGTTAATTGCTCTCTTGGACCTAAGGAAATTGAGCCAATACTGGACGAAATACTAGAAATATCCAAGGTTCCTGTAATTGTTCAGCCAAATGCGGGACTTCCATGTATGTGCCTTGGTGAAACTATATTTAACATATCACCTGAGGAGTTTTCCAAATATGGGAAAAAATTTGCTGAGAAAGGTGTAAAAATAATTGGAGGATGCTGCGGAACCACCAATGAACATATAAAATATCTCACCAGCCTGCTAAAAGATATATCTGTGAAGAAATTACCTAAAACACACTTCAGCGCAGTGTGCACTCCAACGAAAACAGTGTTTATAGATGATATTAGGATTATAGGAGAGAGAATAAATCCAACTGGGAAAAAGTTATTCAAAGAAGCATTGAAAAAAAATGATATTGATTATGTTTTAAGGGAGGGTATCAGTCAAGTGGAGGCGGGAGCTGATATTCTTGATGTAAATGTTGGACTGCCCGAAATAAATGAAACGGAAACTATGGTAAAAGTTATTAAAGAATTACAGTCCATATTAGATACTCCTCTTCAAATTGATTCAAGAAACCCCAATACTATAGAAATGGCTCTTAGGGTTTATAATGGCAAAGCTATTGTAAATTCTGTTAACGGAGAAGATGCCGTTATCAATAAAATTCTTCCGTTAGTTAAAAAGTATGGAGCTTCAGTAGTTGGATTGACATTAAACGAAAGGGGAATACCAAATAGCGCTGAGGAAAGATTTAAAATTGCAGAAAAAATAGTAAAAAGAGCTGAGGATTTTGGTATAGAGAAGGAAGATATTTTTATTGACTGCCTTACCCTTACAGCTGCTGCCCAGCAAAAAGAAGTAGTTGAAACTTTAAAAGCACTGTCACTAGTCAGGGAAAAACTAGATGTAAAAACAGTACTAGGCGTTTCAAATGTTTCTTTTGGACTTCCTGCCAGAGAAATTATTAATAGGACATTTTTAGCAGCAGCTCTCAGCTGCGGCCTTAATTTGCCAATAGTAAATCCAATGGATAAGGAAATGATGAATACTGTAAGAGCCTCAAAAGTCCTATGGAATATTGATAAAGCATCATTTCAATATATAGATTTCTTCAATAATGGTAGAGAAAAAATTAGTTCAAATAAGGGTGAACATAAACAGCGGGATTTATTTAATATTGTTGTTAAAGGTATAAAGGATGAAGCAAAAGCAGTAACTGCGGAACTTTTAAATACAGAAGTACCCCTTGATATTGTTAATAAATATATAATACCTGCCCTTGATTTTGCAGGAGAAAAGTACGATAGGGGGGAGATATTCCTTCCGCAGCTGATTATGTGTGCAGAAACAGTTAAAATGGCGGTTCAGGTTATAAATAAGGCATTAATGGAAGATTGTAATAATGTAATTTCAAGCGGTAAAAAAATAATACTAGCAACTGTAAAAGATGATATACATGATATCGGTAAAAATATTGTAAAGGTGCTTCTTGAAAACTATGGGTATGAAATAATTGATCTGGGGAAAGATGTTCCAAAGGAAAGAATCATAGATGAAGCAATCAAAAATAATATAAAGCTCATAGGGTTAAGTGCATTGATGACAACCACTGTAAAAAATATGGAAGACATCATAAAAGCTTTGAAAAAGGTTCACCCAAATTGTACAGTTATGGTTGGGGGTGCAGTTCTGAATAAAGAATATGCAGATTCCATTGGGGCGGATTATTATGCAAAAGATGCTAAAGAAGCAGTTAAAATTGCCAGGTTAATTTTATAATTAAATTAATAAAAATAAAGCAATTCGTAGCATAAGATACGGTTTGCTTTATTTTTTTATTTCTATTAAAAATTTACTGAAAAACAATGTTTATAAATAGTACAAAATTAGCATAATAATTAGTATAAATTACTTCTTGTGAGTGGAAACGTTTTAATCTTTTATATTTTGATAATTTATGATAAATTAATATCAATAAATGAAATAAATGAATAAGAGAACTAAGGTAGGTGTTAGATATGTATAAAAGAACTTGTGAAATTATAAAAATGATATATGAAAGACCCAATGAGTTTGATATTAAGGAACTAGCACAAATCTTAGGTGTCAGCATAAAAACAGTGCAAGCAGATATCCAGGAAATTAATGAATATTTTGGCTCTAAAGGGATTGATTCATTAGAATTAATGGATAACAGGTTTTCTATAAAAAATACAAATAGATCTATACATGAGACACTTAATAATCTTAGTTTTTATGATTATAAATTGTCAAGGGATGAAAGGTTAGTAATAGAAGCTCTTTTACTTATATATACCTCTGAACATATAATTTTGTCGAATATGGCTGAATTTATGTGTGTATCCCGTTCAACAGTAATAGGTGATTTAAAATATCTGAATGATTTTCTAAATCATTATGATCTTTCAATAAATGCACAGACAAACACTGGCATGCGTATTAATGGATCTGAAATTGATATAAGAGGTTTGTTTGTAAGTATATTGGTGAAGTATGAATATTTATATAGCTTATTTTCTCGTCAAGAAGGAACAAAAAATATAAAAAGTGGAGATACAAAAGTCATTACCATAGAAAAAAATATAATCCTTCAAAACTTGACATCTGAAGCTGAAGGTTATTCCGAATTACAGCTAACAGAATATTCTTTTAATATGCTAATAAACTATTTGAGCATGGCCATTTTTAGAATGAAATTAGGTAAAAATCTTAAAGATTATGAGCAAAAAAATACAGATGCCAATAGCAAATTGATTGATAGGTTATATAAACTTGTATGTCAGCACTTTAACATTGAATACAATGAAAATGAACTGGCATATCTGAAAAACTTTTCTGCTAATCTAACATATTTGAAAAAAAATAACAGTGTTGATGGCAGCAAGGAGATAGTAAAGATACAAACTATAACCAGATTATTTATTATGAATGTATCACAGTCTTTAAATCTTCCTTTATATAGAGATTACGAACTTTTTCAAAGCTTATCTAATCATTTAGAAAGGATATTTACTGAAGGATTTACTAATTATATTGAAAATAGCGAGATTAACGTTATTATAGAAAAATATGACGATATTAGAAAAGTTGTTACTGAAAATATTGATATTTTAACACAATATATAAACAGAACTATTACTGATGAAGAAATTTCATATATCGTTGTATATATATGTGCTTCCATTGAAAAGATGAAGACACAAACAACTATTTGTAATGTAATTTTAATCTGCAATAGTGGTATTGGAACAAGCCAGCTTTTAAAGTCAAAATTGCTTGAAAGGTTTGATTTAAACATAATAAATGTTATACCTAAGCACAGATTAAGAGATTCATTGAGCAGTGAAGTAGACTTTGTTGTTTCCACTGTAGAATTAGATGAGATTCATGTTCCATATATTAAGATTTCTCCTCAATTAACTGATAGTGATTTTCTAAGAATGAAAAGAATGATTGATGACTATGGACGTATTAACTTTGTGAAATTTGCTAAAAATGATTATTCAGATATTATTAGTAAAATAAAGCCAATAGTAAATAATGATGAATTACTTAATGTAATTAATGAAGGCTTGAATAATTATTTTGCCAAAATGAATAAGGTACCTTTGAGTCTTTCAAATTTATTAACCGAGGAGTTTATTCAGGTAGATGTGGAAGCAGATACATGGCAGCAGGCAATAGAGAAGGCCTCAGAAAATTTACTAAACAAAGGATATATAAATAATAATTATATACAATCCATGATTAGAAATGTTGAAGAAAATGGTCCGTATATTGTAATTTCAGAAGGGTTTGCAATCCCTCACTCATCTATTGATGAGGGCAGCATGAGATTAGCCTTTAATTTAATTAGATTGAAAAATCCTGTGGTATTTAATGCTGGAATTTTTGATCCAATAAAATATTTATGTGTTATAAATGCCGTAGATAAAGAAAAGCATTTAAATGCTTTATTCAACCTTATTAATTTACTTCAAATTAGTGAATTTAAAGAAGCTTTAAATAAGGCGAAAACCAGTAAAGATATAGCAAAGGTTATAGAATTATTTGAAAGAAGAATACAATAAAAAAATGGGGGTTTTTAAACATGTATTTTAGTGAAGAAATTGCTTTTTTCAGTCAATCCTGCAATAGCAAGGAAGATTGTTTAAAAAAATTAGCAGATGAATTTTTAGCAAAAGGTCTCGTGAGGGACACATTTTTCAAAGCTGTTATGGATAGAGAAAAGGGCTATCCAACTGGTTTAAGTATAAATGGAATAGGTGTAGCCATTCCTCATACTGATGGAATTCATATAATAAAGCCTCAGATTGGATTTATGTCATTAAAAGAGCCAGTAATTTTCAAAGATATGGTTGATGATAAACACGAAATAGAGGTAAGTGCAATTTTTATGCTTGGATTATTAAAATCAGAACAGCAAATTGAGATGCTTCAGAAACTTGTTGAATTGTTTCAAGATGAAGAGTTATTAAAAAAAGTTATAGCTTGTAAAAATATTGATGAGTTTAAGGACATAATAAAAAAAGCTAATATAGATTAATAACAAATTTCTTTAAGGAGATGGTATTTTGTTAGTTTCATCAAAAGAATTATTTAAAGTATCAAGAAAAAATAATTTTGCTATACCAGCAACAAATTTTGTGGATCAAGGTTCAATTAAAGCATATATTGAGGTTGCAGAAAAGTTAAATTTACCAATTATTTTAGCATATGCTGAAGTACACAAGGAATTTTTATCCTTTGATGAGGCAGTATATTTAGGTAAATATTATGCCGAGAAGGCTAAGATTCCAGCAGTATTACACCTTGATCATGGTACTACTAAAGAATTAATAATCAGAGCTATAGATGAGGGATTTAAATCAGTAATGATAGATGCTTCTATGGATTCCTTTGAGAATAATGTTAAAAGAACAAAAGAAATTGTTGAATATGCCCACCTTAGGGGAGTAGTTGTAGAAGCTGAAATAGGACATGTTGGTGGAGGAGAGGATTACAATAGTAAGGACGACAGCGGAAGTATTTATACCACCGTTGAAGAAGCAAAGAAATTTATTGAACTTACTGAGGTAGATTCCCTGGCAGTATCTATAGGAACTGCTCATGGCGCTTACAAAGGAAAGCCAGTAATAGACTTTGGCAGATTAAAAGAAATTAGAAATGCTATAGATACACCTTTGGTACTTCACGGAGGTTCGTCTACAGGAGATGATAATCTAGGAAGATGTGCTACTGGAGGGATAAGCAAGATAAATATTTATACTGATTTAGTTACTGCTGCATTTAATAAATGTCAAAATACTAAATCTAATGATTATTATGAATTACGAAATGCGCAAACCCAGGGCATGAAAGAATGCTTAGAACACTATTACGATGTATTTCAGACAAAAAAATTTAAATAGAAAGGTGAGAACACAAAATGAAAAAAATAGGAGCACCATTTTTTATACTTAATCTAAAATCATATGTATATGGAGAAGAAAGTTTACAACTAGCTCTCGTTGCAGACAAACTTGCAGAGAAATATGGCGTAGAGGTATTAGTTACTGCACCTTTTACAGATTTAGCAAACATCAAGGCTCATACAAAAAACATTAAAGTAACAGCTCAGCATATGGATCCATTGGTTCCAGGACGTGGAATGGGGCATGTGCTACCAGAATCATTAAAGGCAGCTGGAGCTGAGGCAGTTTTTTTAAATCATGCAGAGCATCCTTTGACATTGACTAATTTAGTGAAGACAATGAAAAGGGCAAAGGAGCTTGAAATTGCAACTATTGTTTGTGCAGATTGTTTAGAAGAAGCTATAGCTATAGCAAAACTAGGCCCTGATATATTATTATGTGAGCCAACCGATTTAATTGGAACTGGAAAGACCAGCAGCTCTGACTACATGATTGAAACAACAACTAAAATAAAAGAAATTGATGAAAATATTTTAGTTATGCAGGCTTCAGGGATAAGTACCAGTGATGATGTTTATAGGGCAATAATTAATGGAGCCGATGGCACAGGTGGAACAAGTGGAATACTTAATGCACCAGACAGAGCAAAAAGATTAGAAGAAATGATACAAGCTATCGCTAAAGCTAAAAAAGAAAAATAACATAAAGGGGATTGGAGGTCATAGTATGAATATTTATAAAGAACAAATTAATTTAACATCTCACGGAGGAACTCCAAGTTTTTTTGACATCACTCCTTCCGTAAAAGAAATAATCAAAAAAAGCAAAGTTCAAAATGGTATCTGTGTTGCCGTTTCTCCCCACACCACCTGTTCAGTATTCTTTGAAGAATTCGTTCATGATTATACTGAAAATGGTGATGAATTTCTTCAAGCCGATTTAAATAATATCCTTGAAAAAATCATTCCAGACAATATTGCAGAAGGGCAATACAACTATCCTGGTGAAAAGCATTACGAAGCCGTTGCATCATGGCCAGATGCAGAAGCATATCTTCCAAATGGTGATCGTTCTGCCCTCTTAAACTGTGATGCACACCTAAAAGCAACATTGCTTGGTTCCAGCCAGGTATTCGAGGTTGATAATGGAGAATTGGGAGTTGGAACAACAGGTTATATCTATTTTGTAGATTTTGATCGTACAAGATCTCGCACTCGTAAATGTAAAATCATCGTATTAGGTGAATAACAAAATATCTTAGAATTAATTAGTTAATTTTTAATCCGCGGATTACTTAAATTATAAATGAAATTATCTACGATTAAGTTTTCAGACATTATTAATGTAAAATTATTAGAGCTACACTAATTGTACGTAATAGTAACTATTGTACTAAAATGTTATATATATGTCCATAATAAAAAATAAATTACGGTTTTTGTAAACGATGTAATCAAATCTATTTATGAAATAATATCATTAAAAATCGAAAGGAAAGTGACGATAAATGAAAAGAATATTATTGGCATGCGGCGCAGGCGTTTGTACTTCTACAGCAGCAAGAGTAAAGGTTGAAAAGATATTGGATAATAACGGATATAAAGGACAATATAAGGTAGATCAGTGTAAGATAGCTGAGGTGCCATCTAAATCAAGTAGTTTTGACTTTGTTATTGCAACAACAATGAAACCAGAAGGAGTTAAGTGTCCATTCATAAATGGTATATGCTTCTTGACAGGAGTTGGAGTTGATAAGGTAACTAAGGAAATATTGGAACTCATGAAATAAATAAGATTTTATTAATCCAAATAATTAAAAGGGGTGGAAATTATGTCATATATATTATCATTCTTTAATTTTATACAGGGCTTAGGCGCTATAGTTATGATGCCTATCATAATTTGTATTTTTGGAGTAATTTTAGGTACAGAAAAGGGGAAAGCATTAAGAGCTGGATTAACAGTAGGGGTTGGATTTATAGGTTTGAATCTTGTAATAGCTGCATTGTCAAGTAATTTAGGCCCTGCAGTAGAACAGATGATTAAGCGCTTTGGATTGTCATTATCTGTTATTGATGTTGGTTGGCCAGCAGCAGCAGCTATTGCCTTTGCATCAACTGTAGGTTTGGTAATAATACCAGTATGTTTGGTTGTAAACATTATAATGTTATTAACTAATACAACACAGACAGTAGATGTTGATATTTGGGATTATTGGCACTTTGCATTTACTGGAGCACTTGTTGCTATAGTAACTGGAAGCCAGACTATAGGTTTAGTGGCAGCAATTTTTAATATGATAATAATTATGGTAATCGGTGATTATACAGCTCCAGGAGTTGAGAAGACTTTAGGTTTACCAGGAGTATCACTTCCTCATGGGTTTACCGGAGCATATGCACCAATAGCTATAGTAATTAACAAGATTATTGACTTAATACCTGGTGTTAGAGATATAGATTTTAACGTTGAAAAGGCACAGGAAAAATTCGGTGTATTTGGAGAACCAATAATGGTAGGTACAGTTTTAGGACTTGCCATTGGTGCTATAGCAGGTTATAGCATTGCTGATGTACTTAAACTTGGAATCACCATGGGAGCTGTATTAGTTCTTATTCCAAAGATGGCTTCACTACTAATGGAAGGCTTACTACCAATTTCTGATGCAGCTTCTGAATTTATAAGTAAGAGATTTTCTAACAGAGGAAAGATGTATATTGGACTTGATTCAGCAGTTGGCGTAGGACATCCATTAACACTTTCTGTATCACTTATACTAGTACCTCTTACAGTATTTATGGCCGTTATCCTTCCTGGAAATAAGGTTCTGCCGTTTGCGGACTTAGCAGTTATACCTTGGATGTTTGTTTTAATCACACCTGTTGTTAAAGGTAATGGATTCAGAGCTTTAATAAACGGTATAGTTGTATTAGCATCTGGCTTATTGATTTCTACTAACTTAGCTCCATTAATTACTACTGCAGCTATCAATGCTAAATATACAATACCTAAGGGTGCTACTCAGATTTCAAGCATATGTGATGGTGCAAATCCTTTAACTTGGGCAATAGTTCGTTTGAATAACTTTGGATGGATTGGAATGGGCATAGTAGCAGTAGTTGCAATAGCATTAGCATTAATCAATAGAAGAAGAATACTAAAGGAAGCTTTAGAATTAAAAAATGCTCAATAATAAAAATACTTTAGAATTTTAAAAAATATAGGAGGAAACATGAGTAAGGAATATTTATTTGATAAAAAAACGTTTCTAATTAGGGTCATTTATGCAGGAATTTTAGCAGCAATTGTATTTGTATTTGGAATTTACAGTATAAGCACAGGCTCATCAATGAAATATCTTTGGATGTTCATATGTTTTTTATGTGTATATACAATAATTACCAATTTTTTAACTATAAGTTATCCTGAGAAGATAGTAATAGACAATAATACAATAAGTTTTTCAGCTTTCAACCAATCTCATGTTTACTCCAAAAAAGAATTAATTGGTTTTAAGATTAGAGAACAGCAACTGGCAAAGAAAATGTATATAAGAGTGAACAAACCTTCACTATTTAAGGGAAGGTACTGGATAGATTTGAAGGCATATAATGACTATAAAGATTTAGAAAAATGTCTTTTGGAAATGGAAGAAATTATCCATCCTGACTCTCTGAAGGCAAAAATAAAAAAGAACAATGCAATGTATAAGGAAAGGAAAAAGAAAAATGTATAAAAAAGAAAAAGAGGAAGTCATTAAGGCAGGTATAAAGCTTGATAGATATGGATTAATTGCACTTTCAGGAGGAAATGTAAGTTGTAAGGTTGATGAAGATAGAGTTTTAGTAACTCCCTCAGGAATGATATATGAGGACTTAGTGGCAGAAGATATAATTTTAATGGACTTATCTGGAAAAATTATTGAGGGAAATAGAAAGGCATCAGTGGATACAAAGGCACTCCTATATATCTACAATAATATGCCGGAGGTTAAGGCTGTTATTCATACACACCAACCTTATGCAACTGCATTAGGCTTAGTTCAGGAAGAATTTAAATGCAATTTAACTACTCTTGCTAATGCAACAAAAGGCTCAGTTAATGTATGCCCTTTTTCATCAGCTGCAAGCGAACAAATGGGAATAGAAGCTGTTGAAAACCTAAAAGGAAAGCTTGCTGTAATTTTGAAACATCACGGTGTAATTGCAGTAGGTGACTCATTAAAACAAGCTTTATATTCTTGCATTTACCTAGAAGAGGCTGCGAAAACTTACTGTATTGCTAAGTCTATGAGCGATGATGTTGCGATGATGACTGATGACCAAATTGATCAGGCGGTTAAAGTATTTGATTATTATGGACAGGGAAAGGAAAGTGTTCCTGATTCATTAGTGAACAAAAGATAGCATAAAAGTTTTTAATAGGTAAAAGTAAGGCCCCATCAATAGATGGGGCTGTTTAATTTTATTTAGTACAAAATAATAAAGTTTAGAATTAGTTAAATTTAAACGGTGAAATAACCGCTTTTTTTTATTTCGTAACTATTGTTACAGATTATTTTAAAACAATTTAGTACTATATAATCATGGCAATTAGAAAATTGAAAGGTGGAATTTTAAGTGGATATGTTTTGTTATCAATGTCAAGAAACAGCAGGAGGAAAGGGATGTACTTTAGGAGGAGTATGCGGTAAAAAACCTGAAACTGCAAATTTGCAGGATAAACTAGTTTTTGCCACTAAGGCTCTTTCAGTTTACACAACAAAGGCTAGAGAATTAGGTATATTAGACAAGAAAGCAGATAGATTTGTTATGGAAAGTTTATTTACAACAATAACAAATGCAAACTTTGATAATAGCAAGATTTCAGATAAAATAGAAAAATCAAAGCAAATAAAAAATGAAATAAGAGATACCTTAATAGAAAAAGGGTATGATGTGTCAGAACAGGACAAATTGGCAAGTCAAGAAAATAAAACTGGTGTTTTAGCAACTGAAAATGAAGATATAAGGTCTTTAAAAGAATTACTAACTTATGGATTAAAGGGTATGGCTGCATATTTAGAGCACGCAGATAATTTAGGCTATGCAGATGATGAAGCCAATGGATTTTTACAGAAAGCCCTAGCGAATACATTGAGGGATGACTTAGGAGCAGATCAATTGGTTGCATTAGTATTAGAGTGTGGTAAATATGGTGTAAATGCCATGGCTTTATTGGATAAAGCAAACACATCAACTTATGGAGACCCAGAAATAACAAAGGTGAATATTGGAGTAAGAAACAACCCTGGCATATTAATAAGTGGACACGATTTAAAGGATATGGAAGAATTATTAAAACAAACACAGGGGACAGGAGTTGATGTATACACACATAGTGAAATGCTTCCAGCTAATTACTATCCAGCATTTAAGAAGTACAGCAATTTTGTAGGTAACTATGGAAATGCTTGGTGGAAGCAAAATGAGGAATTTGAAAGCTTTAACGGGCCAATTTTAATGACTACAAACTGCATAGTGCCACCAAAGGACTCATATAAATCAAGAGTATACACAACTGGTTCAACTGGTTTTGAAGGAATGAAACACATTCCTGATAGAAAAGATGGACAGCCAAAGGACTTTTCACAGATAATTGAGCATGCTAAAAAATGTGCTGCTCCAAAGGAAATTGAAAAAGGAGAAATAATTGGAGGATTTGCACATAATCAGGTTTTAGCTTTAGCAGATAAAATTGTTGATGCTGTAAAATCAGGAGCAATTAAGAGATTCTTTGTAATGGCTGGCTGCGATGGAAGAATGAAGAGTAGAAATTACTACACAGAGTTTGCAGAAAAATTGCCAAAGGATACAGTAATATTAACAGCTGGATGTGCAAAATATAAGTATAATAAATTAAATTTGGGAGACATTAATGGAATCCCTAGAGTACTTGATGCAGGACAGTGTAATGATTCATATTCATTAGCAGTTATAGCATTGAAGTTAAAAGAAGTATTTGGACTCAGCGATGTAAATGAATTACCAATATCATATAATATTGCATGGTATGAACAAAAGGCGGTTATAGTATTACTTGCATTGCTTTCATTAGGAGTTAAGAATATTCATTTAGGACCAACACTTCCAGCGTTCTTATCCACAAATGTAGTTAAAGTTTTAGTAGAGAAATTTGGCATTGGCGGAATAACAAATGTGGAAGATGATTTAAAAATGTTTATGGGTGAAAACTAGTCTTTTGGTATTTGACTAAATTTACTATGGTATAAAGTTAATTAAAAAAGGGAAAATGTTCAATTTTAATTGTACATTTTCCCTTTAAATTTATTAATCTACTTTGTTATCAACTTTAATTGTATACTTGTAAATCCAGATGCAGAGTAAAGTTACAATTACTGCTGCAGGCCAAGGACTGGATGCAGCATCTCCAAATAATTTTGGACCAAATGCCACTGCTTTATCTATTTTAAAAATAGCAAATACAGCAATTACAATACCAACTAATGCATCTCCGGCAACAAGACCAGATGCAAGCAGAATACCTTTCTCTGTTTGTTCCTTTAGCTGAGCATCTCTATTTTTGAATTTTTTATCTACCAATACTCTAACTATACCGCCGATTAATACTCCAGTACTTAAGTAAATTGGAAGATATAATCCAAGTGCAAATGGCAATACAGGAATCTTCATAAGCTCACACATAACTCCAAAAGTAATACCTATTACAACTAAAGCCCAGGGAAGCTGTGAACTCATTATTCCTTTAACAACCATTGACATTAATGTTGCCTGAGGAGCAGGAACAGCCTTTGTTCCTACGCCGTAAGCTTTGTCTAACAGGATTATAATATATCCTACAGCTCCTGCAGAAGCAGCAACTGCAGCGATCATAGCCAATTCTAGACGTTTTGGAGTACCGCCAATGATAAATGTAGTCTTTAAACTTTGAGCAGCACCACCTGCAATTGCTGTTGCTACACAAACTATTGAGCCAGCTAAAATAGCTGCTATCATTCCTTCATTTCCTACTTTTCCTGAAGCTTTTAATATAGCTGTGATGAAAAGCAGTGTGGCAATTGTCATGCCAGAGATTGGGTTATTTGATGTACCTATTATACCAACAAGTCTTGCAGAAACAACTGCAAAGAAAAATGCAAATATAACTGCTAATATTGCTCCCACTGGTCCAACTGCAATATTAGGTACAAATGGTACTAACCAGGTTAAAATAAATACAAATATTGCTGCGCCTATAACCCAAAGCATTGGTACATCAATATCAGTTCTCTTTTGACTGCTTACTTTAGCGCCTAATCCACCCATTGCTGATTTAAAGGATTTAATAATAGTTGGTAATGCCTTAATGATGCTTATGAACCCACCGGCTGCTACGGCACCTGCACCAACATATCTAATGTATTTGTTCCATATTGTTACAGCATCCATATCTTTAATTAAGTCTGCTGAAGGGAATAGAGGAGTAGTAAGTCCTGCACCAACATATTTAATTAGTGGTATAAGCCCGAACCAAGCAACTAATGCGCCTGCGAACATGTACATTCCTATCTCGATACCAACTATGAAACCAACACCAATTAATGATGCTAATACATCAGCACCAAAAACTGTTCCCTGTAAAGGTTTTATTGTCCATGATGGTTCTTCTGTCCATAACATAAAACCACCAGACAGCAATTTATAACCGCCGCCAACTGAAAGTCCTGTCAGCATGGTTTTTAATCCATGTCCGCCGGCGCTTCCGCTTACAAGTACTTCAGAAGCTGCCATACCTTCAGGGTATACAAGTCTTCCATGTTCTTCAACAATTAAATATTTTCTAAGTGGAACTACGAATAGAATTCCTAATAAACCACCTAATATTGAAAGTACTATAATTGTCATAATGGTTAATTTAGTTCCCAGAAGGATAACTGCAGGAACTATAAAGATAAGTCCACCGGCTAATGATTCTCCCATTGATGCCATAGCCTGTATCATATTTGACTCTAGGATGTTATTTCTTTTAAATATTCCTTTTAGTATTCCAGTTGCAAGTATAGCTGCAGGAATACCAGCAGCTATAGTCATACCAACTTTAAGACCTAAATAGGTATTGGCTGCACCAAAAATAACTGCGAATAAACATCCCATAAATATTGAGACAACTGTTAACTCTGGCATAGCTTGAGTTACAGGTACGTATGGTATGTAATCTTCTCCGTTAATACCACCGTAAGCTGAATGAGAAAGTCCTTTTTTTTCTGTCATAACCAAACCTCCTTAAAAAAAATATAATTACTTTTTTAAATACATATAATATTTATAATGTATCCTTCTATAATTATTACATATTGCATCAAAAATGTCATATTTAATATTCTTAATTTTTAGCAAAATAAACTAATAAAACTAAGTAATTTCATATTTTTGATATAAATAAGCCAACATTTATTAAATTATGTAAGTTTAATTTTAATTATTATATAAAAATTAAACAATTGTTAACAAATTTAAAAAGCAATTTCAAATGAATGTTTACAAATATATTAAAATATGGTAATATAATTGGCAATTTACCATTATAATATATAAATTAAGGGGGAAATTATTTATGAAAGGTGAATTCAGGCTGCTTTCAAACAATGATAATAATCATGTTATGGATTATTTTAGGAAAAATCCCATTGAAACCACATTTCTCTATGGAAATGTGGTACAGTTCGGCTTGGAGAATAATAGGAATATAAGAAGGGCAGCAGATTATTACGGATATTTCAAAGATGGAGATATTAAAGGTATTCTTCCATTTTATAATCTGGGAAGCTGTATTCCTCACTATGAAGACAAAGATGCAATTAAATATTTCTGCGAAAAAATGAAAGAAAGAGATTTTTCATATTTACTGGGAATGGCCAATGTAATAAATCCGCTTTATGAAGAGATTAAAGAGTATAAAACCATATTGGAATATTCTGATGACAGCTATTTTGTCAATGACAGTTTTAAACCTTTCATTTTAAAGAATATAGATATTGTTAATGCTAAGGATCTACCAGTGGATAAGGCTGTTGCATTTTTGCAGGAAGTGAATGAGCAGGGCTTTAACAGAATAAGCAGCAGAGATGAAATTATAAAAACTATGAATGAAAGAGGAGAAGAAGAGGAGTCAGTGGTGGTTTTGCTAAATGGAAAAGCAGTTGCCCACGCAAATATACAAACTTTCACTGATAAAATCAATCAAATAGGAGGCGTTTATACCTCCAAGGACTATAGAGGAAATGGATACTGTAAAGCTGCTGTTTCAGAAATTTGCAGCAGAATATTAATTAGAGGGAAAGTACCCACCCTCATGGTAAGAAAAAATAACATTCCTGCAGTTAATGCATATAAAGCATTAGGTTTCAATCATTATAGTGATTATTTATTAATCAGTTTAAAATAAAGTCTTATACATTTCATATTGAGCTATAGCATCCCTTTTAAAACCAATATTTTTAAGGAATCCTTCAAGTAAATTATTATTTGGGAACCCAATATTTAATTTTGATAAATTTAGTCCTTTACATGCTCTATTTATTAATGCAGCGGCGGTTCCCATATTTCGTTTTGATTTTTCAACCCATATATGACTGATTTTGCCTAAATTATTAATGCACAATACAGCTATAAGCCTATCATTCTCAAAGGCGCCATAAAGCATTGCATCATGACTTTTCTTAATATAGTCAATGTGGTTTTGCCAATTTATATGAACGTCTTGTAAATTTTCTAATGAATTTTCAAACATGTTTATATCAATGTGTTTAGCATCTATTTTTTTAAGATTATATTTATTAAGAACTTCCAAATTATCTGCTGTAAAATATGAGAGGTCATAAATTTTATCATAACCCATTTTTTTATAAAATTTTATAGCCCTGTCATTACCAACTATTACTTCTAAAAAAAGCTGCTTGCAGTGATTTTCGGTTGCTGTCTGCTGATGCAGCTGAAATAATTTTTTACTTATTTCAGTGCCTCTATAATCCGGAGAAATAGCAAATGTGTCACATCTTAGAGTTTTAATTCCTTCATATTTTTTAATTCCCCCAAGTATAACGCCAACAGGGTCATTATCATGGAAGGCTACAAAAGAATATTCAACACTATTTCCTTCAACATAAAAAAATCTGTTTTCAAATACATCTTGGGACATTTTTAATTTAATAATATAATCGCTGAATCCAATAGAAAAGGCTTTAAAAGTGTCCACCATGGAAACATCGGTACATCTTTTATAAGTTATCATATTTTACTCCTTTATAAACTTCATATAGAATAATTTTTACAGTATCATATTTTTAAAAAATTAACAATACGTTTACATTAAATAAAATAACATGGCTTTAATACATAACCTTGAATAGAGAGTACTTTTTGTGATATTATTGTGTTGAAAAAATAAAGTCAAGCACAGGGGAGCTGGAATGGCCAGCTGAGAGTGAGAACCTAATTTCTTAGACCCTATACCTGATCTGGATAATACCAGCGTAGGAAGTTGTTAACTAATGCATTGTATTTTTACAACAATTTAGGCGTCAATCTTACGGATTAGCGCCTTTATTTTATTACAGCATATTAAAATCCTATGTAGTATTCTCCAATAAAATGAAAGGAGAAAACAAATGAAAACAAGAAAATTAACTTTTTCAGCACTTCTCACTGCTATAGGTGTAATAGCAGGCAATATAATTTTTATTCCCGTAGGTGTATCCAAATGTTTTCCAGTGCAACATACAATAAATGTTTTATCAGCGGTAATACTAGGACCATATTATGGAGTGGCTATAGCATTTTGCATATCTTTAATTAGAAATATGGTAGGAACAGGTTCGTTGCTTGCTTTTCCTGGAAGTATGATCGGAGCACTACTGGCTGGAGTTATTTTTTACAAAACAAAAAATGTTATGGCAACTGCAGCAGCAGAGGTATTTGGTACTGGCATTCTTGGAGGATTGCTTGCCTTCCCAATATCATATTTTGTTCTAGGTAAAAAAGTAGCAGCATTATTTTATGTAGCTCCATTTTTAATAAGCACTGTTGGCGGCAGCATAATAGCATACTTTATTATAAAGATTCTAGAATCTACTAAAATAATTAGCTTAAATAACCAAGTGTAGGAGGAAATTATGAAAAATGTATTAACTATAGCGGGCTCAGATAGCTGCGGCGGAGCAGGAATTCAAGCAGATTTAAAGACATTTAGTGCTAATGGAGTGTACGGTATGAGTGTGATAACTGCTGTTACAGCACAGAACACCAAGGGGGTATTCTCCGTTCAGGATTTAGATGAAAGTATAATAAAGGCTCAAATAGATGCAATTTTTACGGATATTAAGGTTAGTGCAGTTAAAATAGGAATGGTTTCAAAGATTTCAACTATAGAAGCTATCAGCGAAAAATTAAGGGAGTACAAACCAGATTTGGTGGTTTTGGATCCTGTAATGATTTCTAAGAGTGGATTTTCACTTCTGAAACCTGAATCTAAAGCAGCTTTAATTAAAAGTTTAATTCCTCTGGCTACAATTATAACACCTAATATACCTGAGGCTGAGGAAATACTAAAGGAAATTTCATCAGATATAAAAAATATAGAAACTGTGGAACAAATGGAATTGGCAGCAAAGGAAATTTATAAACTAGGATGTAATAATGTGCTGTTAAAGGGTGGACATTTAGAAAATGATGCTACTGATGTGCTTTATGATGGCAAAAATATTACTTATTTTAGATCAAATAGGATTAACACAAAGAACACTCATGGAACAGGGTGTACTTTATCCTCTGCCATAGTATCACAGCTGGCATTGGGCTTTAGTATTACTGAGGCTGTAAAAAAAGCTAAGGAATATATAACAGTAGCAATTGAGCATTCTTTAGACATTGGTCATGGCGTAGGACCTACTAATCACTTCTATACATTATATAAAAAGGCAGGTATGTTGAATGAATAATACAGAAGAAAGACTTGGATTTTCAACTTTTTTGTTTTTATGGTTTGGAGCAGCAGTATCAATTGCTGAAATACTAACCGGCGGTTTAATTGCTCCTTTAGGGTTTAAAGTTGGATTAATTGTAATTTTAATTGGACATTTAATTGGTGTAAGCATTTTTGTTATGGGAGGAATAATAGGAACAAGAGAAAAAATACCTGCTATAACTTCTACCAGTATTTCCTTTGGTGTATATGGTTCATATTTATTTTCAATTTTAAATGTACTTCAGTTAATTGGCTGGACAGCAGTTATGATAAAATCAGCAGCAAATTCAGTTAATCTAATAACTAAGTCATTATGGAATTTTGACAATTTTATTATGTGCAGTATAGTAATTGGAGTGCTAACGGCAATTTGGATTTGGTTTGGAAAATCAGGTATGAAAAAATTAAATACTGCAGCAGTAGTTCTGCTTTTTATATTAACACTAGTGCTTGGAGCTGTAATATTTAAAGATGCCTCTCTACTTACAAAGAAAGGCAGCGGCAGCATGTCGGTAGGCGGTGCACTGGAATTAAATATAGTTATGCCACTATCCTGGCTCCCTTTAATAGCTGATTATACAAGATTTGCTAAAACTGAAAAACAAGGAGCATTAGGAAGCTTTTTAGGATATATGCTTGGCAGCAGCTGGATGTTTATAATAGGACTTGGAGCTGCTATTGTTTCAAATAATCCTGACCCATCAGCTATGATGCTGGCAGCTAATTTAGGAGTTGCAGCCCTAGGAATTGTTGTATTATCCACTGTCACTACTACATTCTTAGATGTATATTCAGCAGGAGTGTCATTTTTAAATATTGTACCAAAGTTTAGTGAGAGAAATATAGGAGTTGTAATGGCCGTTATAGGAACTATTTTAGCTGTTGTTTTTCCTATTGATAACTATGAAGGATTTTTATACGCCATAGGCTCTGTATTTGCACCATTGTTTGCAATTCTAATAACTGATTATTTTGTTATAAAGAAAAATACAAAACTTCAGGAAAATGTTCTAGCAAACTGGGGTGCCTTAGTTGTTTGGGTTATTGGTGTAATTCTTTATTATATATTTATTAAATTTGATTTAATATTAGGAGCTACAGTTCCTGTTATGATAATAACTGGAGTAATTTATACTGTATGCTGGAAGGGGATAAATAAATGGAAGCTTGTAAAAAAATCTCAGAACTACTATGCAGCCTAAAGAAAAAAAATCCATTAGTACATCATATAACAAATTATGTTACTGTAAATGACTGCGCAAATATAACATTAGCAATAGGTGCTTCACCAGTAATGGCAGATGATATCAGTGAGGTAAGAGATATGGTTTCCTTAGCTTCATCACTGGTTATAAATATTGGAACTTTAAACAGCAGAAGTGTGGAATCAATGCTGGCAGCAGGAAAAAAGGCAAATGAACTAAATATACCCGTGGTATTTGACCCAGTAGGCGCAGGTGCTACACCATATAGAACAGAAGTAGCAAGAAAAATTATCAGCGAAGTTAGATTAGCTGTAATAAGAGGAAATTTATCTGAAATTAAGACCCTATATGGATTAAATGTACAAACTAAGGGTGTTGATTCATCAGAAGATGTTTCATCAAAAAAAGAAGAACTAAGTGAAGAAAAAGAAATGGCAAAGGATTTTGCAAATAAATTTAATACCGTTATTGCAATTACTGGAGCTGTGGATATTATTACTGATGGAAAAACCATTTATTCTGTTGAAAATGGACATAAAATCATGTCAAAAGTAACTGGAACAGGATGCATGTGTACATCCCTCATAGGAAGTTATTTAGGGTCTTCCAAAGATTCCTTATCAGCTGCATTGGCTGGAGTGGTTTCCATGGGCATTGCCGGAGAAATAGCTAATGAACAGCTAGATAAAAAAAAGGAGGGCACAGGTTCTCTAAAAGTAAAAATAATTGATACCGTATATAATCTTTCAGAAGACTTAATTTTAAAAAGAGGTAAGGTATATGAAGAGTAAAGTAAATTATAAATTATATCTAGTTACTGATAGAGATCTTTTAAAAAATATTGATATTTGCACTGCAGTAGAACAGGCCATACAGGGCGGAGTTACATTGGTTCAGCTTAGAGAAAAAGAGTTAAGTTCACTGGAATTTTATAATACTGCCATAGAAGTAAAAAAGGTAACTGACAAATATAATATTCCACTGATAATTAATGACAGATTAGATATTGCATTAGCAGTAGATGCTGCTGGGGTTCATGTAGGACAAAGTGATATTCCTGCTGCAATTGCAAGGAAATTAATAGGACCAGATAAAATAATAGGTGTTTCCACTGCTACTGTGGAAGAGTCTATAGAAGCTGAAAAAAATGGTGCGGATTATGTTGGAGTAGGAGCTGTATTCCCAACTTCTACAAAGCTTGATGCAAGGGCAGTTACAGTTGATATACTTAAAAAAATAAAGAAGTGTATAAAAATACCTGTAGTTGCTATTGGTGGAATAAGTGAAAATAATGTGCAGTCACTTAGAGCTGCAAATATTGATGGTGTAGCCGTGGTATCAGCCATATTAGGAAAACAGGATATCAAAACTGCTTCAGAAAATTTATGTAAATTAATTTAATAAAAAGTGCATTAGAAATATTTATATTACTAATGCACTTTTTTATAGTTTATAATTTTCGAATAATTGAAATTACAGCATATAAAATTTATAATAATTATAATTACTACTTATTTTAAAGGAGGAAAAATAATATTTTGGATAATAAGAAAATTATTAGAGATGGTCATATTCACTCACCATACTGCCCACATGGAACAAATGATAGTTTTGATATGTATATAAAGAAGGCCCTTAAGGTAGGGCTTAAGGAAATAACCTTTACTGAGCATATGCCTTTACCATGGAATTTTATGGACCCTGAATTTCTTAAAACCTGCGCTCCTGCGCTGGATAAAATCCATGAATACTTCAATGAGCTAGACTATGTAAAATCAAAATATAAAGATACTATTAAGATAAATACAGGTCTGGAGGTAGATTATATAGATGATTGCGATGAAAGAATAAAAGAAATGTTGAATAAATATGGTGAAAAATTAGAGGACAGTATATTGTCTGTGCATTTTATAAAGATTGACCAGGAATATTTTTGTGTAGATGTAAGTCCAGAAGGATTTGGAACATTGGTAGAAAAGCTTGGTGGAGTAGATAAAGTTTATGACAGATATTATGAAACTTTGCTAAAGGCTGTTAAATCCGATTTAGGGCCTTTTAAGCCTAAGCGCATAGGGCATGCCACTTTAGTTAGAATATTTAATAAACAGTATCCTTTGGAATATAGAAATGTTAAACTGTTAGAGGAAATTGTAAGAGAAATAAAAGAAAGAAATTATGAAATTGACTATAATACAGCAGGAACTAGAAAGCCCTATTGTAATGAGATTTATCCTTCTGGAATTTTTGCAGATTTAGTACAGCGTTATAAAGTAAATATAGTTTATGGATCTGATGCACATACTGCATCCCAAGTTGGATATAATTTTTAAAATATATTGTGAGGTGGATTAAATATGGAACAAAAGTGGCTTATCTGGGCTAAACAATTACAATCTATAGCTCAGGCGGGTTTAGAGTATTCTAAAGATAAATATGATCTGGAAAGATTTCAGCAAATCAGAAATTTATCAGTGGAAATATTAAATGAGTATACTGACATAAGTAATGATAAGATTAAAGATTTATTTTGCAATGAAGTTGGATACCAGACACCAAAAGTTGATGTTAGAGGTGCTATTTTTAAAGATAATAAGATTTTGCTGGTGAAGGAAAGCGTTGATGGATGCTGGTCACTGCCTGGCGGGTGGGCTGAAGTTAACTTATCCTTAAAGGAAAATGTAATTAAGGAAGCAAAAGAAGAGGCTGGAGTAACTGTAATTCCAAAGAAGTTAATAGCGGTATTAGATAGAAATAAAAACAATAAGCCAATAAGTGTCTATGGAATATACAAAATATTTGTGCTATGTGAATTAATAGATGGGGATTTTCAAGAAAATATAGAAACAGATGAAAGCGGATTTTTTGCAATGGAAAATTTACCACCTCTTTCACTGGGAAGAAATAATAAGAAGCAAATTGCCATGTGTTTTAAGGCTTATACAGAGGAAAGTTTCACCCCAATATTTGACTAACCCAGCTGGAGGTTTTATGAATGATTATTAAAATGATAGATAAGTACAAAAAAGATCTTACAGATTTTTTATTTGAGTTTAATAACCAAAAAGAATATTATATAGCATGGATACCAGAAAATTATGAAGAAATATGGAATTTGGACAAAAGTAATTTTATTTTATGTATTGAGAAAGATAAAATAGTTGGGTGCATTGGAGCTTATATTTCACGTGAGCAAAAAGTTACCAGACTATTAGGACCAATAATAATAAAAGAATATTTTAATAAATTTATAGATAACTTATTTGAAAGTTTTCTGCAAAGTATGCCAAAGGATATGGTTGAATACAAAATAGCATTTTTTCAAGATAATTATTTATGTAAAGATTGGTGTGAAAGAAATAAATTTGAACTATATAATGCAGAAAATAACATGATATATAAAAAAAATAAAATTGTTAAACTTGAAGAACTGCCTTCAGTTATTTTAAAACCCTTTGAACCAAAATATAGGGAAGGATTGGCTATGGTACATCCTAAAGGAACATTTTTCACATTAAATGAATTAATTGATGGAATAGATGAATACCGTCATTTGTTAGTAGCCATAGTTAATGACCAAGTAGCAGGATATATTTGTTTTGAGCAAACTAAAGACAATAAAGATGGCGAAATACTACTGCTTCATGTTAAAATCGATAAAAGGAACAAGGGCTATGGAACTTTACTTTTAAGTACAGCAATAAACATATTAGTTAATAAAAATGTAGAAGAAATCTCTATTAGTGTTAGAGCAAATAATTACAAAGCACAAAAATTATATGAAAGAATTGGTTTCGTGAATCAAGGCACCATTTATGCCTATAGGAAATAGTTATTTTAAATTTTAGTTAAAGAACATTAATAAATAAAAAGATTATTGGAATTTGTAACTCCAATAATCTTTTTTAGTTTTTATGCAAATAAAACTCTATCACTAAATGTTTCTTTTGAGTGAATACTATCAAAATGATCAAGCAATTTATTTACTGTTAATTTTTGCTTTTCCTCTCCACCGATGTCTATAACAATTCGACCTTCATGCATCATAATTATTCTATTACCCATTTTTATAGCATGATTTAAATTATGAGTGACCATTAAAGTTGTTACATTATTTTCATCAATTATTTTCTGTGTAATTTCAATGATTTTTTCTGAGGTTTTTGGGTCTAGGGCAGCGGTATGCTCATCAAGCAATAACAGCGGAGGTTTGCTCATAACTGCCATTATCAATGAAAGAGCCTGACGCTGTCCTCCTGATAATAATTTTACTTTAATATTTAACTTATCTTCCAAACCTAGATTTAATTGGCTTAGTATTTCTCTAAACAAGTTAATATTTTTTTTCGCAATACCAAAGGTTAAATTAAAACTTTTCCCCTTATTTTTAGCCATAGACATATTTTCTAATATTGTCATGTTAGGAGATACACCACTTGAGGGATTTTGAAATACTCTTCCTATATATTTAGAGCATTTATATTCCGGCATTCCACTAATTTCATTATTATTTAATTTTATAGATCCTTGGTCTGGTTTTATATTTCCTGATATAATATTGAGAAGAGTTGATTTTCCAGCTCCATTACTTCCAATTATCGTTATAAAGTCCTTATCTTCAACATTCAAATTTAATCCGTTGAACACAACTTTTTCATTAATGGTTCCTTCATTAAA
The DNA here is from genome assembly GCA_029256485.1 of Clostridiaceae bacterium. The sequence continues at coordinate 42,188 of JAQSXU010000009.1, forward strand.
AACTTTATATAGATTTTGTATTTGCAACAAGAGAATCACCTCCAATTCTAATTTTCTTCTTCTTAGTAATTAGCTTTAAAGGATTTTTATTAAGTGAAAGTGCTACTACTACTATAACTGCTGTTACTAATTTTAAATCCGTTGGCTCTAGACCAATTTGTAATACAAGGGAAATTGCCCCCTTATATATTAGAGAGCCCAGTATAGTCATGGTGGTAGCTTTCATTAAGCTTACCTTACCAAAAATAGATTCACCAATAATTACTGCTGCTAAGCCCATAACTACAGTTCCTGTGCCCATACCCACATCAGCAAAACCTTGAAACTGAGCCATTAATGCTCCGGCTAATGCAACAAATCCATTTGATATTACAAGCCCTAAAACTTTTATGATATCCTTATTTACTGCCAGGGAAGTCACTAACTGTTCATTATCTCCGACTGCATTTAATAAAAATCCTAGCTTGGTTTTTAAAAATAAATCTAACATTATTTTTGTTAATAAGCTAAATATTAATATTATTACCAGTGGATTTATACTTCCAGAGAATAGGGTAGTTTTATTAAATAGGGGAATGTTAGACTTCCCCATAATTCTTAAATTGATTGAATAAAGAGCAATCATTACAAGAATACTAGACATTAAATTAGTAATTTTAAATTTTACATGTAAAATGCCAGTAATAAAACCTGCAATACATCCAGCTATTAAAGCAAGAACAGAAGCTGTAAAGGGACTTGAGTTTTTGGATAAACAAATAGCTGCCACCGCTGCACCGGTTGCAAAAGAACCATCTGCAGTCATATCAGGGAAATCAAGTATTTTATAAGTAATGTAAACTCCCATAGACACTATTGAAAAAATGAAACCTTGTTGTAACGAGTTAATGATTACATCCAATGTTATTTCACACCTCCAGTAACCTTTTGAGCTTTACTATCCAAATCCTTAGGAATTGTTATATGAAGTTTTGAAGCAGCATCAGTATTAATGACTAGCTGCATATCGCTAAGTAATGAAATAGGCAAATCACTTGGTTTTTTGCCGTTAATTATATCTACTGCCATTAAACCAGTTTGGAAACCAAGTTTGTAATAATCTATACCTGTGGTTGCTAAAACACCGTTTTTAACCTGTGAATCCTCAGAACCAATTATTGGAATGTTGCTTTTGTAACATTGCTCTACAATAAGAGGTATAGAAGATACAATCATGTTATCTGTTGGTACATATAATACATCTATTTTTCCTTTTAATGAGGTTAATGCTTGAGGAATTTCATTTACGCTGGTTATTCCTGATGTTACAATTTCAAAGCCAAATTTAGGAGCTGCTTCCTTGGCGTTTTTTATTTGAACCTCAGAATTAGCTTCACTGGTATTGTATAAAATACCAATTTTTTTTGAGTTAGGAAGTAAACTTTTTATCAGGCTAAACTGCTTATCAATTGGAACGCTATCTGAAGTCCCAGTTACATTTGTTCCTGAATTTTCTAAGCTCTTAGCTAAACCTGAAGTTACAGGATCTGTTACTGCTGTTATTAATATTGGGATGTCCTTTGTAGAATTATATGCCGCTTGGGCTGATGGCGTAGATATTGCTAATATCAAGTCATCTTTATCAGATACAAATTTCTTTGCAATGGTTTGAGTTGTTGGAATATCTCCCTGAGCATTTTGAAAATCAATTTTAATATTTTTATTATCTTCAAAGCCCTTAGATTTACCTTTTTATCCTTTAATGAATTTGTTGATTTGGATGTTGCTGAACTTGAACACCCACCTAGAACTGATACAGCTATTAATAATGAAAATAAAGCTGAAAATTTTTTCGCTACCATACTACCATCCTCCAAAATATTTAATTTTATAATAACTTAGAAATACAAAAACTCCCCTTAATAGGAGAGTTAAAATAAAAACTAAGTAACTACTAGTTTTATTAACTAACTTTATTATTAAAAACTCCTACAAAACCTACCATACTACAAAATATACATTTAATTTTCTACAATTTCTACCTAACTAATATTCCATTAATATTAGTGTTGTTATAGATTTTATCTTAAATATTTGGAAAAGTCAATAAGTAAAAATACAAAATAATTATAAATTTGGAATAGAACGATGACCAATAGCTATGGCAACTTCATTTAAGTGCAGTAGCCCAATACTCATAAATATACATACGCTTATGTGTTCTCCAAATCTGGCTATGCCTATTTTTCCTCCAAAGTTTAATCCATTTGCCTTGGTATTTAACTGCATAAGAGCATCTCTTGTGGCGCCTGCTACAGCACCATCGTGAACGTGACAATCAGTTATAAGCCCGCATTTTTTAGAGGCAACTAATGCTCTTTCTATTATTTTAGGAATAGCAGTGTTAATATTTCCTCCTATATCTACGGCAGCTGTTAATATTCCATTTAATTTATAATCTTCCTCAAGTTTTTTCTCATCTTCCCTGGAAGCCATGGCCAGCTGAGCAGAGGCTTTGGCAACTTCAGTGCTATTTATAACCATTTATAAACCCTCTTTCTAAATAAATTTATTTATCAAATAAATACAAATTAAATTTCAGCATTTGAAAATATTATATATCATAACTAATTTAATGTAAAACTACATAAGTTTATAGAATTATATTAATTTTTTAATTATAATATAAGCATAATATTATAAACTATGAGGTGTAAAATGAAACGATGCGGATGGTGTGAAAAGGAAGAAATATATGTAAAGTATCATGATGAAGAATGGGGAGTCCCTGTTTTTGATGATAATAAGCAATTTGAATTTCTTGTGCTTGAATCAGCTCAAGCTGGATTAAGCTGGCTTACAATTTTAAAAAGAAGAGAAAATTACAGGATGGCTTTTGAAAATTTTGATCCAGTAAAAGTAGCTTGTTTTGATGAAAATAAAGTTGAAGAATTGATGAATAATAAAGGTATAATAAGAAACAAAAGAAAAATTCAGGCAGCTGTAAATAATGCTAAATGTTTCTTGAAAATTCAGGAGGAATATGGGAGCTTCTGTAATTACATTTGGGGATTTGTTAATGGAAAACCAATTGTTAATACATACGAAAGCCTTGAACAAGTTCCTGCAGTCACTGAATTGTCGGAAACCATAAGTAAAGACTTAAAAAGCAGGGGATTTAAATTTTTAGGATCAACTATAGTCTATGCTCACATGCAGGCTGTAGGAATTGTAAATGACCATTTGGTGGGCTGCTTTAGGTATAATCAGATAAAAAACAGTTAAATCAGAAGGGATCTAAAAATAGCTTTAGATCCCTTCTGATTTTAATTTTGTTCAATTGCTTTATTAAGGTTAAGTGTATTTAATATAAGCTGTTCTTCTTCATTTATATTAACTGGAATAGAAGAAGTTAAATTAAAATCAGGATAAGCAGGAACACCCATTTCAGGAATATCAAGACCATTTATTTCATCTTCAGCATTAACTCTAATTCCTAATACTTTGTCTAATACTCTCCAGAATACATAGGAAGTGCCGGCTCCCCAAACTATTAATGTACCAACACCAATTAATTGAGCTATAAATTGTCCTGGGTTTCCAAATAATAGGCCTGTTACGCCGCCTGCAACTCCATTTAATCCATCACCATAGCTGCCATCAGCAAACAATCCTAATGCAATCATTCCCCAGGTACCATTTACTGCATGAACTGCAATAGCTCCAACAGGATCATCTATTTTTAATTTATTTTCTACAACTGATACTGCTATGCAAACTAAAATACCTGATACTGCTCCAATGAAAAATGCAGATAAACTATTTACAAATCCACAAGGTGCTGTTATAGCAACTAACCCGGCCAGAGCACCATTACAGGTCATGGATGGGTCTGGTTTGCCAAATTTTATCCACATATACATCATTGCTGTGAATCCTCCAACAGCTCCTGCAATCATGGTGTTTACAGCAACAACTGCAAGCCTGAAATCAGTACCGCTTGTGGTACTTCCAGCATTAAAAGCAAACCAGCCAAAGAATAAAATTATTGTGCCTATAACCGCCATGGGTATATCGTGTCCAAGTATCGCTATAGGTTTGCCTTCCTTTGTAAATTTACCTATTCTAGGCCCGATAACTATGGCTCCCGTTAAGGCAATTAATCCTCCCATAGCATGTACAACTGAGGATCCGGCAAAGTCTACAACACCATGACCTAATCCAAACTTTGCACCAAGCTGTGATAGAAATCCACCACCCCAAATCCAGTTACCGAATATAGGGTAATAAAACATTGAAATGAAGAAAGATGATGCCACAACTGCAGAAAATTTAACTCTTTCTGCCATGCTTCCTGTGGGAATTGTGCAGGTTGTATCCATGAACACCATTTGGAAAAAGAAAAGCGCAAAAATCCCAACATCATATGTAGTTCCTGTTAAAGCAAAACCTTTTAATCCCAATAATCCCATTCCCCCAATGGAGAATTCTGAATTAAGTGCTGCTGCACCACTTCCTAAAGTGGACCAGCCACCTACACCACCGAACATTAATGCAAAACCAACTAAGTAGAAGCCAATGGTTCCAACGAGAAATACCATTAAGTTCATGGCCATTGTATGCATAGCATTTTTAGCTCTTGTAAATCCAGTTTCCACCATTGCAAATCCAGCCTGAAAGAAAAATATTAAACATCCTGTAAGCATAACCCATACAAAATTTATACCTAATTTATTTTTAGCAACTTGAGTGGAAACTTCATCTAAAGTAGGAGCACCAGCTTTTGCAGCAGGTATATCACTTAATACCCCAAGTTTTGCGCCGCTAGGATCATTTGTGGTTATTGCGCCTGAAGTTAAAGCAAATTTTAAAACAATTAAAAGTAGTATTGCACCTAGGCCAATGGTAAGTATTTTTGTGGATTTTTTCATTGTTTTGCCTCCTTTTAAATTATAAATTTGTTTTTATTTTACTTTTTATATAGCGTCATTTCCTCTTTCGCCAGTTCTTATTCTCACAGCATCTTCCACATTATAAATAAAAATTTTGCCATCACCCTCATGTCCGGTAGATACAGCATCTCTTATATTGTCAATTAACCTATCAATGCCAAGTTCCCTTACAACAATTTCAACTTTTACCTTGTACAATAGATTTACGCTAAGCTGATTTCCACGATATAGCTCATTCATTCCCTTTTGGTTGCCGCATCCCATTACTGTAGAAGCAGTCATACCTTTTATACCTAAATCGCTTAGAGTTAATTTTAGAATGTCAAACTTTTCTGGTCTGATTATAATTTCTAGTTTTTTCACTGAAACACCACCTTTCTTTTGGCAATTGCATAATTTATATTTATAAATAATAAGAATTTACTAATAATTTCATAAAATTCATATAGAAATAACAATATAATATATAGTTTATCATCAAATAAATAAAATGCAATATTTAAAAATAAAAAATTCAATAATCAGATAATGACATAATACGTAGGAGAATTGTTGAGCTGAAATTATTTACAATGTGTTTTTAAAAAGAAATATAGTGAAATAGGCTCTAATATAGGCACCATATGTATTCATTAATTAAAATTAAATTTGGATATGGTGGCATTTATGGTATTTATTATGAATAGGATATATTTAAATTTTTAATACAATTGAATTAAATTATAAATGAATAAATCATTGTTAACTTGTAGATAAAAGCTGTTTCAATAAAATAAATTAGGAATACATGTTAAGTTTATAATTTTAAGGGCTGTTTTTATCAATATGTTGACAAAATACCCCTATTGTAATAATATTGTTAGTAATATTTTTTTACTTGGAAAAGGGGGCTTAAAATTGAATAAATCATATGTTTTTTATCAGGGGAAGATATTAGAAGAGGATAAAGTGAGTATCAGCATAAGATGTAAGGCTTTTAACTATGGATTAGCTTGCTTTGAAGGAATAAGAGCATACTGGGATGAAGATTCACAGCAGCTCTATGCATTCAGATTAAAGGAACACTATGAAAGGTTTCTTCAATCATGTAAAACATTATACATTAAATTGCCATATACAGTGGATGACTTGTGTAAATGGACAATAGAATTATTAAAGGCCAATAATTACAAAGGAACTACATATATTAGACCAATTGCCTTTAAAGGATCAGAGGCTATATCTCCAACATTAAATGATGAAGATAATAGAGTATTAATTTATTGTCAGCCTTTAGGTAATTACTCTGGTAAGGATAGATTAAAGGTAGCTGTAACATCTTGGACAAGATTAGATGATAATATGCTTCCTCCTAGGACAAAGGCCTCTGCAGCATATTTAAATTCTGCTTTAGCATCATTAGAAGTTACTCAAAATGGATTCGATGAAGCCATTTTTTTAACTAAAGACGGACATGTATGTGAAGGACCAGGGGAAAACATTTTTATAGTAAGAAAAGGAAGATTAGTTACTCCGCCGCCATCAGATAATATTTTGGAGGGTATTACCAGAGAAACTGTAATGCTTCTAGCAAAAGAGGAACTTAACATGGAAGTTGTGGAGAGAAGTATTTCCAGAACAGAGTTATATGCTGCGGAGGAAGTATTTTTCAGCGGTACAGCTATGGAGGTCACTTCTGTTGTAGAAGTTGATAGAAGGCCAGTAGGGGATATGAAACCAGGTCCAGTATGTGAAAAAATAAAAAAATTATTCTTTGACTTAGCCGTAGCAAAGAATGAAAAATATAAACACTATTGTACTCCAGTTTATTAGGAGAAAGAGCTGTAATCAAAAATGATAATACAATCATTTTTGAAACAGCTCTCTTTAATATATAAAAAAGGGTTATTAGGTAAGCAATAGTGAAACAACTACAACGGTTTAATTATTGGTTTCCAATAATTAATACATTAATTTTTTTATGCCTCGTTTCAGTGTATTTTCATAGTCAATGAACTGGTATATATCCTGTTGAAAAAGCTCACTAAATTGTTTGAATTCATTTAAGTTCAAACATTCTATGGCTTTATTGTTTTCTTCACAATAAATTACTATTAATCCAACTATTTTGTGTGCATCTCTAAAAGGCATACCTTTAATTACAAGATAATCAGCTAATTCTGTTGCATTGAGGAAACCTTTCTTAACAGCCTGAAGCATTTTTTCCTTTTTTACTTTTAGAGTGGAAAGCATTCCAGTCGTTATTTTAATACAACTTAATACAGTATCTACTGCCTTAAAGAATTCCTCTTTATCCTCCTGCATATCCTTATTGTATGCCAAAGGTATTCCTTTCATTGTTGTGAGTAAAGAAATTAATGCGCCATATACTCTTCCTGTTTTTCCTCTAATAAGTTCAGCAGCATCGGGGTTCTTCTTTTGAGGCATAATACTGCTTCCTGTTGAATATTCATCATCTATTTCTATAAAATCAAACTCTTTGCTGCTCCATAAAATAAGCTCTTCACTGAGTCTGCTTAAATGCATCATTATAATTGAGAAGGAAGAGGTCAGCTCTAGAACATAATCCCTGTCACTTACACCATCCATATAATTATCTACTGCCCTTGAAAACCCCAGCTCCTTAGCTGTAAATTCCCTGTCTGTTTCGTAAGTGGTACCAGCTAGGGCACAGCACCCTAAGGGGCTTTCATCCATATTAATAATTGCATTTAGTATTCTTTTTTTATCCCTTGAAAACATACTAAAATAAGCCATCATATGATGTTTGAAAGTTACTGCCTGAGCTCTCTGAAGGTGAGTATATCCTGGCATTATAGTATTGTTATTTTCACCAAGTGATTTTATAGTATCTAAAAGCACAGAAATACAGTCAATAATCTCATAAGCCTTCTTTTTTGCGTATAACTTTAGATCTACTGCAACTTGATCGTTTCTGCTTCTGGCAGTGTGAAGCTTTTTACCCACGTCACCGATTTTGTTTATAAGATTGCTTTCAACAAAGCTGTGAATGTCTTCATAGTCACCGTCAATAATCAAAGATCCATTTTCTATATCATTTAAAATTGATATAAGACCATCATAAATACTTTTATATTCATCATGATTAATAATACCGCATTTATTAAGCATTTTTACATGTGCCAAACTTCCTTGAATATCTTCAAGATATAGTGTTTTATCAAAGCTAAGGGATTTATTAAAGTCCTCCATTAGTTTGTTCTCAGTACCTTTAAATCTTCCACCCCATAATTTCATAAATATTACCTCAAATCTTATTTTTTAAAGAATTAATTTTAGTTGGAAGTGAGAACAAATTGATAAAGCCTTGTGCATCTTTGTGGTCATATAAATCACTATTTCCAAATGATGAAATCCCTTCATCATAAAGAGCAAACTTTGAGTCAACTCCAGCAGGCACAATATTTCCCTTGTACAGCTTTAGCTTTACAGTTCCAGTTACATTTTCCTGGGTTTTATCAATAAAAGCATCTAAAGCATATTTTAAGGTTGTGAACCAAAGGCCATCATAAACAAGTTCCGCATATTTGTTAGATATTAACTGTTTATAATGATAGGTTTGCTTATCTAATGTTAAATGTTCCAATTCCTTGTGTGCAGCGTGTAAAATGGTACCCCCTGGTGTTTCGTATACTCCTCGGGATTTCATTCCCACAAGTCTGTTTTCAACTAAATCAACCACACCAATGCCATTTTCACCGCCAATTTTATTTAGGACTTCAATTATTTCTACTGGTGATAAGCTTTCACCATTGATTTTTTCAGGTTCTCCCTTGTTAAAATAGATTTCCACATAAGTTATATCATCCTTAGCTTTTTCAAAAGGGGTTGTCATTAAATAAATGTCAGGATTATGTTCATTTTTAGGATTTTCTAAGTCTCCGCCTTCATGGCTGATATGCCATAAGTTTTGGTCTCTTGAATAGATTTTATCTTTTGTTACAGGAACTTCCACTCCTTTTTTTATTGCATAATCAATAGCATCTTCACGGGATTTTATATTCCATAATCTCCAGGGAGCAATTATCTTTATGGATGGATCAAAGGCAGCAATTCCAACTTCAAATCTGACCTGATCATTACCTTTTCCAGTACAGCCGTGGCATATATACTTTGCATTTTCCTTATGAGCAATTTCAACTAATTTTTTTGCTATTAATGGTCTTGCATAGGATGTGCCGAGTAGATACTTATCCTCATAAACTGCACCTGATTTTATAGCTTTAAATAGATATTCTTTAACAAATTCTTCTTTAACATTTTCTATATAAACTTTAAAAGCGCCACTGGATAGGGCCTTATCATGAACTTTTTCCATATCATCATCCTGACCCACATCTATGCAGGCTGCAATAACATCTAAATCATAGTTTTCTTTAAGCCATGGTATTATTATGGATGTATCAAGACCTCCAGAATAAGCCAATACTACTTTCTCTTTCATAATTATTCCTCCTGATTATTTTATAAAATCTTTTGTAAGAATTCTTTGGTTCTCTTTTCTTTTGGATTTGAAAAGAATTGTTCAGGTGAATTTTCTTCAATAATTTTACCATCTTCCATAAAAATAACTCTATCCGCCACCTCTTTTGCAAACCCCATTTCATGGGTAACAACAATCATGGTCATACCGTCTTTTGCAAGTGATTTCATCACTTGAAGTACTTCTCCAACTAATTCCGGATCCAATGCAGAAGTAGGTTCATCAAAAAGCATTATATCCGGATTCATTGCTAAAGCTCTTGCTATGGCAACTCTCTGTTTTTGACCTCCAGATAACTTTGAAGGATAATAATCCATTTTGTCCTCCAACCCAACTTTTTTCAGTAGATTTTTTGCTTTCTCTAATACATCAGCCTTATTTTCTTTTTTTACGACTAAGGGAGCAGACATCACATTATCAAGGGCTGTCATATGTGGAAAAAGGTTAAAGCCCTGAAATACCATTCCCATTTTTATAGTTATGGCTTTTGGTGAACTCTTATTTTTAGTATTAAGTTCTTCGCCTTCTATGATTATTTTGCCATTATCTATTGTTTCTAGATTATTTAAGCATCTTAAAAATGTACTTTTACCAGAACCGGAAGGACCGATGATAACAAGTACTTCACCTTTAGATACATTAATACTTAAGTTTTCAAATACAGTTAAATTATGAAATTTCTTTGTTAAATTAATAGCCTCAATCATATACATTAAATCACATCCTTATTAATATACTCCCAATTTCTTTTCAAACAATGAAAATACTGTGGTGAATATTGTAGTTAAAAACAAATACAGTATTGCCGCTGTGAAAAAAACCTCCAGTGGTTTAAAGCTGTAAGCATAAATTTGCTGTGCTGACCTCATAAGTTCTACCATTGCAATTGATGATACTAATGAAGTATCTTTAAGCATGGCAATGAATTCATTGCCTACTGGTGGAATTAATACTCTGTAAGTTTGAGGAAGAATTATCTTCTTCATGGTTTGAGCATAGTTAAAGCCAAGTGCTTTAGCTGCTTCAAACTGTCCTTTTTCTATAGACAATATTCCTCCTCTTATTATTTCCGCCATGTAGGCTGAACAATTTAACGTTAACCCAAGCACAGCAGCTTCAAAGGGTTCTAGCCTTAAGCCTATAAGTGGAAGTCCATAGTAAAAAAAGAATAATTGCAACAGTAAGGGAGTACCTCTAAAAACCCAAGTATAGAAAGCTGATATAAGGTATAAAATTTTACTGGCAGATATTTTGCATAAAGCTAGAATTACCCCCAATAAGGAGCCTAATATTATTGTAATCACAGTAAGTTCTATAGTCATAATACTTCCCTTTAATAAAACGGGAATAACTTTAAAAATAAAATTTATGTCCATTTATCAATCTCCTTAATAAGGAAGTGAGAAAATATTATTTCTCACTTCAAATTTTATAGATTATTTTTTGTAAATATCGTATCCAAACCATTTAACTGATAACTTTGAAAGTGTTCCATCTGATTGAAATTGATCCAAAGCCTTTTGAATTGCAGCGTTTAGTTCCTTATCCTGCTTTTTCAAACCAATTCCAATTGGCTCTTTTGTTAATCTTTCATCTAAAATTTTAAAGGCTCCAGCTTGTTTTTTTGTATAATAGCCACCAACTTGTCCATCAGCAATTACCGCATCTATTCTTCCAATGTTCAAATCATGGAGAGCTTCTGTAATTTTGTCATATTTTTTTACTTCTTTAGTACCTTGAATTTTATTTGCTGCTTCTTCTCCTGTAGATCCCAACTGGCATCCAACCACTTTATTAGCTAAGTCCTTAGATGAATTAACTGACTTATTATCACTTTTAACTATCATTATTTGTCCGCCATCTAGGTAGGCATTTGTATATGCAATAGTCTTTTTTCTTTCATCTGTTATACTTAAAGAGGCAATAATAGTATCGAATTTTCCAGAATTTAATGCAAGAAGCACTCCATTCCAATCTGTAGGTACAAATTCAACTTTTACTCCCAAATTTTTTCCGATTTCATTTGCCAAATCAATGTCAAAACCAACTAAATTGTTGGATTCATCTCTAAATTCCATTGGGGGATAAGAATCGTCCAGTCCTACAAGCAGCTTACCAGCTTGTTTAACTCTTTGTAATGAATTATCTACATTTGCTGTAGTTGAAGTAGAGGTTTTTGTACATCCTGTAAATAATGAAATTGTCATAATTGCTGTTAAAATTAAGGTGGTTATTTTTTTCATTGTCACTCCTCCTAAAAATATTTATTAATGAATTATGCATAATTATACGAAATAATTTATAATTATGCAATACTTTTTTAAAAAAAATTTATGTAAATTTAATCCAAGGTAAATAAAAAAAGCTGCATTAATTTGCAGCCTTTTTTTTTCTTAAATCACCAAACATCACAATTAATGAAAGAGACGCAGTTACTAGAGCAGAAATGATGAATGTATTTGATACTCCAAGTTTTGCACTTAATCCTCCTGCAAATAAACTGCCTATAGGTGTTACTCCAGCAAATACCAATGCATAAACACTCATTACACGTCCCCTATATTCATTGGAGGCAGTAAGCTGGATTTTAGAATTAGCAGTAGTTGAAAATAAAACATTAAATATACCTATGATAAATAGGAATAACATACATAAATTATATATTTTAATTTTGCCTACTGCAAAAAGCATTAGTGAAATCAATAATGAACTGGTATATAGCAATGCCTTTTTAGGCTTTTTACTTTTAGCCGCTACTGCCAATGCTGTAATGAGTGATCCTGCACCCATAGATGACATTAAATACCCAAATCCCTGTGAACCTTTATGTAAAACCAGTTTGGTCTGAAGTGGAATTAAAACACTGTAATTCATTGCGAAGGTTCCTACCACGCCAACTAAAGCTACAGTTTTATATATATCAGGAGATTTAAAGATGTAAATTAAACCTTCTTTTATTTCAGAAAAAATGGCTCTGTTTTCGGTAACCTTTTTTGACAAACCTTTTACTGATATCTTAGTTATTCCATATAATAATGGTAAAAAGCTCAAAGCATTAATAAAAAAACATAGAGGAAAGCCTAAATAATTTATCATAAGTCCGGCCACCCCAGGGCCTATTAGTCTTGCACCATTAAACATGGAGGAGTTTAATGCTATAGCATTCATTAAGTCACTTTTCCCTACCATTTCTATAATAAATGACTGCCTTGTTGGCATATCTACAGTGTTGGCAATACCAAGGCAGGTGGCTAAAATCAATATGTGCCAATATTGAATTTTATTAGTATAAACTAGAATTGCAAGTATTAATGCTAGAATCATCATAGTAGTTTGAGTAATCATCAATATGGTTTTCTTTGGGTACCTATCAATGGCTGCACCTGCAAATAGGGAAAAGAGTAGAATTGGTGTAAACTGCAAAGCAGTAACTAAGCCTAATTTAAAAGCGGAATTAGTTATAGTCAATACAAGCCATGACTGTCCGGTATTTTGAATCCAGGTTCCTATCAAAGAAATACAGGAGCCTATAAAAAAGTATCTAAAATCTTTATGACTAAGAGCGGGAAATGTGTTTTTCAGCTTAAGTAAAAAAGCGGGTGGATTTTTCATAATTTCACATCCTTGTGTTAAATAATCTCGTTTAGTTAATGCCATACTTATTTTGAAATGGAAGAAATATATTTAGAACTTTCTTTTAGATAATTAATAATATTTAACCTTAACTTATCTGTTAAATAACCACTAAAAGTTCCTATGGAAATTGACGCTATTATTTTATTATTATGATTATAAATAGGCACAGAAATTCGTCTTGTTTTTTTTGTAATTATGCCCATATCATCTGCATATCCATTTTTTATAAAGAAATCTATAAAACCTTCAATGGTATCCCTAGGTGGAACAATGGTTTTTTCTTTGGTATATGGAATACTGTATTCTATAAATTCTGAGAGTAAAGGCCCTTTTAATGCAGAAAGAAATATTATTCCCCATGGCCTTGAAAGGTAGTTGCGTAAAGTTTTGCCTTGATCCATTAATGATATATTATCCACATTTGCTGATTTATCTAAGCAAATCATTTCTTTTTCATCATAGCCTACAAGAATTGAGGTAACACCAAAAGACTCATTTAAATTTTTTAATATTGGATTACATTCATTTATTAATATTCTCCAGGAAGATTCCTTCTGGGCTAGAGCATATGCCTTTAACCCTAATTCATATTTGTTCTCAAAATTTTTGGCTATATAACCATATTGTAATAAAACTTTTAATAATCTGTTTACACTGCTTGAATTTAAATTTAATTTTTCTACAATATCATTAAAGCCAACTGATCCATGCTTAGAGATAATATCAAGTATATCTAGACCTCTGGAAAGAGCTGGAGCAGGAGAATTAATATTATTCAAAATATCACCTTCATATATTAACTTCCATATATGAAAGTTATACTATCATATATGATAATACAATTATAATATGCTGGCTTATTGATAGCAATGTTATTTAGAAAGAAATTTACATAAAAAACTGTCTCAATATAAAATATAATTTATATTATTGAGACAGCCTTCTATTGATCTTAAAACTTTATTATATATCATCATAAAGTTCTTTATGAGAAATAATATATTGCAGAACTTTAACTAATCTATTAATCTCATTTATATCATTATAAAGACCAAAACTTAATCTAACAAATCCAGGTTTTTTATTATCAGGATATTTTTTATATTCTTCTATTTTTTCCTTTGAAATTGTTAATAACCTTTGTATATATGGCTGAGCACAAAAGCATCCGCTTCGAACGGCAATACCTGCCTCGTTTGAAAGTATTTTTGCAACTACAGAATGATGAATATCTTCAACATTAAAAGGGATTATACTAACTTTCTCATTATTATGTGAAACATCTACCAATTCAATTCCATTTATTGATTTTAACTTATTGCTGGCATAATCCAAAAGAGAATCTTCATAGCTGCTTACATTATTCATTCCAAGTGAAGTTAAAGTTCTTATTGAAGCTGCAAGGGCCACAGCGCCCATAATATTGGGAGTACCGGCCTCAAACCTATTAGGAACATTATCCCACATAACATAATCATCAGTGACAATTTTTACTGTTCCGCCTCCTCTGTAATGAGGTTCATTATACTGGAATACTTCTTTCGGACCTATTAGAATTCCTGTGCCAAAAGGGGCATACATTTTATGGGCAGAAAATGCAAGAAAATCAATTTTTTCTTCTTCTTTTTCATTTTTTATAGAAAATGACTTATGAGGTACCAACTGTGCTCCATCTACTAATATTTTGGCACCATAATTATGTGCAAGTTTCGCAATACTATGAACTGGATTTATGCATCCAGTAACGTTGGATGCTCCGGTAATAGATACAAGTTTAATATTTTTATTATTTTTAAGCTTATTTTCTAAATCATCTAGCAGCAATCTTCCATAGCAGTCAACTTCTGCATAGATTACTTTAAATCTATTCCTCCATGGCAAATCATTTGAATGGTGCTCCATTTTTGTTGTCAGAAGTGTTAAATCTTTATCATTATCCCATAGAGAATAGCAAAGCAGATTAATAGCTTCCGTAGTATTTTTTACAAATATAGCAGTATCCTTTTCCAAATCTGCATTAACAAACTGCAATACTATTTTTCTGCAGGCCTCATAAGTTTTTGATGAAAACTCTGATTTATAGCCTGTTCCTCTGTGAATCGATGAATACCATGGTGAGAAATTATTTATGGCATCCATTACAGTTATAAAAGGAGGCGTTGTAGCAGCGTTATCAAAATTTATTGATGTAATAAAATTGCCATTACAAATTGGGACTCTTTCATCAACACCTACAATTAATTTTCTATATGGCGACAAATTTTTATAATACAAAGTAAACCATCCTTTCATACTAATTGTACTTTTGTTAATATGTTATGTTAGGAAGGTTAACTGGGGAACAAATATAAATAAAATATCTTATTACATATGATTTCTTGAATAAAGTTATAAATTTTAGTAAAAATATTAATTATTGAGGTTGTTTATTTTTAGAAAAATAAATTTACAGAATGAAAGGAGCAGATACTAAATGCAGAATAAGCTTAAAAATACACAAAATAATAAAAAGGAAGATGGAAGATTTAAAAAGAAAAATATTAAACACGATCCAAGTGCAGAAAGCGCCAGAGCAGTATTTGGAGAACCTAAAGCACATAAAGATTTTGATGATTAAGTTTTACCAATATGCTATAATTTATGTATTGATAGAAATCTGGAGGAAAACAATATGAATTGGTTTAACAATAAGATTGGTAAAGAGATAAAGGAATACAGCATATCAATTATCATTGCATTTATTATAGCATTAACTTTTAAGACATATGTTTTTGCGAGAGCTGATGTAGTAGGTCCTTCAATGCAAAATACTCTGCATACTAATGATGTAGTTTTTGCTGAGAAAGTAAGTTTATTAACTCATGATTTTAAAAAAGGGCAAATCGTAATTTTTAATTCTCATGATATAAGCAATAATTCATATGTTAAAAGGATAATTGCTTTAGAAGGGGATACAGTTGAAATAAAAAATGGAAAAGTATATGTAAATGAGAAGATAATAGATGAACCCTATGTTTCAATTGACAATATAACTACTGGTGGAAGTTTTTTAAGGGAAGGGCAGAAGTACACAGTTCCTTCTAATCATATTTTTGTTATGGGTGACAATAGAGAAAACAGCACTGATAGTAGAGAGATTGGGGCAATTGATTATAAAGACATAGAGGGACATGTTATATTAAGAGCATATCCATTTGCCTCAATAAAGTATTTTAAAAATTAAATTTTCAGTGAATGCTTTTATAAGAGTGATTTTCATAATTATTGAAATTTATTTTAAGGTATGGTAATATTTTAAAATGAAGTTACGAAAACTTCTTTTTAAGTATTTTTAGTTGCATGTAAATTTAGTTATACCACGAAGGTAGAATATTTATTGTTCTGCCTTTTTTTATTTTTTATAATAATACTTTAATGGGGGCGATTAAAATTCATATTCCTGACAATTATCTAAGTCCATCAACTTGTGCTGTTCTTGCAGCTGTAATGGTTCCGATTTGGAAAAGAGCAGCATCCAAGGTGAAAAGTGAAATGAGCAAGAAAAAGATGCCTTTATTAGGGATTTGTTCAGCTTTTTCATTTTTGATAATGATGTTTAATGTGCCTCTGCCAGGTGGTACAACAGCTCATGCTGTTGGAGGTGTATTGCTTGCAATTTTACTGGGACCTAACGCTGCAGTTATTTCAGTTACTATAGCACTTCTTGTTCAAGCTCTATTTTTTGGAGATGGTGGTATATTGGCATTTGGAGCTAATACATTTAATATGGCTTTTATAATGCCGTATATTGGATATCTTGTGTATACAAGTATAAGAAAAAGAGTTAAGTCTGAAAAAGGTGAATATATTGCTGCTTTTATTGGAAGTTATATTGGTATCGTAACTTCAGCAGCTTTTACGGCAATAGAATTTGGTATTCAGCCCCTGCTGTTTAAAGATGCTTCAGGAGTACCACTGTACTGCCCATATCCTATTACAGTATCCATACCAGCAATGGTGATTCCACATCTATTAGTGGGAATTTTAGAAGGAGCAATTACAGTAGGCGTTTATGCTTATGTGAAAAAAATGTCTCCAGGGAGCATATACAAAAATGAAAAAACTAATAATAAATCTTTAGTAATCTTGATTGTTTCATTAATAATTTTAAGCCCCATAGGTCTTATTGCCAGCGGAACTGCTTGGGGTGAATGGAATGTTAATAAAATTAAGGATTTATTAGGATTTGTTCCACAGGGAATGAAAAATGGTGTACACTTTAAATCATTTATGCCCGGTTATTCAATAATGGGAATTCATGAGTTTGCTGCATATATAATTTCTGCTCTACTGGGTGTGACTCTTATTATTATACTTTTTAAACTAATCATAAAAAATAAAAAAACAGCGGAAAATAAAATTTAAAAATGATAAAATGTAACTGTCAGTTTTTTATCTGTCAGTTATATTTTTTTGATAGGTGATTAAATATGGGAGAATGGTTGTTTAATAGAGATAATTATAAACCAAAGAAAGATAGTGATAACTTTATGGACAAAACTATAAGCGCTATGCTTAAAATTTTGTCCAAAGTTAAAAGAGAATATAATTACAGCAGTAGGTTTATGTATAAATTAAATCCAGTGTTAAAAGTAATTTTTTCTCTGTTCCTAATTATATGTGTATCAATAAGCAGAGGGTATCTATATACTCTTTCTATAATGACTTTTGTTCTTATTTTACTTTGTTTTATGGATGTAGAAAGCATGTTGAAAATATTGAAAATGGCAGTAGTGGTACCAGTTTTTACTTTTATAATGCTTATACCATCAATTGTATATGGCAATATAAGCAACAGCTTACTTATTGTGATTAAAATTTTTGTTACTTTACTGATTGTAAACATACTATCAAATACAACCAAGTGGAGTCAAATAACAAAAGCACTTAAGGTATTTTATATACCAGATATTTTTTTGCTGATTTTTGATATTACTATTAAATATATATATATTTTAGGTGAGTTTTCATTGGATATGTTTTATGCACTAAAGCTGAGGTCTGTAGGGAAAAATAATAGTAAATATGTGTCTATATCAAAAATAATGGGAAATCTCTTTATTAAATCTAAGGATATGGGAGAAGATATGTATTCAGCAATGGAATGCAGAGGATTTACAGGGGAGTATAAGTCCATAAGTAAATTTTCATTTTCATTTTATGATTTCCTTTATTCAGCTGTTAGTGTTTCATTGATTTTATTATATTTTTTAATTGGCAGGATGTGATAACTATGATAGAAATTAAAGATGTAACCTTTAGTTATAAAGGATGTTTAGCACTAAAGAATATTAATTTGACAATAAATGAAGGTGAATCTATAGCTTTAATTGGGCCCAATGGAAGCGGTAAATCTACTTTATTAAAACTAATTAATGGGATTTTGTTCCCGGATAAGGGAGAATTTTTATTTCAAGGTCAGCTTATTAATGAACACTATTTTGCAAAGAGCATAAATTCCAAACTTTTTCATAAAAACATAGGATTTGTTTTTCAAAATTCAGATTCTCAATTATTCTGTTCCAATGTATATGAAGAAATTGCATTTGGCCCAAGACAAATGGGTATGAGTGAAAATGAAATAAATGAAAGAGTGAAAGATTGTTTAGAACTTTTAAATATTGAAAATATAAAGCATAGGGAGCCATATCATTTAAGCGGGGGAGAAAAAAGGAAGGTTGCCATAGCTTCAGTTTTAGCACTTAATCCGGAAGTGTTAGTGTTAGATGAACCTATGAACGGTATTGATCCAAAAGGGAAAAATTTTTTAAAGGAGTTAATAATTAAATTGAATCTCAGCGGAAAAACTATTATATGCTCAACACATGATTTCCAATACGTAGAAGGCATGTTTAAAAGAGCAATAGTGTTTTCAGAGAATCATAAAATTATTAGGGACGACGTTTATTCAAATGTATTATCGGATAAAGCTTTTTTGATGGAGAATAATATTATTTAAATAATAAATAAGGTCAGTATTACTGTAAAAAAAATACCCGCAATTACTGGTATTATGTTCTTTTTTACTATGTCCATAGGATCTGCATTGCATACGGCTGCAATGGGTACCACACTCCAGGGAATAATAGTTCCGCCTCCTACCCAAATAGTAATTATTTGGCCTAAAGCAGCTAATTTTTCACCGCTGATGTTGAGATTATTGGAAAATACTGAAGCAAGTGTTCCAATTAGTGGAAGTCCTGCGAAACCTGAACCTCCTACACCCATTAAAGCACTGATGGAAGATTCCATAATTACTACTGAGGTTTTATTAACTGGAATACTTTGAGAAATAAACATTCCTAAATCTGATAATATAGATGGACTGCCCTGATTAAAAATTAAGGCCGCAGTACTCTTATTTCCTAAGAAAAAGAAAGCTCCAATAACAATAATCGGGGCAAAGGCTTTCATGCCAAACATGAACCCATTACGTATATATGAAGTAATTTCGCCTAAAGCTCCTTTTATTTTAAATCTGATGATACTGGAGATTATCATTATAATTATTGATGTACCGCCAATTAATGCAGTGGATTCACTTCCTCTTAGTTTGTATTTATACATAATAATAATATCAATCACAAACATTGTTGTAACAAAATAACCTATAAATCTAACTTTTGAACTTACTTTAACATTAGTGCTTATAGAGTGAACTTCAGGATTTTTAACAATTTTAGTATCCGCTTTAAAAAGCAAATAAGAAGTTAAAATTGTAATTGAACTCATAACTGCCCATAGGGGAATACATGACTTAATTATGGGATATGGTGAGGTTAATCCCAGAGCCTTAGCGGTTATGGAGGGACCTGCCTGAATAAAAAAGTCACTGGATAGGGCGGCACCATTACCAAACAAATCTATTGCAACAGCACACCATAATGGTGAAAGCCCAGCTTTAACAGCAGCTGGCACCATTATGGATCCAATAAATGCTACAGCTGGAGTCGGCCATATCAGCCAGGAAGTTATAAGCATTGTAAAACCCAGCATAAAAAATGCACTTTCTTTATTTTTTATAAACCTTTCTAATGGTTTTATCATAACCTTATCTGCCTGTAAATCTCTTAAGGAGTTTGTCATAGCGCTGATTAAAGATATTATAATTATAATTTCAATAAATTCTTTACTGGATACGATGATTGCTTTGTAAAGTATTTGAATAGAGGATATGAAATTTTTAGATTCTGCAATTCCTATTAAAAATATGCCCAAAAGGCATGGGAGAGTTATATCTTTTTTTAAGCACATTATAATGAGAATAAGCAAAATAAAAGCAAAATAAATATAATGAACTAAACTTAAAACTACCATTAATACACCCCAATGCTGTAAAAGCAATTAATATAATTTCACATGGCAAATCTATCTAAGATAGTAGTATTAGTAAAATGTGAAATAGTATTCATATAATGTAATATAAATTTATTTAATTTGTATTATAGTTTTAATAAATTGAAAAATAATAATGATATAATATTATTATAACTCTTTGAAAGAGGGTGATTCGTTGAAAATTAATACAAATAGAAATATTAGAAGAATTATTTTAGTGTTGATTTTAATCATAATAGCAGGTATTGGAGTACTTTATTTATATTTAAGATCAAATATTTATAGAACAACAAAGACAATCCCTAACACTGAAATTCAGGAATCTAAATCAAATAATGAATCTGACAAGGAACCAGTATATGAAGAAGCAAAGGGAATAACAAACATTCTTATAATTGGAACTGATGCAAGGCAGTTGAATGAAAATTCCAGGTCCGATTCTATGATGATAGCCACCATTGATTCCAATAAAAAAGAAGTAAGGCTAACTTCCATATTGAGAGATACCTATGTAGACATTAAGGGTCACGGAAAACAGAAAATAAATGCTGCTTTTGCATATGGCGGTGCTGAGCTATTAATGAATACACTTCAAAACACATTTAACATTAAGCTTGATAAGTATGCAATTATTAACTTTGGAGGTTTCGAAGGAGTTGTGGATGCAGTTGGTGGATTAGATATAAATGTAAAGAGTTATGAAGTAAGCGAAATTAACAAATATATTGGAGAAACAGACTCAGTTAAATCTCCTATGATTACTAAGGCAGGATATCAGCACATGGATGGACAGCAATCGTTATCATATGCCAGAATCAGACATGTTGGGAATGGAGTTTACGAAAGAGATGAAAGACAAAGAACTGTTGCTTCACTGCTTCTAGATAAACTTAAAACTACCAGTGTGTTTAATTATCCCACATTAATGTCTAAGCTGATGCCATGTATTAAGACTAATATTGAACCTGCATTCTTTTTAAGCTATGCATATACTGTATCAAAATTTAAACCATTAAAGGTGGAGCAATTACAAATTCCTCTTACAGAACTAAGTGATGGAAGAATTTACAATGGAAGCTGGGTATTTTTGATGGATAAACAACAAAATGCAAGTATATTAAATGATTTTGTATTTAAATCAATTATACCAGATAAAAAGAAGCTTAATTATTCGTCCTTCAAAAGGGCCATTGATAAGTATTTAAGTGAAGAAGTGAAGAAGGAACCAAAAAGTATACCAGCTGGAGACTTGAAAAAGGAACCTTATGAAAGTGATCATAGCTACCCTTAATAATAAAGATTAAAAATTAAATAACAAAGAATAAAGAATGTTGTTTTGCCTTGGGGCAAAACTAAAAATAGATTTTCTGCAAAAGCAGAAAATCTACAATAATTGTTATTTGTTATCTATTCTTTATTCTTTTGTTGAATTATCCAAGGTCTAAGTGTATTGCCTTAACCTGACACTTTGTAACACAAAGACCACAGCCATAACATCTTTCACTTGAAATATTTGCTTTATTATTTTCCATATGGATTGCTTTATATGGACAAGTTTTAGCACAAATTTCACAGGATACACATAAATCTTTATTAATAGTTGGAACTATAGTAGAGTTAATATATTTTCTCGTTTTTATTTTATCTATAGCAACACCTTTAATATCATTAATACTTGAATAATTATGAGCATCCAGCCAATCATTAACCTCATCTATCACCCTATGGAAAATAGATGGACCTTCTGACATAGCAGCGGTACATATTTGAACTGCTGATGCACCTGCCATAAACATTTCAATAACATCAGCACCGCAGCTTATACCTCCTGCACCTATAATAGGAACTTTAACTGAGTTTGCAATTTCGTACACATATCTCATAGCAAGAGGTTTAATGGCTTTTCCAGTAAGCCAGGTATATCCTGAGGCATTTCCTAAGAAAGGCATACCAGTTTCAATATCAATATTGAGACAAGGTCCCAAGGAATTGATAACAGAGAAACCAGCAGCACCTTCCTCCACAAGCTTCTTAGCATACCAGCCTGTATTTGGAATACCTGGGGAAAGCTTCATAAATACGGGCTTATTAATTTTATTTGCAGCATTTAATGCTTGAAGAACATGACTTATATCTCTTCCGGTATAATTTGTAACCAGCTCCACTGCATCAGCAAAAGGTGATATTAAAGGTATAATTTTTTCAATTTCCTCAACTGTGTAACCTAAGCTTATTATCAGCGGTAGCCCAGAGGCTTTACATCGTGAATATTCATTTTCTACCCAGTATTGCACGGAATGTTCTGACCATAATGCTGTATTTAGAAGACCTCCATCTATTTCCTGAATATAAGGCCTTGGAGTACTTGAAGCATCAATAGATACTGTTTTAGTAACTAAGGCACCAACACCATTTCTAGCACATTCCAAAATGCAGTCAGCATTTCTAACTATTGGACCAGAGGCAGGCATTATTGGATTTTTTAATTTTAAACCTTTCAAATTTATACTTAAATCAGCCATAATCGCACCTCCAAGATATAATTTTATTTATAATTTTAACACATATTTATAATTGAATAAAGGAATTAATTTTATTATATTTTTATATGCATTAGTTCACTTTTTCATGATAAATATATATGCTATACTTATAGAGAAAAATAATAGAGGGGGATAATCTTGTGATAAAAGCAGTATTATTTGATTTTGATGGAACATTAATTAATACAAATGACTTAATAATCAATTCTTTTAAATATGCACTAAAAAAAGTGGACAATGCTAATGTGCCATCTGAAAAAATAGTTAAAACCTTTGGTGAACCATTAAGAATGTGTCTTAGTGATCTCTCTGACAGCAACCTTGATGAACTAATGAAAGAGTTTAGAGAATATAATGAATCTAATCATGACGAAATGGTTAAAGAGTTTAAAGGGGTTAAGGAAGGGCTTGTGGAATTAAAACGTATGGGAATGAAATTAGGTATTGTTACATCCAAAAGAAAGATTATGGCTAAAAGGGGATTAAAGCTTATTGGAATAGAAAAGTACATAGATGTAATAATTACTTCAGAGGATACAGAAAAGCATAAACCGCTAGGTGATCCTGCCTTAATTGCCTGTGAACTTTTAAATGTTATGCCAGGTGAAGCTGTAATGGTAGGAGACAGCCATAATGATATCCTATGCGGGAAAAATGCAGGATGCTTCACAGCCTTGGTAAATTACACATTGCTTCCAATGGAGGACTTAATTAAATTAAAGCCGAATTACATAATTAACAGCATTTTAGAACTATCAGAAATGCTGGAAGATAATGAAAAAGTAATTAATAGTTAAGAGGGTGAAAACATGGAAGATATTCTTAAAATTATAAAAGACGGGTCTTTAGATTTTAGGCAAAAAAGGCATGCTTTGGCTGCAGCTGCTGAAAATTCTCTGCCTTATGTAAGTATAAGTAATGAGGCTGAAAAGTATCTTGAAGGTGGAATCATTTGTGATTTATTTGAAGGCCATGCACCATACAGACCAAGATATATTCTGCCTGATTATAGTGTATTAATGAAAAATGGTTGTGAATACCTTGAAATTGAAAAGCCAAAGGATATGTATGAGGCTGTAAATGCATTGCTGATAATGTATTCACATGTGCCTTCTATAACATCATACCCAGTTTACCTTGGAGATATTGATTCATTATTAGAACCATTTGTTAATACAGTTACTGAAAAAGAACTGGAAAGCTTGCTGAAGATGTTTTTAATAAATATAGACAGAACTCTTCCAGATGCCTTTGTGCACATGGATATAGGACCAAGGGAAACAATGGTGGGAAAGCTTATTCTTAAACTCGAAAAACAGCTTAAAAAGGCTATTCCAAACATTACTCTTAAATATTCAAAAGAAACCAGTGATGAATTTGCTAAGCTGGCAGTAGAGACAGCATTAACAATTGGAAAGCCATACTTTGCAAATGATGCAGAGATTAAAAAATCTACTGGAGAAAATTACTCTGTAGCAAGCTGTTATAATACATTGAAAATAGGCGGAGGGAGTTATACTCTTGTAAGATTAAATTTAAAAAAATTAGCTGAGGAATCTTCAGATTATGACAGCTTCTTAAAAATTGATCTGCCAAATGCAGTAAATGCTCAATGTGAAATAATCAACAGCAGAGCTAGATTTATTGTTGAACAGGTTAAATTCTTTGAAAACTCGTTTTTATCAAAGGAAGGATTTATAGATATTAAAAACTTTACAAGCATGGCAGGGGTATTTGGATTATATGAATGTGTGGAAAAGTTTACTAGCGGCCTTAAAATAGGTAAGAATGAAGAAGCTGATAAAATGGCTGAAACCATTGTAAAAAGTATGCTTGATATAATTAAAAATAATGATGGAGCCTATTGCTATGGATATAATAATAAAATTGGTTTTCATGCACAATCAGGCATTGACTCAGATATAGATGTAACTGCAGGTGTAAGGCTTAAAATTGGTGAAGAAATTCCAATTTTTGACCAAATATTAATTCAGGGCAAACTTCAAAAATATTTTGATACAGGTGTAAGTGACATCTATGTTTTTGATAAAACAGCGGAGAAAAATATAGATGGTGTTTTAAAAATAATAAATGGAGCAATGAAATCTGGAATAAAGGTGTTTGCTTTAAATTCCTCAGACAGTGATCTAATCAGAATAACAGGTTATTTAGTTAAAAAAAGCGATGTGAATAAATATTTTAATGGACAGCAGGTAAGGGAAACCACAGTAAAATTTGGAGGAGACAGCATTAAGAAAAATAACATTCTTGGAAGAAAGGTCAGAACCAGCAGTGAAAGCTAAAATAAATAAAATTATAGAAAATACCTTCATAGATGGACCTGGGAGCAGATTTGCTGTTTTTTTTCAGCAATGCAATATGACATGTCTGTACTGCCATAATCCTGAAACACAGAAATTATGCAGTGACTGTGGTACGTGCGTTCCCAATTGTCCAACAGGAGCATTAAAATTTAATGGAAATAAGGTGGTTTGGGAGAAAAATTTGTGTCAGGGCTGTGATACCTGCATAAATGTATGCCCAAACCACTCTTCTCCTAAAATTCTGGAGCTAAGTGTTGAAGATATACTTGAAAGGTTAAAAAAACTTGAACCTTTTTTGGATGGCATTACCACATCCGGCGGAGAATGCACTCTTAATGGAGAATTTATTTATGAACTTTTTTCTAAAATTAAAAGTGAAACTGACCTTACTACTTTTATTGATACCAATGGTACCATAAGTAAAAATATTCTGGAGAAGCTTTGTAAAGTTACTGATGGATTCATGTTTGACTTAAAGTCTTTTAATAGTGAGACTCATAAGAAGCTAACTGGTTTGGACAATAACATAGTTAAGGATAATATTAAATATGTTTCTGATAAGAAACTTTTGTATGAAGTTAGAACGGTTTTAGTTGAAGGCTATACCGACAGTGCAGATGAGATCAGTGAAATATCTAGTTATATTAAAAATTTAAATGATTATACTCACTTAAAACTTATTCCTTTCAGACCCTTTGGAGTAAAGGGAGATATGAGCACAATGCTGCAATTTAGCAGGGAAAGATATTCATGTTTATTTAATATATCAAAAAATATATTACAGGAAAGGGTAATTGAATAACAAAATTATTTTAAAAAGCATACTATATTTTAAAGTAATTTTTAAAAGAGGAAAGAAGTGTATAATTTTAATTTCAGTAATTGTTGCCCATGCTATAGATGGAATACGTTTCAGCCCAGGGTTATGCCAAGTTCTGCATATGCAGTTATTAATGGAGGACCTGTGGCTCCAAATATAAAGGGAACCATATATTTTAATGATGTTTCAGGAGGAGTTATGGTTTCTGTAAATGTTACCGGTCTTCCCCTATTTAAAAAGGCTGAGGGGAAAGATAGGCAGGTTGGACCATTTGGTTTTCATATTCACCAATCAGGGAATTGTAACGTAGGAAATCCAGAAGACCCATTTAAATCTGCAGGAGAGCATTGGAATCCAACTAACCAGCCCCATGGCAACCATGCAGGAGATTTCCCAGTGTTGTTTTCTAACAATGGTACAGCAATAATGAGCTTTTTTACAGATAAATTCAAAAGTTCTGATGTTATTGGAAAATCTGTAATAATTCATGAGAGCCCAGACGATTATACAAGCCAGCCATCTGGAAATTCAGGGAGAAGACTTGCATGTGGAGTTATTAGAGCATATTGATGATTAGCATGAACATAGTGTATAATTAAGAAAAGTTGAAAGCGTATGGTAGTTACTGTAGAATGTTAATTATCAACTAAATAAAGGGGTGGAGTTTTTGATTACTTTATTTGTACTTTTACTTGTTGGACTTATATTATATGCTGTGTTTTCCATAATTGGACTAGTGGTTTTACCTTTAGCAGGGGTAGCTTTAATAATGGCGCTTATACTATCAATAATTGGCTTGGCATTTAAAATAGTATTTTCTAAACCAATGCTGATATTAATTATCATTTTATTTATAGTATACACGTTAAAAAAGAAATAGCAGTCTATTTTATAAAACCTGGATACCCTTTTAGGAGTTACCTAAAAGGGTTTTTAATAGTGAATTATTTAAGGGTGGTTATATGAGAAGTATTTTACATGTGGATTTAAACTGTTTTTTTGCATCTGTTGAAGCAGCAGAAAATACTGAACTTAAAGGAAAACCAATTGCCGTTGCAGGAGAAAAGGAAAGCAGGAGGGGAATAGTACTCACTGCTTCCTATGAAGCAAGAGCTTTTGGTGTTAAAACTACTATGACTGTAATGGAAGCGGAAAAATTATGCCCCAACTTGATTTTTATTAGACCTCATTTTAACAAGTATGAGGAATATTCAAATAAAGTTATGGAAATATTAAGCAAAGTATCTTCAAGTATAGAAATATTTAGTATAGATGAGGCTTGGCTGGATATAACCGACTTTATTAAAGATAATAAAAGTCCTGTTGAAATTGCTGACAGCATTAGAAATACAATTGAAAAGTCACTAAATATTACAGCTAGTGTAGGAGTGTCTTATTGCAAGGTTATGGCCAAAATGGCATCTGATTTAAAAAAACCAAATGCTACATCTGTTATATTTGAGGAACATATTAAATCAATTTTATGGCCTATGAAAATCAGAGAATTATTTGGCGTGGGGAAGCAAATGGAAAAGAAATTGAATAACATTGGAATATTTACTATAGGGGATTTAGCATGCGCTCCATTATCATATATTGAAACAACTTTTGGCAAGTGGGGAAGACAGTTATGGCAATATGCAAATGGCATAGATAACTCTAGAGTTCAAACTAGAAACAGTATTTCTAAAGGAATTGGTAATTCAATAACGCTTTCCAGAGACATTAAAGCAAAAGAAGAAGGTCTGAACATAATAAATGGATTATGCCAAACAGTAAGCCACAGATTATTGGAGGAAAGTTGTGAGGGAGATACAATTGAAATTTCCATAAAGTTTAATGACTTTGAGTACATATCAAGACAAAAAAAAATAAATTTTTACACAAACAAAGCAGGAGAAATTTATGAACAGGCTTCAAAGTTATTTAACAACCATTGGGATGAAAAAACTCCAATAAGACTATTGGGGGTAAGAGTTACGGGTATTAAGCCTACAGGAACTTTTAAGCAATTAAGTTTATTTGACGAAGCAGACCCAAAAAGAAGAAAAATTGACAAGTGTATAAAGGACATAAGAGATAAATATGGATTAGACTCAATAAAAAATGGATCAAATTTAAGATAGTTAATATTTTAAACATTTACACAGATAAATATAAAGATAAACTATGTTTTAGAAATTGAATTTTATGCTTAATATTCGCAATGGTACGAACATAAAATACTAAAAATCCAATAAAAATTTGTAATTACCATTGACTAATGTGACAATGTTTGATAACATAATTAACGTAATAAGCGAACTTATTTCCATAAGATTGGTAATAATCCGAGGAAATAATTTTTGTTTTTAGGAGGATAACAAATGGAAAAACAAAATAAGGAATCATTTTTAAATTCATTTTTTAAGCTATCAGAAAATAATACAAATGTTAAAACTGAAGTGCTTGCAGGAATAACTACATTTATTACTATGGCATATATAATTTTTGTAAATCCTACAATTCTTATGCAAGCAGGCATGAACTCAAAACATTTATTGGGAGATGCTGCAGTTAAAGCTGGATTATCTTCAATAAATGATCCTGTAGTTGCATCTGTATTTGCAGCAACATGTATTGCAGCTGCAATAGGAACATTGGTTATGGCATTATATGCTAATTTACCATTTGCTCAGGCACCAGGAATGGGGTTGAATGCATTTTTTACTTACAGTGTTTGTTTAACATTAGGATACACATGGCAGCAAGCTTTAGCAGCAGTATTTGTATCGGGTGTATTATTTATAATAATTACTGTAACATCAATAAGAGAAAAAATAGTTGACGCACTTCCGCATAATTTAAAATTGGCTATTTCGGGCGGTATTGGACTGTTTATTGCATTAATAGGATTAAAAAGCGGCGGAATAATAGTATCAAGTCCAGAGACTCTAGTTACATTTGGAAAGTTGACAAATGTGCATGCTATATTGACATTAATAGGTATTGTAATCACAGGAATATTAATGGCAAGAGGAGTAAAAGCTTCTATTTTGCTGGGTATTCTTTTAACAACAGTGATAGGTATTCCATTGGGTTTAACTCATTTAGCAGGAGCAACAGTAATAAGTGCACCTCCTTCCTTAGCACCAACATTTTTAGCTCTAGATTTTAAAGGATTATTAGGTGCTGGAAAAGGTGGAGCATTAGGTGCATTTACTGCAATAGTAATGGTAATAATTACATTCAGCTTAGTTGATTTGTTTGATACCATAGGAACATTGGTTGGAACAGCTCAAAAGGCAAAAATGGTTGATAAAGACGGAAGAGTTAAGAATATGCATAAAGCTTTATTAAGTGATGCTTTAGCAACAACAGTTGGTTCATTACTTGGAACAAGTACAGTAGTAACATATGTAGAGTCAACATCAGGTATTTCACAAGGCGGAAGAACAGGATTAACATCCTTAACCACAGGAGTAATGTTCATATTAGCATTATTCTTTGGCGGACTTGTAGGTATAGTACCAGCAGAAGCAACGGCTCCCGCATTAATAATTGTTGGTGTACTTATGATGAGTGCAGTAACTAAAATTAATTTCGAAGATTTTACAGAAGCTTTACCAGCATTCTTTACTATAGCAATTATGCCTTTCAGCTACAGTATTGCAAACGGAATAGCTGCTGGAATAATATTTTATCCAATAATGAAAATTGTAACAGGTAAGTCAAAGGAAGTTCATCCTATAGTTTATGTATTAGCGGCATTGTTCATCTTAAGATTTACTATATTACCATAATTATAGACAAAGTTAATTAAAATACCCTGGAGATAAATTCTTCAGGGTATTTTTGTAATTTTTTATAAACTATTTCATAATTTATTTCATATATAATAAATTTATATAATGTATCCACAGCATATATTATTTTTGTGAAAGGAAATATAATAATGAAAAAGTTATTTAAAATTGCTACAGGAATAATTTTAATAATAATATTTATAATTATTATTACTTCAATAAGTATTTATAATTTTGGCTGGAAGTCAAAACCTGTTAAATCAGATACGGCAATAATACTAGGATGCCAAGTCTATGGAAGTGTTCCTAGTCCATTTTTAATGTGGAGATGTGATGAGGGCTTCAGGCTTTACAAAGAGGGTATTGTAAATAAAATAATTGTTTCCGGAGGAAAGGGACAGGGAGAAAATATATCTGAAGCACAGGCAATGAAGGAATATCTAATCAGTAAAGGGATGGACAAGGCCAACATTATAATTGAAGACAAATCAGCATCTACAGCAGCAAATTTAATAAATTCCAAGAAGCTTATGAATGAATATAACTTAAAAACAGCTGTTATTGTTTCAAATAAATATCATTTGAAAAGAGCATCACTTATAGCAAAATCATTAGATATTAACGCATCATACTCGGGAGTATTTGTAACGCCATATAAAAACCATGAATATTATGGATTCATAAGGGAAATACCTGCACTGATGAAATATTATATTGTGAAAGTTTATTCTTTTATAAAATATTAAGAGGAAAAATTGGTAAAATATAGAATATATACATATATAATATTATTTGGAGGGGTTAAAGTGGATAAATTATATTTTTGTACTGATTGCAAAAGAGTGTTAAAGGAATCAAATCAGTGTGAATACTGTAACGGCAGTTCAATTAAGGAACTAAATGTTGGGGTTCCTGTTAATGTTATTGGAACAAAACTTAAGGGGAAAGTTTTGAAAGTTAAGGCTGGAAATGTAAAATTATTAATTAAGGATGAAAATAGAGATATGTATATAAAAGAATATGAAGCAGAAAAATTAAGAAAGGTAATTTAATAATAGGAAATTTTAATTAAGGGGCGTTTATTTAATAAATAGACAGCTCCTTAATTTATTTGTGTTTTTCATTAAAATCATGTAAAGCCTTAAACAATTCCTGCTGAGTTGTAATTTGAGACTGAAGAGACCAAACATTTGAACCATAATTAAAGCTCTCATTTAATATGCTTTCAAAATTACTTTTCCAGTCTTCGTTTAATTTATCTAAAAATTCTTTCTGAGCATCATCAGGCATTTCATAAAAGAAATCTTTTATTTCGATATTGAAGTTTTTTAAGTTTATAGAAATTTCTTCAGTTCTTTTTTTGAAGTTATTTCTAGAAAAATATATGGTAAACGCAAAAATTCCTACAAAAACAATTACAACTTCCATATTATCCACCTCGATTAGTAGTAGTGTAATTTTATTATACAATATGTTAATATGAAGTTCCAGTTTCAATAATTATCATTATAAAGTTCGGCATGGTATGAAAGATAAAGCAATAATGTTGACGATAGGTTAATAAAATACGAACAATATATATAAAAAATAAGCAAATATATTGTATTTTAAAATATCTTATGTTAATATAAAGACAAGATATCAATAACAATTGAATAAAAGATTCATATAATCCTGATAATATGGTTCGGGAGTTTCTACAAGAAAACCTTAAATTTTCTGTCTATGAAGTAAGACTATGTTTCAATCATTTAGTATATCTTTCGCGCGGAACTCAGCGGAGCTGAGTAGAGAGAGCGAATATAGATATACTTTGATTAAAGTATAGTAAGGCTACGCTTCAATGGCATAGTGTTCATTTGTCGTCTCAATTTAAGGGTAATTTTTGTCGTCAGATTCTCCATAGGATTTGATGATTTTTTATTTTAGGAGGTAAAACATGAAGGTTGCAATAATTTTTGGCAGTAAATCAGATACTGAAAAAATGAAGGGGGCTGCTGTGGCCCTTAAGGAATTTGGAATTGAGTATAAAGCATTAGTTCTTTCAGCCCATAGGGTTCCTGAAAAATTAACTCAGGTTATTCAAGAACTGGAGGCAGATGATTACCAGTGTATAATAGCCGGTGCTGGACTTGCAGCCCATTTACCAGGGGTAATAGCATCTCAAACAACTATCCCTGTCATCGGAGTGCCCATTAATGGTGCATTAGAAGGTATGGATGCACTTTTATCAATAGTTCAAATGCCAAAATCTATCCCAGTTGCAACTGTTGGCATAAACAATAGTTATAATGCAGGAATGCTGGCAGTAGAAATACTGGCTTTAAAATACCCAGAACTTAAGGGAAAACTTATAAAATTCAGAATAGAAATGAAAGAGAAATTTATTAAGGAAAACGAAGAAGGAGTGGAATTTTAAATGGAAAAAAGAGAAATGCTATATGAAGGAAAAGCAAAAAAAGTGTATGCAACAGATGATAAGGACAAAGTAATAATTTATTACAAAGATGATGCAACTGCATTTAATGGAGAAAAGAAAGGCCAAATTGAAGATAAGGGAGTATTAAATAATTCAATAACATCAATGATGTTTGAACTATTAGAAAAAGGAGGAATCAAAACTCATTTTGAAAAGAAGTTAAGTGAAAGAGAACAGCTATGCAAAAAGGTTTCAATTGTTCCCCTTGAAGTAATAGTAAGAAATGTAGCTGCCGGAAGTATGGCTAAGAGATATGGAATAAAAGAAGGAACTGAATTAAAAACCACAGTGTTTGAATTTAGTTATAAAAATGATGAATTAGGAGATCCACTAATAAATGATTATCATGCTGTAGCTATGGGACTTGCTACATTCGATGAAATAAAAGTAATAACTCAAATGGCTGCAACAATAAATAATATATTAAAAGAGTTCTTTTTGAAACAAAATATAAAGTTAATAGACTTTAAACTAGAATTTGGAAGATATAACGGAGAAATCATATTAGCAGATGAGATATCACCTGATACATGTAGATTTTGGGACTCAAATACAAATGAAAAGCTTGATAAGGATAGATTCAGAAGAGATTTGGGTAATGTTAAAGAGGCATATATAGAGATATTTAAAAGAATAAGCAGTGAAAAATAAGAATGGAGAATTAGGATGGATAAACACATGAAGCCCTACAATAACGATAATTCATTAATTTTTGATTTAGAAGAAGATAAGTTCAAGGACGAGTGTGGAGTTTTTGGAGTGTTTTCAAATGACTCTATACAAGCAGCACCATTAACATACTATGGATTATATGCTCTTCAGCACAGAGGACAGGAAAGCGCAGGTATTGTTGTATCTGATGGGGAACACTTGAAAATTCACAAAAGCATGGGACTGGTTTCAGATGTATTCAATGAAGAAATAATAAGTAATTTAAAAGGATTTTCATCTATTGGTCATGTTAGATATTCCACCACTGGATCAAGTAATGAGGTTAACGCCCAGCCTATATTGGGGAAATATAAGCTAGGGTCTATTGCAATTGCACATAATGGAAATTTAGTTAATGCAGAAGTAATTAGGGGGCTTTTAGAAGATGGCGGAGTAATATTCCAAACATCTATAGATTCTGAGGTAATATTAAATCTTATTGCCAGAGGAGCAAGAAGAGGCATTAAAAATGCTGTTGTTGATGCAATTCAGGCAGTTAAAGGTTCATATGCAATTGTAATTTTAACTGAACACAGCTTAATCGGAGTTCGTGATCCAAATGGAATAAGACCACTTTGTATAGGTAAAATTAATGAAAGTTATATACTTGCTTCTGAAAGCTGTGCTTTGGATGCTGTTGGAGCTGAATTTATCAGAGATGTAGAGCCAGGAGAAATAGTGATAATTAACAAAGAAGGTATTGAATCTGTTAATTTCGCCGAAAAGACTAAATGTGAAACTTGTTCATTCGAATATATATATTTTGCAAGGCCAGACAGTACAATTGACAATATCAATGTATATAATTCCAGAGTTAAAACTGGAAGAAGATTATTTGAGGAATGTCCTGTAGATGCAGATATTGTTATAGGTGTACCAGATTCTGGGATACCTGCTGCAGTTGGATATGCCGAAGCATCAGGAATACCTTATGGTATTGGTTTTATAAAAAATAAATATGTTGGGAGAACCTTTATAGCTCCTTCTCAAGAGATGAGAGAGAGGGCAGTGTCCGTAAAACTAAATCCATTAAAGGTAAATGTTGAAGGAAAAAGAGTTGTTATTGTTGATGACTCCATTGTAAGGGGAACTACCAGCAGAAGATTAGTTGAAATATTAAGAAAAGCTGGTGCCACAGAAGTACATTTCAGAGTTAGCTCTCCTGTGGTTAAATATCCATGCTATTTTGGTATCGATACGCCTTATAGAAGTGAATTAGTTGGAGCCAAGAGTTCTTTGGAAGAAATCAGAGAATATATTGGTGCTGATAGTATAGGGTATGTAAGTATTGAAGGACTTTTAGAAGCATTAGGAAAAGATAAAGGTTTTTGTTTAGGCTGCTTTAAGGGAGTTTATCCAGTTTCAGCTCCTATGGAAACCGCTAAGGATCATTTAGAATAATATTTATACAGTTTGTCTAATAAATCTATATGAATAGAAAGGTTGGGGACACATGCCTACTTATAAAGAT
The DNA here is from genome assembly GCA_029256485.1 of Clostridiaceae bacterium. The sequence goes on from JAQSXU010000009.1 coordinate 76,769, forward strand.
AGTGGAGTTAATATTGAAGAAGGATACAAAACAGTAGAATCTATAAAGAAATACACTAAGAGGACATATATTAAAGGAGTTTTAAACAGCATAGGAAGTTTTGCAGGAATGTTTGAACTTGGAAAGTACAATAACCCAGTACTAGTAACTGGTACTGACGGCGTTGGAACAAAGTTAGACATAGCTTTCAGAATGAAAAAATATGATACAGTTGGTATTGACTGTGTTGCCATGTGTGTTAATGATATTTTATGTCATGGAGCAAAACCTCTGCTTTTTTTAGACTATTTAGCTTGTGGAAAACTAGATTCCTCTGTTGCAACTGACTTAGTTAAGGGAGTATCAGAAGGATGCATACAGGCAGAATGTGCTCTAATAGGAGGTGAAACTGCAGAAATGCCAGGTTTCTACCCTGAAGGAGAATATGATATTGCAGGTTTTGCTGTTGGAGTAGTTGAAAAGGACAAAATTATTGATGGGTCAGAAATAAATGCAGGAGATGTTCTAATAGGAATTTCCTCCAGCGGACCTCACAGTAATGGTTATTCATTAATTAGAAAATTAGTGCCTGATATAAATATAGATTTTAATGGAAACAAAATAGGAGAAGTTTTACTTACACCTACAAGAATATATGTAAAGACAATTTTAAGCCTTATGGAAAAGTTTAAAATTAATGGAATGGCTCATATTACCGGCGGCGGCTTTTATGAAAACATTCCAAGAATGTTTAAAGACGATTTTACTGCAGTAATAAATAAAAACAGCTTTGAAATTCCTGAAATATTTAAGTATTTTGAAAGTCTGGGTGTAGATGAGGATCATATGTTCAATACGTACAATATGGGAATCGGAATGGTACTTTGTGTAAGCAGAGAAATATGTGAAAATGTAATGGAAGAACTTAAAGCTATGGGAGAAAAAGCATTTAAAATTGGCTTTGTAGAAAAAGGTAATAAAGAAGTAAAATTAATAGACTAATTATTAAGGAGAAAAATATGTTTAAGATAGCTGTACTGGTTTCAGGTGGAGGTACAAATCTTCAAGCTATAATAGATAGCATTAACAGTGGATATTTAAACTGCAAAATAGAAGCTGTTATCAGTGATAAAGATGGAATTTGTGCCATAGACAGGGCTAAAAAAAATAACATTCCAGTGTATATTTTTGATAAAAAAACATATAAGAATAATATTTCCCAGGAAATATGTAATCTATTGGAGAATAAAGTAGATTTAATTGTACTTGCAGGCTGGTTATCCATATTAAAGGGAAGTTTAATAGAAAAATTTAAAAATAAGATTATAAACATACATCCTTCATTAATTCCAAGCTTTTGCGGAGAAGGTATGTATGGTATAAAGGTACATGAAAAAGCTTTAGAATATGGAGTTAAATTTTCTGGCTGTACAGTTCATTTCGTGGATCAAGGAACGGACAGCGGTCCTATAATACTGCAAAAAGTGGTACCTGTTTTACATTACGATACTCCTAAAATATTGCAAAAGAGAGTACTTCTTGAAGAACATAATGCACTGCCGGAGGCAATCAAATTAATTTCAGAAAATAGGGTTACCATTGAAGGCAGAAAAGTAATTATATCTATGGAATAAATGTTTTGGAGGAATAGAAATGATAAAAAGAGCTTTAATCAGTGTCTTTAATAAAACTGGTGTATTAGAGTTGGCCAGTTATTTACAAAATAAGGATGTGGAGATTATTTCCACAGGGGGTACATATAAGTATTTGAAAGAAAATGGAATTAATGTAATTGAAGTTTCAGAAATAACTGGTTTTGATGAAATACTTGATGGAAGAGTGAAAACTCTTCATCCAATAATACATGCTGGAATATTAGCGATTAGAGATAATAATAATCATATGGAGACTATAAGTAAAAAAGGAATCAAGCCTATTGATATGGTAGTAGTTAATTTATATCCATTCTTTGATAAAGTAAAGGAAGATTTGACATTTGAAGAAAAAGTAGAATTTATTGATATTGGCGGACCTACTATGATTAGAGCAGCTGCTAAGAACTTTCAGGACGTAGTAGTTCTTACTGATGTAAATGACTATACACCTGTTATGAATGAAATCGAACAATTAGGTGAAGTTCAGTATGCGACAAAGAGAAAGTTGGCTGGAAAGGTATTTAATTTAATGTCAGCATATGATGCTGCCATAAGCAATTTCTTATTAGAGGACAAATATCCTGAGTACTTAACCCTTTCATATAAGAAATCTATGGATTTAAGATATGGTGAAAATCCACATCAAAGCGCAGCTTATTATGTATCAACTACTGAAGAAGGTGCTATAAAGGACTTTCAGCAGTTAAACGGAAAAGAATTATCCTATAATAATATAAAGGATATGGATATAGCATGGAAAGTAGTATGGGAATTTGAAGAAACTGCCTGCTGTGCATTAAAGCATAATTCACCATGCGGTGCAGCTGTGGCAGATACAGTATTAGAATCATATACAAAGGCTTACAGCTGTGATCCTGTTTCAATATTTGGAGGAGTAGTTGCTTTCAACAAAACTGTAGATGAGAAAACTGCTGAAGAAATGGTTAAAATATTCTTAGAAATTGTAATTGCACCTGATTTCACAGAAGAGGCATTGAAAGTTTTAAAAACAAAGAAAAACTTAAGAGTTATAAAGTGTTCAGTAAAACCTAAAAGTTCAGTAGAATTGGCAAAGGTTGACGGAGGAATACTTGTACAAAGTTCTGATGATAAACTAATTGAGGCAATGAATGTTGTTACAGAGAAATGTCCAAGTGCAGCACAGTTAAAAGATTTAATATTTGGAATGAAAATAGTAAAGTATGTTAAATCAAATGCTATTGTTATTGTTAAAGATGGAATGGCTAAGGGCATTGGAGCAGGACAGGTTAATAGAATTTGGGCTGCTGCACAGGCTTTAGACAGAGCAGGAGATGGAGTGGTTATGGCATCTGATGCATTCTTCCCATTTGGTGATGTAGTTGAAGAGGCTGCTAAATATGGCATTAAAGCTATTATACAGCCAGGTGGTTCAATAAGAGATGGAGAGTCCATAGAAAAATGCAATGAAAATAATATTTCTATGGTATTCACTGGCATAAGACATTTTAAACATTAGAAATGAGGGAGTTTATGAAAATATTAATTATAGGATCCGGCGGAAGAGAACATGCTATGGCATGGAAGGCAGCGCAAAATCCACAGGTTTCAAAAATTTATGTAGCTCCTGGCAATGGACTGACAGCCATAGAAGGGAAATGTGAAAACATAAACTTACTATCAAATGATGAATTACTTGATTTTGCACAGAAACAGAAAATTGACTTAACCATAGTGGGGCCAGAAGTGCCGCTGATGGATGGAATTGTGGATAAATTTGAAGAAAAAGGATTGAAAATATTTGGACCACATAAAAGAGCCGCTATGCTTGAAGGAAGCAAGGCATTTGCAAAGGCTTTTATGAAAAAATACAATGTAAGGACAGCTGAATATGAAGAATTTAATGATTTTTCTCAGGCAGTTGAATATATAAAACATTGTAAATATCCTTTAGTTGTAAAAGCAGATGGACTTGCAGCCGGCAAAGGTGTAGTAATCTGTGAAAATGAAGCTGAAGCTTCTTCTGCATTAGAAGATTTTATGATAAACGATATTTTTAAGGGCAGTGGAAAAAAGGTAATTATAGAGGAATTCCTTCAAGGAGTGGAAGCTTCTATTTTATCTATTACAGATGGAAATACAATAATCCCATTTATATCTGCTAAGGACCATAAGCAGATTTTTGATGGAAGTAAAGGACCTAATACTGGTGGAATGGGAGCACTGGCACCAAATCCATATTGTAATGAAAAGGTGCTGGAAGAATTCAGACAAAATATTCTGGAACCCACATTAAAGGGACTTAAAGCTGAAAAGCTGGATTTCTGCGGAATAATATTTTTCGGTTTAATGATAACGGAAAAAGGTGTATATCTTCTTGAATATAATATTAGATTAGGAGATCCAGAGACTCAGGCCGTATTACCTTTGATGGAAAGTGATTTCGTAGATTTAATTAATTGTGGTTTAGATAAAAAATTAAATGAATATACAATAAAGTGGAAGAATAAAACATCCATATGTGTTGTAGCTGCTTCAAAGGGATATCCAGGAAGCTTTGAAAAGGGATTTGAAATAACAGGAATTACAGAAGATAAAACTGTATTTGGTGCTGGCGTTAAACTGGAGCAGGGAAGATTGCTTACAAACGGTGGCAGGGTATTATGTACCCAGGCTATAGGAGACAATGCTGAAATGGCAAGAGAAAATGCATATAAATCTTTAAAAGACATTAATTTCAGCAACATATACTATAGAAATGATATAGGAAAAATATAATTAGAAAAAGGAATTATCTTAAAATGATTATTTTAAGATAATTCCTTTTTAATTTTGTCTTAACATTCAATAATTAGAGTATAATATTTATAAAATACATTTTTATGAAGAGGGAATTATAATATGAACACCAATCATTTTGTAATCATTTTAATAATACTGAGTTCGATAGTAACCATCGCTACTATAGCTGTAGTAGTAATTATTTTATTTTTAATACCAAAAGCAAAACAAATGGATAATGAGGAAGATAAACAAAGCAAAAATAAGTAATTATATATTTCCGTAAATGAGTAAAATTTAACATATAGTGTTTTTTTTACTCAAATGTTATAATTAGTAAGTATTCTGTATAAATGGGGATTATAATTAAGGGGGATTTGCAAAATGAAAAAGGGTTCAATGAGGAAGAACAGCCAAACAAAAGTATTTTTAAGTACATTTTTAGTTATAGCTATAGGAATTATTTGCTGGCACTATGTGAGAAATTTTAACTTGAGAAATAAGGTTCCTTCTAATGATTGGTCAAAAGAAGTATTAATTTCTTCAGGTGATATAAATACATACAATAAGATAATAAAATATAAAGATGGTATATTAGCTGCTCATGATTTAAATAATAAAGTTAAAATTGTTTATACAGATTTCACGGGGAAAAAAATTAGAGAAGCCATATTTAATTCTGAAGGAGATAATGTAAACGATATCAATATAGTATTATATAAGGATTATATACATTTATGCTGGTCCACAACAAAAGATGGTATAAATAAAATGGTGAATTTAGAGCTTGATAGTAATCTTAAACAGGTTGATAAAACTTTTGTAGATGGTATAAAGGAAATAAAGCAAAATGGTGATAGTACGCTTTTTTTACTTTTTGACAATAAGGTGCAGGTTATTGACTACAGTAATGACAGGGAAGGATTTATAGCAACTGAGGCCAAAGCAAATAGCCCAATCCTTGGTGCAGCCGCTAAGTTAGATGAAAAGCAGATGTTTGCTTTTTTGGACAAGGAAGGTAATTATTATTACTTTAATTATGATAATAAGTCAAATAAGACAATTTCTCCTGAATTATTGCTGGCAGGGAAATTGGATAAAACAACTACTATATCGTATTATAGCAGTTCATTATGTTTTAACGATAAAAATGGATATATCATTGTTGAAAACAAAGGAAAGGATGAATATCTTGCACCAAGATTAATTACATTTTCATTAAGCGGCAAGGAACAACCTAAGACCTCTGTTTTAAGAGAGGACGGCATGGGAGATTTGTCTGATGTAGTAACAGAATCTGGCCATAACAGCATAAGAATATTTGCAACAGCATCCAGGAAATTCAATAAAAAGTCTAAAGTTGATATAATGACATTTACTATTGAAAATAATAAAAATAGTGATTGGACTTTAGTTTCTAGAACTGAACATAATCCAACTTTTAAAAGCGTTTATGGAAACTATATTGTTTTCACAGATTTTTATAAGGATAATGAGTTAGGAGTATATTTGGCATCAAAGGAATCAGCATTTAAAAACGCAAATAACGGAATAAGAAGTTCTGAAAAGAGCTTAGCCTTACAAGATACTATGAGTGACTTGTTAAACAGTATAACATTTACTTTTGTCATGGGAATAGGATGGATTTTGCCTGGGCTTGCACTGATTGGAGTAGCTTGCTTTTTTAATTATGCAATTAAAGGTAAAAATAGGATTATAATATTTTTATTAACATATTCTGCAGCTGCATTAATTAAAATTTATGTAGTTTACAAGGTAGTTTATGTAAAGTATATTACATTTATGCCATATGAGTTATCAAATTTATTTATAGGGGTATTAATATGCATTGTCATAAGTTTGCTATGCTGTTGTTTTGGAATTATGAAATACAAAAAGAATATTGAGGATCTACCCATGCCGGACTTTGCAGCAGCTTTGATAATTGACACCTTAATTACTCAATTAATTTTTGTACCATTTATGATCTGAAGAATCAAAAAGAGCTGCAATATTCTAATGAATAAGGAAGCTCTTTTAAACTAGTTTTTTGTTGCTTTGTAATAATACAATTTACCATCCTCTATGGAATAGTTAATTAAATTAAGATTTAAATAGTAGCTAATAAATGCTGATACCGCTGACAAATTTAAATGATATTGCTTAAAATTCATAGTTAAATTATTTAATATAACTAAGTTTTGAAGAATATCCTCTTTTGATAGAGGTTCATCCAGCAAATCCAGTATTGTATTTTTATAAAAATCAATATTTTTCAAATTGAATTCTACCAAATCATTTATCTCATCTTGTTCTAAAATACCACTTCCATGGCTTAAAACGAAATAATCAGCATCTATTTCCTTTATATGGTTTAATGTATTAATAGATTCAGATATATCATATAAATAAGGTAGGGAATATTTTGAAATTATTTCTTTACTAAAGATGGAGTCCCCAAGAAAACATACTTTTTCAGGTGTAATAATACCAATTTGATCTAAACTATGACCTTTTAGTGAAATAATTTCAAACTTTTCATCACTTAACTTATTAGTGCCATAATTCAATTCAAAATCTACATTATAGACTTTATTAGACTTTAGTTGGCCTGCAGGAGATGCTGAAAATAAAATTGAAGGGAAAATTTCACTATTTTCCATACACAGCTTTTCCTTCGCAGATGCATAAACCAAACAACCAGGGTAGGATTCTTGAAAATATAAATTTCCTCCACAGTGATCTAAATGATTGTGAGTATTAATAATAAATTTTGGATGAAGGTTATTATTTATTAAAACTTCATCAAGTTTTTTTGCAGTTGAGTTATTAATATTTGTATCTATTAGTAAGCAGTTTTTATTTTTAAAAGAATATACTCCGCAATTTGTAGGAGCATCTATATAATAAGTATTACCTTTAATTTTTGTTAGTTCCATTTAATCACTTCCTCATTAGTATAAACATATTATAAATATAATGGAAAATTCTAATACATTATATATAAATATATCATTAAATAAAAAATAACGCCATATAGTATAAAAGTCATATGAAGTGCAGGAAAAGTTTTAAAAATTTTCTAAAATAACTAATTATATTGAATAATTATAATTTTCGGAAAACATATTGACATAATATTACTGTAAATATTATAATAAAATTACAGAAGTAAATAAATTAAATTATACATAAATAGAGGCGCAAATATACGTGTAATCTTTAAATGAAAAGGAGAAGAACCTCCAATGTTAAAGATAAATGATGTATTTGCCGAAAGGGTATAATGGTTCTTAATTATATTCTTGGGAGTAAAGCATACAGCTTTATTCTTGTCATAAGCTTTTGTGGAGAGCTATTTATGTAATGGAAAAAATTTTCATTGCATAATGGCTATTTGTGAAGGTAAATAGTTCTATTAGTCGTTAAAGCACTGAAAATTTTCAGGGCTTTTTATTTATGCTTAATTTATTTATTATCTGTAATATATGTTATTCAATGCTGAAAAGCTGCAGAAGTCTTTTAGCTGATATTATTATTGAATGGGGGGATTTTATGAAAGCAGTTATCAGAATGAGAATGAGCCTTCAAGATGCACACTATGGCGGCAATCTTGTAGACGGTGCAAAGATGCTGCAACTCTTCGGAGATGTTGCAACGGAGTTATTGATTAGAAATGATGGAGATGAGGGGCTTTTTAGAGCCTACGACAATGTGGAATTTTTAGCTCCAGTATATGCAGGTGATTATATTGAAGCACAGGGAGAAATCACGGAGATTGGCATAAGTTCAAGAAAAATGGTTTTTCAGGCAAGAAAGGTTATTGCACCAAGAACGGATATAAATGAATCAGCATGTGATGTGCTAAAAGAGCCTATAATTGTATGCAGGGCAAGCGGCACTTGTGTAGTTCCAAAGGAGAAACAGAGATATAATAAATAGAAATTATTTATACTGTTCATCTATAAATGGGGGAATTTTTAATGAATAAATTAATAATTACTGCGGCTATTTGCGGGGCAGAGGTTACAAAGGAGAATAATCCTAATATTCCTTATACTGTAGAAGAAATTGGGAGAGAAGCCCAGTCAGCCTATAAAGCTGGGGCCAGCATTATTCATTTGCATGTCAGGGAAGATGATGGTACACCAACTCAAAGTAAATCTAGATTTAAAAAATGTTTTGAAGAGATAAGAAGGAGATGCAAAGATGTAATTATACAGCCATCAACAGGTGGTGCAGTGGGCATGAGCGATGAAGAAAGACTTCAACCGGTGTACCTTTTGCCTGAAATGGCTACACTGGATTGTGGCACTTGCAATTTTGGCGGAGATGATATATTCATAAATACTGAAAATACAATTAAAAACTTTGCGGAAAAGCTTGCCAGGTTAAATATTAAACCTGAGTTGGAGGTATTCGATAAGGGAATGATTGATATGGTCCTTCGTCTACAGAGAAAAGGACATATAAAAGTCCCAATGCACTTTAACTTTGTTATGGGGGTTAACGGAGGAATAAGTGCATCACCTAGAGATTTGGTATTTATGTCGGAAAGCATTCCTCAGGGAAGTACTTTTACAGTATCTGGCATTGGCAAAAAAGAATTTGAAATGGGAACTTTGGCTATTATCCTGGGTGGACATGTAAGAGTTGGTTTCGAAGATAACGTTTACATATCCAAAGGAGTTTTAGCAAAATCAAATGGTGAGCTAGTGGAAAAGATAGTTAGAATCTCAAGAGAGCTTGGAAGAGAAATTGCGTCTCCAAGTGAGGCAAGAGCTATTCTAGGGTTAAAAGAGGGCATTTTTAAATAATGTGAAATTGGGGGAATAAATATGAAAAAAGGATGTAAATTTGGAACACACAGAGTAATTGAACCACAAGGAGTTTTAACTCAAGCAGCATATAAAATTGATAACAATATGGATATTTATGATAATGAAATATTAGTTGATGTAATTGCCTTAAACATTGATTCTGCAAGTTTTACACAAATTGAAAAGGAAGCTGAAGGAGATATAGAAAAAATAAAATCAAAAATCATTTCAATTGTTGAGGAAAGAGGAAAAATGCAGAATCCAGTTACAGGATCTGGGGGAATGTTTATTGGTATTGTAGCTAAAATTGGTGAAGCATTAAAAGATAGAGATTTAAAGGTGGGGGACAAAATTGCTTCACTGGTATCTTTATCATTGACACCATTAAAAATTCAAGAAATTTTAGATGTAAAAAAGGACATTGACAGAGTAGAGATAAAGGGACAGGCAATACTATTTGAAAGCGGCATTTATGCAAAATTACCTGATGATATGTCTGAAACACTGGCATTAGCTGCTTTGGATGTGGCAGGTGCACCGGGCCAGGCAGCAAAACTTGTGAGACCAGGGCAAAGTGTTCTTGTATTAGGGGCAGCTGGAAAATCAGGTATGCTTTGCTGTTATGAAGCTATGAAAAGAGTAGGACCTACAGGAAAAGTAATTGGTTTAGTTAGAAAGCAAAAGCAGGCAGAAAATTTAATGAAATGGGGATTATGTCATAACGTAATAATTGGAGATGCTCAGAAGCCAATTGATGTTTTAAATAAAACATTGGAAGCTAATAATGGTAAGGAAATTGATATTTCAATTAACTGCGTAAACATTCAGAACACAGAAATGTCCAGTATACTGCCGGTAAAAGATGAGGGCACTGTGTATTTCTTCTCAATGGCAACAAGCTTTACAAAGGCAGCATTAGGTGCAGAGGGTGTAGGAAAGGATGTTAACATGATCATTGGAAACGGATATACAAAAGATCATGCTGAAATAACTTTAGCTGAGCTTAGAGAAAGTGAAACAATTAGAAAAATATTCCAGCAGTCATACCTATAATAATGGAGGGTTAAATAAATTGGGGGTTATTTAATATGAATAAAGGTTCTGAATTGTTTAAACATGTGCCGAAGGAACAGTGGAACGATTGGCACTGGCAGATAAAAAATAGAATTGAAACTATTGATGAATTAAAAAAGTATATTAACCTTACGGAAGAGGAGGAAAAAGGAGCAAGGCAATGCGTTGAAAGTTTAAGAATGGCAATTACGCCATACTATCTTTCTTTAATTGATCCCAGAAACCCTGATGACCCAATAAGAAGAGAGGCAGTGCCTACAGCTTTGGAATTGAAAAGGTCATCTGTGGATTTATTAGATCCGCTTCATGAAGACGGGGATTCACCTGTTCCAGGTTTAACTCACAGATATCCTGACAGAGTACTGCTTTTGGTTACAGATCAATGCTCTATGTATTGCAGACACTGTACCAGAAGAAGATTTGCTGGACAAAATGACAGTGCTCTGCCTGTAAAACAAATAGACAATGCCATTGAATACATTGCCAAAACTCCTGTTATAAGAGACGTGTTAATATCAGGCGGGGATCCATTAACATTGTCAGATGATAAATTAGAGTACATTATAAAAAAGCTTAGAGCTATTCAACATGTGGAAATAATAAGAATAGGATCAAGGGTACCAGTGGTTATGCCTCAAAGAATAACTGATGATTTAGTAAATATGCTTAAAAAGTATCATCCAATATGGTTAAATACACATTTTAATCATCCAAATGAAATTACTGAAGAATCAAAGGCCGCCTGTGAAAAACTAGCTGATGCTGGGATACCTTTGGGAAACCAGTCAGTTTTATTAAATGGAGTGAATGACTGCGTAGATGTAATGAAAAAACTTGTTCATGAACTGGTTAAAATAAGGGTAAGACCATATTATATTTATCAGTGTGATCTTTCAGTTGGACTGGAGCACTTTAGAACTCCTGTATCTAAGGGAATAGAAATAATAGAAGGGTTAAGAGGACATACATCAGGCTTTTGTGTTCCAACCTTTGTAGTGGATGCTCCAGGTGGAGGAGGCAAAATACCTGTTATGCCTAATTATGTAATATCCCAAAGCCCTGATAAAGTAATTTTAAGAAATTTTGAAGGTGTAATAACCACTTATAATCAGCCTACAAACTATACTACACACTGCCATTGTGAAAATTGTGAGGAAATGAGAGAAAGCACAAAGGTGGGTGTAGCAGGATTATTAAATAATCAGCAGGTAGCACTGGAACCTGAAGGACTGGATAGAAAAAAGAGAAATAAAAATAATTAAAGCCATAAGTAGAAGATTAATAGAGGTGACAAGAATGAGCATGAATATAATTTTAAAATATATAAAAAAATACAAAGTTATCTCTATTATAGGTATGGACAAAAATGTAGGAAAGACTACCACTTTAAATTATGTTATAGAAAAGACCAGGGGGTATTTTTCTCTTGGTCTAACTTCTGTTGGTGTGGATGGGGAAAGCAAGGATAGTGTTACACATACAAGCAAGCCCAGAATTTATGTGCCTAATAATACAATTATTGCAACTGCAAAGCAGTGCTTTTTAAAAAGTGACATAACCCTTGAAGTTATTGAAAGTACATCATTTGGCACTCCATTAGGTAATGTAATTATTGCAAAAGCACTCAGTGAAGGATATATTGAGCTGGCAGGTCCATCCATAACTTCACAAATGGTTGAAATAAGCAGTAAACTTAAAGCCTTAGGAGCAGAGCTTGTATTAATTGATGGTGCATTAAGCAGAAAAAGTACAGCTGTTTCTGAATTATGTGATGGTGTTATACTTGCCACTGGGGCTGCATTATCAAATAAAATAGATTATGTGATAAATGAAACTGCCCATAGAATACAATTACTTTCTTTGGAGGCAATTATTGATAAAGAAATAATAAGAATATCAAATGAATTCAAAGAGGAAAGAATAATTTTAATAAACAGGGATTATACACATAGAATCTTAAATGTTTCTACAGCTTTAAGTGCATCAAAGGAAATTTTAGAAAATATAAATAATGAGACAATGTATATACTAATACGTGGAATTATAACAGATAAATTATTACTGCAAATTATGGACAGCGGTAAGGCGGGGAATGGTATTACCATTATAGCTGAAAATGGTACTAAACTATTTGTAAACAGTGACACATTTTATAGGTATTTAAACACCTGCGGAAGCATTAAAGTTTTAAATTCAATTAATGTATTCATGTTAACCTGCAATCCCATAAGCCCTTTTGGTTACCAGTTTGATAATAAAAAATTTATAGAAAAGCTTCAGCAAAAAATTAATCTGCCGGTAATAAATATTTTAGGTGGTGATTAGTTGTTTTTAAATAGCAGTGAAAGAAAATTAGTAGGTTTTACATATTTAATAGATAAAATTCAGATTACTACTCCATATGGAATGGAGCTTAAAAAAAGCATAACACCATTTAGAGAAATGAATAAACTTCAGCAGGAATTTAATGCAATAGAAAAAATTAAAATCTCAATGGAAAGAAATGCTGATGAATTCAATAAAATAAGAAATTTCTTTTGCAGTATAAAGGATATTAGAAATACCATAAAAAGATGTTCTAATGATGAAATATTGGATCAGATTGAAATTTATGAAATTAAATATCTGTCTATTTTGCTTGAAAACATTAGAGAAATCTATGAAATATTAAATATTCAAGTAGAGGGAATACATTTTTGTGAATTAAATCCCATTATAGAAATCTTGGATCCAGAAAAAAGAAAATTATCTACCTTCTATATTTACAATGGATACAGTAAAGAACTTGCATACATTAGAGAGGAAAAGAAAAATCTGGAGGAACAAATATATGTTTCTAAAGATGAAAAAGAAATAGATAAACTTAAAAAAGAAAGAATGCAGTGGGTTATAAAAGAAGGAGAAGAGGAGTTAGTTATTAGAAAAAAGCTTTGTAAAAAGCTGAAGGAATATATAAATATTTTGCTGAATAATATAGAGTCTGTTGGAAGGCTGGACTTTCTTATGGGAAAAGTCTTAATGGGAGGATGTAAGGCTGACATTAGTGAAAATCATGAAATATATTTAAAAAAAGCTTATAACCCTATGGTATCTGATATTTTAGAGAAAAAGAAAAAAATATTTACTCCTATAAGTATACAGCTTAAACCTGGTGCAACTATTATTACAGGAGCTAACATGGGTGGAAAAAGTATTGCAATAAAAACCATTGTTTTAAATTTAATGCTTTTTACTTATGGATTTAATGTTTTCTGTGAAGAAGGTAAAATTCCGATTTTACAATTTATCCAATATGTATCCGAGGATATGCAGAGTATTTCCAAAGGATTAAGTAGTTTTGCCGGTGAAATTATTAAAATAAAGGACATTATTAGCCTGGCTAAATCTCTCTGTGGATTTATTGCTTTGGATGAGTTCGCAAGAGGTACAAATCCAAAGGAGGGAAGCTGTCTGGTTAAAGCTGTAAGTACCTATTTAAACAAATTATCAACATATACATTAATAGCCACCCATTATGATGGCATTGCAGATGAGAACATGGACCATTATCAGGTTATAGGTTTAAAAAATGCTGATTTCAATATGTTAAAAAACAAAATAAAACTTAACAAAACAGATGCAGTAGAAACTATACAGGAGGAAATGGAGTACGGTATAGAGAAAAAATCAAAATACTGTGAAGTTCCTAAGGATGCTGTTAATATCTGCAGATTACTAGGACTAGATGAAGAAATATTAGATTTGATAGATCATAAGCATTGATAATTATGGGGGAGATTATTATGGATAGTAAATTGAATCTTAATTTAAATGTTGTAGAAGAAGCCAGAGAGTATGCTAAAAATATAGCACAGGATACACAGAAATTCATAAATCAGCATACAACTGTTGCTGTAGAAAGAACCATATGCAGACTTCTGGGCATAGATGGAATAGATGAGTTTTCTGTGCCGCTGCCCAATATTGTTGTAGACAATATTGAAAAAGGAAAGGGACTTGGAATTGGTGCAGCATACTATATTGGCAACGCAATGGTTCAAACAAAACTTTCTCCACAGGAAATTGCTTTGAAAATTTCAAAACATGAGTTAGAGTTAACTGAACTGCCATCATCTGATTTATTTGATGTAAAATTAGCTGTGAATTCTGAAGCTAAGAAAAGAATTGAAAAAATAAAACAAAATAAAGGTATTAGACAGGGCTTCTTAAATGAATACGGGGATAAACAAGGGCCTTATTTATATGTTATTGTTGCCACAGGAAATATTTATGAGGATATAACTCAGGCAGTAGCTGCTGCAAAACAAGGTGCAGATATAATAGCCGTAATTCGAACCACAGGGCAGAGCCTTTTGGATTATGTACCATACGGTGCTACCACAGAAGGCTTTGGTGGAACATTTGCCACTCAGGAAAATTTCAGACTTATGAGAAAAGCATTAGACGAAGTTGGTGAAGAGGTTCATAGATATATTAGATTATGTAATTATTGTTCGGGGCTCTGCATGCCGGAAATTGCTGCCATGGGTGCTTTGGAAAGACTTGATGTAATGCTGAATGATGCCCTTTATGGAATTTTATTCAGAGATATTAACATGAAAAGAACTATGGTAGATCAATATTTTTCAAGAGTAATTAATGGATTTGCCGGAGTTATTATTAATACAGGTGAGGATAACTACCTTACAACTTCAGATGCAGTGGAGGAGGCTCACACTGTATTAGCATCACAGTTTATCAATGAACAGTTTGCACTCATTGCCGGACTGCCTGAGGAACAGATGGGATTAGGTCATGCCTTCGAAATGAGTCCGAATTTGAGAAATGGATTTCTGCTGGAACTTGCGGAGGCCCAAATGGCAAGAGAAATATTTCCTAAGGCACCATTAAAATATATGCCTCCTACTAAATTTATGACAGGCAATATATTTAAGGGACAGGTTCAGGATGCTCTATTTAACATGGTGACTATCATCACAGGACAAAAGATACATCTCCTTGGTATGCTCACTGAAGCCATACACACTCCATTTATGTCAGACAGAGCACTATCCATTGAAAATGCAAAATATATTTTTAATAATATGGAGGACTTAGGAGAGGAAATAACATTTAAGCAGGGAGGAATAATTCAAAATAGAGCACAGGAAGTTCTTGAAAAATCCTTTGAGCTATTAAGAGAAATACAAAAGGATGGATTATTTAATACACTAAGTCAGGGTAAATTTGCAGGTATAAAAAGACCAATAGATGGAGGTAAAGGGCTGGATGGAGTGTATGAAAAGGAGCCACAGTATTTTAATCCATTTATAGAATTAATGGTTGGAGGTGAGGAGTAATGAGCGGAGGGCTGTATTCAACTGAAAAGAAAGATTATGATAAGCATTTGGATTTAACAAGAATAAAACCCTATGGTGATACAATGAATGATGGTAAAATTCAGCTTAGTTTCACACTGCCTGTACAGGATGGGGATAAGGCAGTAGAAGCTGCTAAACTTTTAATTAAAAGTATGGGATTAATTGATCCAATAGTAACTCACCATGAACCATTGGATAAATGCTTTTCCTTCTTTGTTGCTTATGGAAGCTATATTCAAAGCATTAATTATGAGGAAATAAAAGTACAATCTGTAGATATTAATATTATGGATATGAATGGAGTATCTAAGTATATTAAAGATAATATTGGAAGAAAGGTCATAATGGTAGGAGCAAGTACAGGCACGGATGCCCATACAGTAGGGATAGATGCTATAATGAATATGAAGGGATTTGCAGGCCATTACGGATTAGAGAGATATGACATGATAGAAGCTCATAATTTAGGGAGCCAGATTCCAAACGAAGAATTTGTAAAAAAGGCCATTGAATTAAAAGCGGATGTGCTTTTAGTATCTCAGACAGTTACCCAGAAGAATGTTCATATTAAAAATCTCACTGAATTAGTGGAACTCCTTGAAGCAGAGGGAATCAGAGAAAAGGTAATTTTAATTTGCGGAGGTCCAAGGATTACCAATGAGTTAGCTAAGGAACTTGGATATGATGCAGGCTTTGGACCAGGGGAATATGCTGATAATGTATCCACATTTGCAGTTACAGAAATGGTTAAAAGAAAGTTAGTATAAATCTTATCCCTATAGTAGTTGTAGAAATAAATGATTGCAAAATTAAAGTATCCTTTTTATAATAGGTATGATATATTTACAGAGGTGCTTTATTAACACATAGGAGGAAGATTTATGGAGGAAAATATAGTTAAACCTGTGTATCAACAAATTGCTATTGATTTAGCAAATAGAATCACACGAGATGAATTTAAAATAGGCACAAAATTGCATGGAAGATCAACTCTAGCAGGGCAATATAATGTATCCCCTGAAACTATAAGAAGAGCTGTAACTCTATTAGAGGATATGAACATAGTAGAAGTATCACAAGGAAGAGGAATAACAGTTAAATCTATAGACTCAGCTTTTAAATTCATAGAAAAGTTTAGAAGCCAGGATTCCCTGACATCATTAAAGAAAAACATATATAGTGCTATTGAAAAAAGAAGAAAATTAGATGAAGAATTAACTGTTTATATAGACAAACTTATTGACAGCACTGCCAGGTTTAAAAGCTCTAACCCTTTTGCCCCTATAGAAGTTGAAATACCAAAAAATTCAAAACTTATTGGTAAAACCATAGGCGAAGTGAATTTTTGGCAGAATACGGGTACAACTATAATTGGCATAAGAAGAAATAAATCATTGATACTATCTCCAGGCCCTTATGCTACCTTTATTGAAGGAGATGTGTATATTATGATTGGTGATGAAAGTTCTTATGAAAGAGTGAAAGATTATATAAATGAATAATTGTAATTATCAATCCATAGGTTAAAAATATTTTGCCTATGGATTTTTATTTTTACAAAGTGTAAATAGATAATTTATACTAACATGTTAAAAAAATACATTTACAAACTGACAACTTTATATTATAATTAAGTTGTCAGTTTAATTTGTATACAAAGAGAAACCATAATTTATAATTTTAGGAGGGATGGAATGATAGAGTTTAAAAATATAACTAAAGAGTTTAAAAGTAAAGAAGTATTAAAAAGAATAAGCATAAAGATAAATAAAGGAGAATTTGTAGTGTTAATAGGGCCAAGCGGCTGTGGAAAGACTACAACCTTGAAAATGATAAATAAACTGATTGTTCCCACGTCAGGAAATATTTATATAGATGGGAAAGATATCTCAAATGTTAATCCTATTGAACTAAGGAGAGGTATGGGATATGTTATTCAGCAAACGGGACTTTTTCCGCATATGACTGTAGGAGAAAACATAGGAATAGTTCCAATTTTAAAGAAGTGGCCGGAAGATAAAGTCAGAGAAAAAACAATAGCACTTTTAAAAATGGTTGGAATGGAACCAGATGATTATATTAACAGATATCCATGTGAACTTAGTGGAGGCCAGCAGCAAAGAGTAGGTGTAGCTAGAGCTTTTGCTACAGATTCAGATATAATTCTAATGGATGAGCCCTTTAGTGCTCTAGATCCAATTACAAGAAATCAGCTTCAAGATGAATTGTACAATCTTCAACAAGATTTAAAAAAGACAATTGTTTTTGTTACTCATGATATGGATGAAGCACTAAAGCTTGGCGATAGAATTTGTATTATGAAGGATGGAGGCATATTACAGTATGACACTGCAGAGAAGATACTGAAAAATCCATCAAGCATATATGTTGAAGAGTTTATAGGTAAAAATAGAATATGGAAGCAGCCAGAATTTATAAAAGCCATAGACATTATGATTTCAGAACCAGTTAAGACTTCTGCCAACAGAACTATAGTGCAAGCAGTTGAAATTATGAAATCTAGTAAAGTAGATAGTTTACTAATTGTTGATAAAGAAAATAAACTTAATGGTATTGTAACATTGAAAGACATTAGAAAACATGATAATAAGAGTCTTAAGCTTGAGAATATTATGGAGAAAGAAATTAAAACAGTTAATATTAATGAATCCTTGGTAGATATCCTCAATAAAATGAATGAATATAAAATAGGATATGTACCTGTTATAGATGATAATTCCAAGTTGGTAGGGCTGATAACAAAAAGTAGTCTATTGAGCGTATTAAGTAACCAATATATTGATCAGGAGGTGGATGTATAGTGGCTGTAATTAATTTTATTAATAAATTTGCCAGCTTTCTATTTGAAAGACGACAACAGATGTTAAGTTTAATAATGGAGCATATTGAATTAACCATTTTTGCTGTAATTATGGCCATAATAGTTGGTGTACCTCTTGGTATACTTATAACTAGGTATAAAAAATTATCAGCACCAGTTATAGGATTTGCTAATGTGGTGCAAGCAGTACCAAGTTTAGCACTGCTTGGATTTTTAATTCCTATGTTAGGAATAGGAAGTAAGCCAGCTATATTAATGGTTTTTTTATACTCACTGCTTCCAATAATTAAAAACACTCTTACAGGTCTTGATAATATAAACCCAGATGTAATAGAAGCAGCTAAAGGTATGGGGATGACTAATGGTCAGATATTGCGAATTGTTCAAATACCTTTAGCGCTTCCAATAATTATGTCTGGTATAAGAATTTCAGCTGTTACCGCAGTTGGACTTATGACTATTGCTGCTTTTATTGGAGCCGGTGGACTAGGTTATATGGTCTTCTCAGGAGTTCAAACAGTAAATAATAACATGATTTTAGCAGGAGCAATACCAGCATGTTTACTAGCTTTGTTTATGGATTTCATTGTTGGAAAGATTGAAAAAGCTGTAACACCACCAGGAGTTAGAAAAGCAGATGGAACAATTAAAATTCCTAAGAATAAAAAAAGCAAAAAAAATTATTCAAAACAATTAATAGCAGCAGCCTTGATATTTCTAATCTCTATAGGTGGGTTCGTGGCTTATGGGAAAAAATCGGATACCATAGTCATAGGTTCTAAAAACTTTAATGAGCAATTAATATTAGGAAATATGATGGCTGAATTGATAGAAAAAAATTCAAATATCAAAGTTGAGAGAAAATTGAATTTAGGCGGTACAAATATAGCTTTTAATGCACTTAAAACAGGAGAAATTGATTTATACGTAGAATACACTGGTACTGGATTAGTCAATATTATGAAACAGTCCTCTGTTAGTGATTCAAACAAAGCCTATAACCTTGTAAGTGATTATTTTAATAAGAACTATAATATAACCTGGCTAAAGCCCTTAGGTTTTAATAATACTTACACCTTAGCAGTAAGAAAGGATACAGCAGAAAAATATAATCTAGAAACCTTCTCTGATCTGGCTAAAGTTAGTAATCAATTGGATTTAGGCTGTACTATAGAATTTAGCAATAGAGAAGATGGATACTTAGGATTGAATAAAAAATATAATATGAATTTTCAGAATGTAAAGGCTGTAGATGGAGGCTTAAGATATACATCTATTGCAAATAACAAGGCAGATGTCATAGATGCATTTTCCACAGATGGACTCCTTAAAGGCTTTAATCTTAAAGTTTTAAAAGATGACAAAAACTTTTTTCCGCCATATTATGCTGCTCCTATTATAAATAATAATACTCTAAAAAAGCATCCGGAGCTGAAGGATTTAATTAATAAATTAGCAGGAAAAATTAATGATGAAAAAATGAGAGAGCTTAATTATAAAGTTGACAAGCTTGATCAGTCGCCACAACAAGTAGCAGAGGATTTCCTTAGAGAAAATGGTTTAATTAAATAAATATTATTTAACATAAAGGTTGAATATATTGAAAATGCAAAAAAAAAAGTATAAAATTATCTATATACGTTTTCATTAATAAATTAATAGTATAAATTCCTAAATGAAAGAGAATGGTGATTTAATGAAAAAGGAACAAAAGAAGGAAGATAATTTTTTACTATATGTTCCAGCAAAAAAACATACGGATTGGGAAGTTAAAAATGGCAAAGTATATCTTATATTTCATCATAATAAATCAATAGAGAAATTTATGAGATGGCTGGTAAAAAAGCCATATGTCAGTGATGTAGAGCTGGATGACATGGGAAGTGAAGTATGGAAATCAATAGATGGAAAAACTTCAGTTTATGAGATAGGCGAAAAACTATTAAAACAATTTGGAGAAAAGTGTGATCCTGTTTATGACAGATTAATAATGTACCTTAGATATTTAAATAGAAAAGGCTGGGTTTCTTTTGATCGTGGAAATCAAGAAAGTAACAAGTAATTTTAAAGGGGTTTTGCAATGCAAAATCCCTTTTTTACTGCATTAGGTTGTACAGCATTTTTACGGCTACCGCTAGAGACATGGTAACAAAAATAGGCTTCATAAGCTTTGCACCCTTAGAAAGAACCATCTCAGTACCTATTTTAGCACCTAAAATCATACATAGAGCCACAGGTATTCCAACTAAGTACGCTATTTGTCCATGAAAAGCAAATAATATAAGAGAAGTGATATTGCTTACAAAATTTAATATTTTAGCGTTGCCTCCAGCTCTCACAAAATCAAATCCAAATATCTTTATTAATCCAAAAATTAAGAATGAACCAGTGCCTGGACCAAAAAAACCATCGTAAAAGCCTAAGGTGAAAGCTAATAAAGCACCTACTATAATTTTGCTTTTACTTAGACCCTTAAAATTATCTTCTAATCCTATGGTTTTAGAAAATAAACTGTAAATACCAACAGCAAGTATCATTATAAGAACCATTGAGTAAAGATATTTTTGATTAACTATAAGAACTGTTTGAACTCCTGCTGCTGCACCAACTAAAGTAAATGGAATTAAAAATTTCAGAAGCTTAGAATCAGTTTTACCGCTTTTGATAAACTTCACAGAACTAGTGAAGGATGCGCAAGAAGATGCAAATTTATTTGTACCCAGTGCAAAGTGTGGTGAAACCCCAACTAACAAAAAAGCTGGAAGGCTTATCAATCCTCCTCCTCCCGCAATGGAATCCACCATGGCCGCAAAAAAACCTGCAGCACATACAAATATAAAGTTGAATACAGTATAAGTCATTACTAGCACCTGCCTTATTTTATAGGGTTTATGTAATATGAATATTTTATCACACATTATAATTAAAGGTAAACAAAGTTTTCAATATACAATATATAAATTAATTTATTAGGGTTATTGAGTTAACATTATAATACTATTATACTAATGCTTAAGAATAAAAATTAATTTTATGGGGGTAAAAATGATAAATTATAATATAAAAAGAAACAATGAAACAGAAGAAATATATATAAGTAATGGGATGATTAATATTATTGTGGTTCCTCAGCAGGGAGGAAGAATACTAGAATACTCTATTAATGGTTTTAATGTATTATATAGGAATGAAGAGTTGATAGGAGTAAGGAATGATATAAATAAGGAAAGAACTCCTGAAAACTGGTTAAACTTTGGAGGATACAAGTGTTGGCCGGCACCACAAACTGTGTGGCAGTGGCCTCCTATATTTGACATTGACCAAAGTTACTTTAATTATGAAATTAACAGTTCAAAAGATTTTATAGATATAAAACTTACTTCTAATATATCTAAAACAGAACCTGTACAGGGGCTTCAATTTATTAGGACAATTACTATATATGATAACTGCAGTAATATGTGTGTAGAAGAAACAATAGTAAATAACAGCGAAAGTACAGTACAGTGGGCTATGTGGGATAACACTCAGGTTTTGTCACCTGGATTTGCAGAAATTAAATTAAACTCCAATGTGTTTACGGGGGGAATTACATTTTATCAGGATTTTGATATTCCATCCAGTAATGCATATTCTGTAAGAAGAGAGGATAGAAAAATATTAACTATAAATTGTAATAGAAAAGAAAAGTTTAAGGTAGGAGTAGTTACCGATAGTGGAGAAATAAGCTACAGGTGTACAGCCTATGATAAAGATATTATTTTAAAAAAGCAATTTAAATATGAAGGACAAGTAGTATACCCTCATGGCAGTAATATTGAAGTTTATGTTGATACTACATTGCCCTATGCAGAACTTGAAATATTAGGCGGAATGAAAAATATAGAACCAAATAAATCAATTAGTTTAAAAGTAAACTGGAATTTGTCTATAGGTTAAGCTGTTTCACTATAAATAAAGACATTCTTTCTAAAGTTTTGGAAAGAATGTCTTTATTTTATTTATTTTGTGATTCTTTATCAAATTTTTTTAATAAATCATGTTTCATTATTTCATCAGAATACTCCAGTTGATTCAATACATCGTCCTTTTTACTTTTCAAGATATCATTTTCTGAAATTTTACTTCCGGAACTAATATCATAATAATTCCCGCTTTGAGATAAATAAAATACTTTTCCATCCGTAAAGGAGCCGTTCCTAAAAATCACATTTCCATCCTTGGAATTTAAAATATCCTTTCCAAGCAGGGACTTAGCAGATAAATTAAATAAATTAGCTATGGTTGGATAAACATCCATTTCACCGGTGTAAGTGCTGTTCACTCCCTTGTTTGCATCCTTTGGAAAGTGAATGAGCATAGGCACTTTTTGTAGTTCCATCCAGGAAAGTTCAGTTGGATTTGTTATATTTAAAAATTTATTTAAGCTTTCTTCTTCACTCTTAGGTATTGCATAATGATCTCCATACAAAACTACAACAGTATTATCTAATAAACCCTGGCTTTCCAGATTATCCAAAAATGCACCTAATTGAGCATCCGTATAATGAATAGCTTTTAAGTAATTACCAAGCATAGTATTTTCATATTTTCCAACATTAAAGCTGCCATAGTTTTTTGTATCATCATAAGGGAAATGACTGCTTAATGTAATCATAAAAGAATAATAAGGCTGTTTTAAATTTTTTATTTTATCTATGGATTGATTTAGAAATTCCTTATCACTTAATCCAAGTCCTACAATTTCATTAAGATTATAGTCATTTTCATTATAGAAGTTATCAAACTGCATTTTTTTATACATAACATTTCTGTTCCAGAAAGTTTCTCTATATCCATGCATTGCAGCTGTGGTATAACCATTTTCTTTAAAAGCCTGAGGCATGGAATTAAATGAATTTCCACAATATAAATAATATGCTGCACCTGATGGAGCTGGATACAGTGAGTTATTGGTCATAAACTCAGCATCTGAGGTTCCCCCTGCTGCGATTTGATAGTAAAAGTTATTAAAGTACATGCTTTTGTTTACCCATTTATTTAAATTTGGAGTTACTTCAACTCCATTTATTTTACTTCCAATAGCAAAGTTTTGCAGTGCTTCAACCTGTATCATCAATAGATTTTTACCTTCTGCATAACCTTTAAAGTTTGTGCTTTTCTCGGAGTTGCTTTGTAAAAATGATTTTATTTCATTTTCAGTTTTAGCAGAAACAGGAGTACTTTTAGCAATCTGCACTGAAGCCGCACTAAAAAGGTCAAGAGCATGATAATTTACTATGCCAAGTTTTTTTACCACATAAACTCTGTTGTACATGGTGGTTAATAGTCTTGGCTGTTCCTTTTCCAGAGAAACCATACTATAAGCATCAATACTTAAGCCAAAAACTAACAGCATAGAAAATACAGCCAGTTTGATTTTAGTGGAAGGTTCTCTGCTTTTTCTATATTTAATATAGTCAATAACTGGAACTATCATAACTAAGTCAACAGCGTATAATAAATCTCTAAAATCAAAAAGATTGCCTACACTGCTCTTAACAGCTCCAAGCATTATACCATTTTTAAGCACAGGAATTGAGATTAAATCTTTAAAATACTTAAAATAGGTAATATCACTTATGATAAATATAGTAATAAATATATTAAGAATAAAGAGAAATCTTGCCCTGGCTTTCTTTTTAAATAAAAAAGATATGCCTGCTAAAATTATAACCGATGAAAAAATAGGCAAAAATATATGTTTTGTAACATCTGTGTAATTTAAAGCCTTAGAAAAGAACACAGATTTTATGGTTATAATAATTACAAAAAATAACACATCCAGTATATCTATAATATAATTTTTAATAGAATTCATTACTTAACCTCCAGGATATACAACTAATGTAATTTAACATTAAAATCCTAATATAAAGTATAATTGCAATTTGTGTATAATGTTCAAAGAATATGTTAATAAATTATTACGAAACTATTAAACATTTAAAACAATACTTATATATTGTAAATTAGTATTTACATAAGTGCAATACTATAGCATAATAAAATATGATGTAAAAAAGTAGGAGGTTTTAGACATGAGTGAAAATGACAATGAAAAAGATTTAAATGAAATAGAAAAGGTTGAACCAGAGAATCCAGATACAGCTGATTCAGAACAGGTATTAGAAAATAAAGAAGAAATCATTGAAACTTCAAATGATACAAAAGCTTTAGAATCATTAAGCGGAATACATAATGATAATCCCAAATTTTTTGAAAGCTTACTAGCAAGCTTAGTTGATACAGCTGTAAATGTAGTTGTTTCAGTAATATTAGTTTATTTAGTAGAATTTATATTGAAATATACAATAGGAATATATTTCCCTAATAAAACAGCTATGATATTTATATTCTTTGCAGCAGTATCAATTTTGCTTCCAACTATAATAGAAAGCTCTAAAAGGGGAAATACTATAGGAAAGAAATTAAGCGGTTTAAAAACTATCAGAACTAAATAATGATTAAAAACATGAAATCAATTAATAAGCCATGTTTTAGATAAATATTTAAAACATGGCTTATTAATTACGAATGGAGATAACAATGAGAAAAGGTTATGAATATGAATTTATTATAGAACATTCCGAATTCCCAGGCTTGGGAATAGCTTATTTAGATGATTTAAAAACATACATAAAAGGAGCTGTTCCAGGTCAAAAGGTTATTGCAAGGGTAACCAAAAAGAAAAAAGACTATGCAGAAGCAAAAACAGTAAGTGTTTTAGAAGATGTACCTTATAAAATAGAAGCTGCTTGTCCTCATTTTGGTCAATGCGGGGGATGCACCACTCAATTTATTCCATATGAAAACCAATTGGACTTAAAAAAGCAGCAGGTTTTAAAATTATTTAAAGATAATTTAGAATCTGTGGTAAGCAAAGAAGAAGCAGATGTATTTAACAAGTTGGAAATTGAAGTTAGTCCAGAATTATATGAATACAGGAATAAAATGGAGTTTACCTTTGGAAATTATGAAAAAGATGGTGAGCTTAATTTAGGAATGCACGTTAAAAATAAATCCTTCAGTGTTATTACTGTAGATAACTGCAAAATTATCGATAGTGATTTCAGAAAGATAGTTACAATAATAGTAGATTACTTTAGAAAAGAAAAGCTACCTTTCTATAAAGTTATGAAACAGGAAGGATATTTAAGAAACCTGGTGGTTAGAAAAGCTAAAAATACTGGAGAAATTCTTGTTAACTTAGTTACAACATCTCAAATTAACTTTGATTTAAAGCCACTTACTGAAATTCTTATAAACACCAGTTATGATGGAGTGTTTAAGGGTTTTATTCACACCATTAATGACAGTTTATCAGATATAGTTCAGGCAGATGAAGTTGAGATATTATATGGCGAGGACCATATAACAGAAAAAATACTGGGATTAGAATTTAAAATGTCACCTTTTTCATTTTTTCAAACAAATTCAAGAGGTGCAGAAAAACTTTACTCTATTGTTAAGGATTTCATAGGAGAAAGTAAATCTAAAGTTGTATTTGATTTATACTGCGGAACAGGGACTATAGGTCAAATCGTAGCCCCTCAGGCTAAAAAGGTTATTGGCATTGAGATAATAGAGGAAGCAGTAAAAGCTGCCAATGAAAATGCAAAACTCAATAGTTTGACTAACTGTGAATTTATAGCAGGAGATGTGGCAGAGGTTATTAAAAATGTACAGCAAAAACCTGATTTGATTATTTTAGATCCCCCACGTCCGGGTGTTCATCCAAAGGCTATGGATTATGTTATAAAGTTTAATGCACCGGAAATAGTGTATGTATCCTGCAACCCAAAATCCCTTATGGTGGATTTGAAATCTTTAAGTGAAGCAGGTTATATCGTTGAAAAAGTAGTGCTGATGGATATGTTCCCGCATACACCGCATGTGGAGACTATAGTGTTGCTACAACAAAAAATTATATAGAAATCCTTAATTTTAAACACTTTTACAAGCATACAGTGTTCATTGAAGATAACGAAAAAAATCGAAAAAAGAGATTAGAAACTACATTAACGTTTCTGTAGCTATAGATGTAGTATGTGGGAATACGATAAATTAAATATTACATAAAAAGACATTTCTTGTATAACAGGAAATGTCTTTTTATGTTTGAAGGAGTTGATCAAAATAACAAGTCTAACAGTAGGCAGTCTATTTGATGGAATCGGTGTATTTCCTTTAGCTGCCGAAAGAAATAACATTACACCACTTTGGGCTAGTGAAATTGAAAAAGCCCCGATACGAATCACTAAACGTCAATTTCCTCAAATGATTCATTTAGGAGATTTAACGAAACTTCATGGTGGCTCTATTCCACCAGTTGACATCATTAGTTTTGGGTCACCTTGCCAAAATCTTTCTACAATTGGTAATCGAGAAGGTTTGGCAGGAAAGAAATCCAATTTATTTTATGAAGCCATTAGAATTATTGAAGAAATTAGGAGTGAAACCAATGGACAGTATCCAACTCTCGCTATTTGGGAAAACGTCATGGGAGCTTTTTCATCAAATGACCGCCTGGATTTTAAAGCCGTGTTGGAATCCTTCACAAAAAACGAGATTCCAATTCCTCCCTCTCGTCAATGGGCACACGTCGGAATGGTGCGAAGGCGAAAAGTTGATGTCTGTTGGCGAGTCCTTGACAGTCAATATTGGGGAGTCCCCCAACGAAGAAGACGTGTCTTTCTCATCGCAGATTTTAGAGACTTCCGTGCCAGAGAAATATTATTTAACACCGAAGGAATGCAGTTGGATTCTGAAACTCGCCACTCAGACAGGTTGCTCACCAACAGAGAAAATCGAATACTTACTACTGAAACAGGGAGGAACATACAACTTTTAGTACATTTAATAAATTCTCAATAAACCTTATATCTGTCAATGTAAAAGAGAAGTGATATGCTTTTCTGTCAGCTCTATGTTGTAATCTTTTAAATTGACATTCAAAATTTATTATGTTACAATCTTAATAGTTAGCCGGCTAATTATTA
>JAQSXU010000087.1 GCA_029256485.1 Clostridiaceae bacterium
GTTAAAGGAAATTCATGAACAGCCAAGAGCAATAAGAGACACTTTAGCTGGAAGAGTTTCTATGGAAAATGAAATATTATTAAATGAATTAAAGATCACTAAAGAAGATCTTCAAAATACAGATAGAGTATTTATAGTAGCCTGTGGTACAGCATATCATGCTGGACTTGTAGGAAAGAATCTAATAGAATCACTTGCAAAAATACCTGTAGAAGTAGATATTGCATCAGAATTTAGATATAGAAATCCATTAGTTACTGAAAGATCTTTAGTTATTGTAATAAGTCAATCAGGAGAAACAGCAGATACTTTAGCAGCACTTAGAAATTGTAAAAATATTGGTGCTACTATAATTGCACTTACTAATGTTGTTGGAAGCTCAGTATCAAGAGAAGCTGACCATGTATTATACACCCTAGCAGGACCAGAAATATCTGTTGCTTCAACAAAAGCTTATACAACTCAAATTATTGGTATGTATATGATGGCAATGACCTTTGCTAAAATTTTAGGTAAGTTAAAGAGTGATAGATTAGATAAGTTAAAAGAAGAATTATTAAACTTACCAGAAAAAGTAGAATTAGTTTTAGAAGATAAAGAAAAAATCAAAGCTATAGCTAAGAGAGTATATGAAGAAAAAGATATGTTCTATTTAGGTAGAGGCCTTGATTATGCATTAGCCTTAGAAGGATCACTTAAACTTAAGGAAATATCATATATTCATTCAGAAGCATATGCTGGTGGAGAATTGAAACATGGTCCTATAGCATTAATTGAACAAGGAACAAAGGTTGTAACTTTATTAACTCAAGAAGCTTTAAAAGAAAAAATGGTAAGTAATATAGTTGAAATTAAAGCAAGAGGAGCAGAAGTAATTGGTGTTTGCTACGAAGGAACTAAGGGCTTAGAAGAAGTCCTAAATGATGTAGTTTATATTCCAAGAACAATAGATATTTTTGCACCAGTGCTTGGAGTTGCAGTACTTCAATTATTCTCATATTATATTGCTAAGTTTAAAGGCTGTGATGTTGATAAGCCTCGTAATTTAGCTAAGTCAGTTACAGTTGAATAAATTTGGACAAGCTTAACAAATTTTTATGTGATAAACAATAAAGCTTGTTTGTTATAATAAAGTTTGTTCAGAAATCAATAATGTATAAATAAATAAGACATATAGTAATACAAAAGTATTTTGATATTACTATATGTCTCTTTTTTATATATTATAAAATTTTTGAAACTATTATGTAAAAATGAAGTAATTTTGTAAATTTTAAATTATGATAGAGATATGGTATTCAGAAACCAATACTCTACTTTTATTAGTTGAAGGATAAATAAAAAAATAGAATTATAGTTATGTCTATAACGGGAAGCTGAGATTAACCCTATAAATAGAAATTATTATATCCATAATATTTTTTATTTATACTCATACATTGCAAAAGATATAGATGACATTGCTCCCAGGGATATTGGTGAAGGAGAAATGATTGAAACTGCTTTGATTTATATTAGAAAGTGAATAGGTATATTTTTTAGTTTAAGGGTAGGAAATTTATGAATTATTTGCTTATTTCAATAAGTAATCTACTTTTAGATATGGTAATCGAACTTAATGATATGATAATAATTCCGTGTTATTTGGAAGGTATTGCTGAAATTAATTTTGAGTATGATATAAATGAAGAAAACAAAAAAATTATAAAGTCACTAATAGGTTATAACAAACAATTTATTATTGAATGTGGGCAATATGGGATAAATTTGCTTTATTAAAAATTGAGACAGACATAGATTCTATTGACAATATTAATATATTTTTAGAGTCGAAAATTTATCTTGTCAATAGTTTGCTAGGTTATGTAAGAATTTAGTATTGCAATTTTAATAATAAAGAAACATTAGTTGGTATTCCTGGGTTAATAAATAATAATAGACAAGTTTTTTATGTGAAACGGTAACAATTATAGGAGTGCTTGTAAGTTCCAGTTAAGATAGTCTTAGTTAAGATAATAGTACTAAAGGATGGTTTAATAATTAATAAATATATATGTTGCAAAATGAAAATCAAGAAAAATGATAATAGAAACTATCACTACAAAAACACCTTGATGGCTTAGTTGATACTATTTTGTTTGAAGCTGAATTAATGATTAGATATTATCAGGCAATACAGAAGAATTGGTTCATAAAAGGTCATCGAAGAAAAATACCGACATACGGTAAAAATGCTGGTGTTAAACTTATAGGGATATTAGACTATGGTACTGGTAAAGTTTATTGTGAAGAGCATGAAAGATATGATGAACAAGTATTTAAGAACTTTTTAAATAGTGTGCTTATAGAATATCCCAAAGGGAAAATAGTTATGATTCTAGATAATGCTAGAATTCACCATGCTAAACTCATACAACCATTTTTAACTGAAGTTAAAGATAGACTTGAATTGATGTTCTTACCACCATATAGTCCGGAATTTAATCTAATATAGGGGTTATGGGGATGGTTAAAATCTTCTGTTATTAATAATGTGTTTTTTCCTTCTTTAATAAGAGTTAGAATGGCAGTTCAAAAGTTTATTACAACTATAAATATGGTTCCTACTCAAACAATAGACAGGCTATGCGTTCGAATGTAGAAACCAATTTGCAACATATATATTTTAAATTGATATATAAAAATGTGATTAAAAAGTATCTTAATCCGATTTTTGTATATAAAGACAGAAAAAATTACAAAAAAATACTTCCAATATATGGGGAAATGGTATATAATTCAAGAAAGTAAACATATAAGAGGAGTAATATGGTATATATATGCAATAAAGATTCCAGAAAAAAATTGATATAGACGTATTTCAAAAACTTGAAAAAATTATTTCTGCTAAAAGAAGAGAAAAAATTAAAAAATATTATTTTAATCAAGATAAAAAACGCTCCTTAATAGCAGAGCTTTTATTAAGGTATTCATTAAAAATAAGATTTGATATTAGTCAATGGGAAATACAGTTTATTAAGAATAGTTTTGGAAAACCAATGATTAAAAATTCAGAACAAATTCATTTTCATTTCGTATTCTTCCAAAAGAAATACAAATGTATGAAGGAAATAAACTGTCTGAAAAATATTGCTTTCAGATGTTTTATTTAGATGATTTTCATATATTATCAGTATGTTCTAAGAATATATCGAAAGAACCAATTTCTATTATTTCTATTGACGATCTAAAATTAGAGTGTTTTTAGCTTTTAAAAATATGTATAAGCTAAATATTTTATATACTTACTAAGTAAGAATAGTTAGATTATTCATTATTGTAGTAGGAATTATGAAAATAAGATAATAGATGTAGAATATTATGAATATTAGCTATCAATTAATTGTAAATAATAACAAATATATCAACCAAGAATATTGAAAAATTTAATATTCGGAAAAGAGGGGAATATGAAATTATTTTGTTTTTCTTATGCGGGGGGATCTGCTGATGCGGTGTATTTAAAATGGAAGAAGATAATTGATAATTCTATAGAAATTGTACCTGTGGAACTATCAGGAAGAGGTAAGAGATTTTCAGAAAAATTATGCCATAATATGAATGAAGTCGTTAGTGATGTATATTCAAAATTAGAAAAAAGTTTTATTAATGAAGATTATATGTTATATGGACATAGTATGGGAAGTTGGATTGTATATTATTTAACTAATGAAATAATAAAACGGGGGATTAGAGTACCGAGTAGATTATTTTTATCAGGAAAGGAAGCTCCTAATATAAAGAAAAATTTACAAGTTTATCATGAAATGAATGAAGATGAATTTATTAATAAAATTTATGAGCTTGGAGGAACACCTAAAGAAATTATAGAAAATAAAGATTTATTAGATATATATATTCCTATTCTAAAAAATGATTATAAATTAATAGAAACATGCCAATATGAAAAGCCAATAAGAAAATATGATTTTGATATAACTATTTTTAATGGAAGAGATGATGATATAAATCAAAATGATATATATGGATGGAGGGAATATACATCCAAACAATTTAAAGTATATAATTTTGACGGTGGTCATTTCTTCATCAATAATCATGTAAAAGAGATGTTTGGTATTATATATGAGCAGAGTAAAAAAGATTTATAGAAAATAAAAATGTATTATTATTTCAATTAAAGACTGGTACATGAATATAGAGTATAAAATGATATAAATACAATTTATAAGGTAAACGTCAAAGAATTTCCACGAATAGCTAAGCAAACCTTCTTGATTGAATTATCTTATGATAATTGCACGGGGGTAAAGCACCTCATAAATATGAAAGGCATGAAGATGGGAAAGAAGCAATAGAAAAAGTGCCAGTTTATGAGTTTATTAAAAAAGTTATAATGCATATACCAGAAAAAACTTTAAGATGATAAGATATTTTGGATTATATTCGAGAGGAAATAAGGATAAAGGTGAATTCATAAAAATGATAGATAAAAAAATAGTTCAGATTAAGAAATCATTAGAAAAATGGGAATATATAATTCTTGCATCTTTTGAAATAGATCCATGTAAATGTCCAAAGTGAGGAAATAAGATGAGATTCAATGATATAGTGTACCCTCGGTATGGCTCAATGCGAGAATACTTTAAAAATAAATTTATTAATGAAGGTAAAGATAAGTTAGAAATATATGCAATTGCAAAAGGAGTAATGTATGGTGAAATAAAGCCGACAACAACATAGTTGGAGGGATATTAAGTGAAAGAAACGA
This sequence comes from Clostridiaceae bacterium, assembly GCA_029256485.1. The sequence goes on from JAQSXU010000087.1 coordinate 4,772, forward strand.
ACCATATAAATGATTAAAATGTGGAAAACAGAAAATATACCCGAGGAGGTCGTAGAATACTTTGATGAGAGGGGTCAAAGTAATATAGATGAACAGCCTTGTTTCTCGTGCGAAAAATATGGCAGAGTTATGAGACCTAAAGAATACAAAGGGTTATATGGAAAAAATTATAAGTTATAACAAGAAAACCATAGAGAAACGGTAATCTCTATGGTTTTTAATTTAAATTTTAAGAATTTCTCCGAATGAGCGTGGCGCAGCCACTTTGTTTTTATTAATTGCTTTATCGTCATTTCTAAAAGAGTACTTTACCTATGTAATTCTAAATAATTTTTGCCCATATTCTACCATACATTCATTTGAAACTAATATTTCTACCACTTGTCCGTCAACAATACTCTTAATCTCATTGCTTACATTCAGAATTTCTATTATACAAACTACATCTCCCCTTTTAACTTTATCCCCTAATTTAATAAAAGGTTTATCTCTACCCGCCCGTGATGAATAGAATATTCCAACTACTGGCGATATAATATAACTTCCAGAAGTCTCCTTATAAAGAGCACTTTCTTTTAGTGCATTATTTAGTTTTATCATTGAATTCTCTTTAGATTTCAATGTATTTATATGATTTGATTTTTCTTCACTCTTCTTTATTTCAATACTAACACCATCTAAGTTTATCTTAAAGTCTATTATTTTAGAATGATCTATTAATATAATAAGTTCCTTAATTAATTCAAATCCCATGTTTTCCTCCATATATATACATTTTATCATATCAAAATTATTTTCTAAATCAAGAAAAATATAGTTATTGTTAATTATATGCCTAGAATCGCTTCATTAAATAGCTATTGAATTAATATCTAAAATAGGTGATATAGATAGTTTGGTTATCCACAAATTCTCAATTGAATTCGTAGGTATAGACTTGCTCTGTAATAAATCTGAGAAGTTTGAAGGTAATCAAAATAAAATCTAAAAGTGTGGAACATGAATAGGAGGAAAACATTATCTAAATCTCTTGGTTAATAAAAATATCTTTTTGTTCTTATTCTTTTAGATATTTTTTACCTCTACATTTTCTTTTCCATAATTCTATTACTTATTTGATACATTTACTATAAACATCATATAAATCATTTAGTGTTGATATTGAAAAAATTGAAGTACCATTTGAAAAGGGATCCACTTCTAACTCTACTTCTAAAGAGGCAACTAATTTTGTTAAATCAAGTGATGAAAGACCTAAGCTATCTACTAATTTCATATTTCCATCAAAAGCTACTTCATATCCAGTTAGTTCAATTATCTCTAAAACACAATCATTAATCTTTTTTTTTATTCTTTCCACAATATCCCCTCCTTATTTTAAAGTATTTCTATTTTTTTTATTTGTTATATAATTTTAGTTCTTTATGTATTATTTGTCAATAATTCCTTGTAAATGGAATTTATAGGACTTATGCTGTTGATATAATTTGAATATTTTTTAATTTCTTAAACTTTAAAAGAATAATCAAATATCTTTATTTCTTCGACTAATCAAAAAAACATAAGCTATTTTTATTGATTAATTTAGAGAAAAAATATGAAATTAAAAAGTTTTTAAATAGGAAATTTGTATTTTTAAGGGAAAAAGGAATGATTTGGAAGAAGGGGAGGGGGAATTGTCGTTAAAAAAAATAGAAAAAAAACAATAAACTACAAAATAATTGGAAAATATGTTTTATAATTGATATTATGTAGTAAAAATATAAAAAATACATATAATGAATACTTTGTGAAGATTTATTATATAAAAATTTTAGATATTATAATTGCGAGTAGGTACGGAAAGTAATGTATAAAAGGTGATTTTTATGCAAGCTGTTGGAAATTTATGGGTTTTATAAAATGAATGCAATTTTTTTAGTTTAATTCTGTCAGATGATAAATCAGATAACCATAATCTAGAGATAAAATCGTAATGGGAACCAAGAGATAGAGTTTTATTAGAATGCTACTACTAATGTTAAAAGACTAGAATATATAAGTTATATTACAAATCAGTAACGTTATTAAAAATTGATGTAAATGCTCTTTTGATGAAAAGGGCAGAAGTTTTAAAAAGAATTTAAAATATGATACTTATGAAATAATGAGGTGATAACTATGAAAAAAATTAAGTTATTTTGCATTCCATACGCAGGTGGATCAGCGACCGTATATGAGAAGTGGAAGAAAAAAGTAAATGATAAAATAGAGGTTATTCCGATAGAATTTGCTGGTCGAGGGGCTAGATCTAGAGAAAAATTATATGATTCAATTGAAGAAGCTGTTGATGATTTATATAAGGCTATTGTAAGTAAGTTGGATAAATGTGATGAATATGCAATTTTTGGGCACAGTATGGGTTCTATAATTACATTAGAATTATACTATAAATTAGTTGAAATGAATTTTAAAGAACCGAAACACATCTTCGTTTCTGGTGGGGAGGCTCCCCCTATAAAAAGACGACCTATAATATGCCATGACTTGCCTGATAAGGAATTTAGAGAACAAATTTCGATTTATTCAGATGCTCCAAGCATAATCTTTGAAAATGCTAAACTTTACAATTATTTTATTCCTATTTTAAAATCAGACTTTAAGATTATGGAGTTATATAATTACAAGGAAAAGGAACATAAAATAAACTGCAATGTAACTGCATTGGCAGGTATTTATGATGCAAGCATAACTATTGATGATGTAATTGAATGGCAAAGACATACAAGTAAAGTCTTTAAATTTTATACCTTTGAAGGAGGCCATTTTTTTATTAATGAGAAGTTAGATGAGGTAATTGAAATTATTAATTTAAGTTTAGAAGATACTATATAGTAGTAATAACTCTAGTTTTAATAAAGTAAATATTATCTCAAGTTGGACTGAAAGTATTTAAGAAGAATTTATAGGAGAGGGTAAAGCTATGGGGCAACAACAATATTACTTAACTAAATACGGGACTGATAAAATAAAATTTATTATAAAGAAGGAACAAATGGATAAATTAGCTGGTATTGCTAGAACAACTGGAAATACAATGGAAGCAGTTTTTTTATCATTAGTGAGGATATTATTAGAAAAATCCAACGAGTGTGGAGACATTATATTAAAAAAGGAGTATAGAAGTCTACAAGAGGATAAGAGCATATCCGAAACTATATTGCATACTAAAAAACAAATTGACTTGGAAAATAGCTACGAAGAATATTTGGAACAAATAATAGAGCAAGTAGAAATAGTTGAAAATCAGTGTGTGCAACTAGAAAGAGATGTGAAAACACAGAGTGAACTCGACGATATTAATATAAATTCATTATATGATTTGGTATTAATGGTATCTGATGCAGAGAAAGAATGGTCTAACACGAAAGATTTAGCAATTGATCTTAATAATATAGAGATTAAAGATATCAAAATTAGTTTGACTTTTTTGATATCCGAAGCAGATAGAGATTTAACATGTATACTTAATTATTATCCTAAGAAATTTGACAGAGAAACAATAGAAATAATGGTAGAACGGTTCAAATATATAATTGAGGCAATAACTGAAGACATTAGTGTTAAAGTAGGAAAGATTCATATGATATCAGCTAAAGAACGAAGCAAGATTTTATATGAGTTTAATGATACTTATGTAGATTATAGAAGAGATATGACAATTCATGAGTTATTTGAAATACAAGCAAATAGAACTCCTAATAATATTGCAATAGAGTTTGAAGAGAAGAAATTAACCTATATGGAGCTTAATGAAAAGTCAAATAGATTAGCAACTACATTAAGAGAAAAGGGTATAAAGAAAGATAATATAGTTGGGATGATGGTAGAGAAATCTATAGAAATGATAGTTGGAATGCTAGCGATATTAAAAGCAGGAGGGGCATACTTACCAATAAACTTACAGTTTCCAAAGGATAGAATAAAATATATGCTTGAAGATAGTAATGCAAAAATACTTTTAACTCAGGATGGTGTGAGTAGAAATGATTATTATCAAGTAGAAAATATTGATTTAAATGATCAAAAATACTACGGAGAGAATAATAATAATTTAGAGAATATCACCAGTTCAAATGATTTGGCATATGTAATATATACTTCTGGGACTACAGGAAAACAAAAAGGAGTAATGGTTGAACACAAACAAGTAAATAATTTTATACAAGGAATTAGAGATAGTTTTAGTATTGAGGATTATTCAAATATATTGTGTTTAACTGACATTTCTTTCGACATTTTTGTATTAGAAACATTAATGCCTCTTACAAATGGATTGAAAGTAACAATAGCAAAAGAAGAGCATGGATTGAGTGGAGAAAGTGTAAGTGAGATTATATTAAAAAATAATATAGAGATAATTCAATGTACGCCATCAAGAATTAAAATATTAATGGAAAGCAGTAGCTTTAGAAATGCATTGTGTAATATTAAAATTGTATTAATAGGTGGAGATACATTATCAATTAATTTGGTTAGACAGTTAGAAGAATATAAAAATCTAAATATATATAATATGTATGGACCTACAGAAACAACAGTCTGGTCTACATTAAAAAGAATGAACGGAAATGAACATGTAACAATTGGAAAACCAATAAATAATACTAAGATATATATTTTAGATGAAAATAATGACATTGTGCCAATTGGCATTTCAGGAGAACTTTGCATAGGTGGAGAGGGTGTAACAAGAGGATATTTAAACAACCATATATTGACGTCAGAAAAATTTATAAGGAATCCATACGATTTGGAAGAAATAATATACAAAACTGGTGATTTAGCTAGGTGGTTACCTAATGGTGATATTGAATTATTAGGAAGAATGGATTACCAGGTTAAAGTGAATGGATATAGAATAGAAACTGCTGAAATTGAAAATTTATTACTAACAGTAGAAGGTATAAAAGATTCAGTTGTGGTTGCAAGAGAAGAAAATCAAGATAAACATCTTTGTGGATATTTTATAGCAGATAGAAAATATCATACAGCTCAATTAAAGGAAGAATTAAAGAAAAGTCTACCTGAATATATGATTCCAACTTTTTTTGTTCAGCTTGATAAGTTCCCTCTAACTTTAAACGGAAAACTAGATAGAAAAGCATTGCCGTCTCCATATGATAGCATTGAAAGTGGTTATGATGCCCCAGAAAATAAGATTCAGCATGAGCTTGTAAAAATGTGGAAAAAAGTATTCGATATAAGAGATGTTGGAATTAAGGATAATTTCTTTGATTTAGGTGGAAATTCATTAAAATTAACTATGTTAATCGGACAAATATATAAGCAATTCAATGTAAATTTAACTTTTAAAGAAATTTATAATCTGAAGACTATTAAAGAATTAAGTGAACTTATAGAGGTAAGGGGTAAAACGATGTTCAAAGAACTAACAGTTGTTGAACCAAAGGAATATTATGATGTTTCATCTACACAAAAGAAGATGTTTATTACATACATGAGTAATATTGACAGTGTTTCTTACAACGAGATAGATGCATTGCTTATAACCGGAAAGTTAGATTTTGAAAGATTAGAAGCTGCATTTAATAGGGTTTTAGAAAGACATGAGGCATTAAGGACATCTTTTTTTGAACTGGATGGAAATATAATGCAAAAAGTGCATGCACATAATCATATAAGTATTAAGTGTATTAATATTGCTAGTGAATGTAAAGCTACTATTGATGAGGAAATTGAAAGCTTTATAAAGCCATTTGATTTGAAAGAAGCTCCATTAATAAGAGCTGAAATGCTGATGTTATGTCATAACAAGAACCTATTGATATGGGATATTCATCATATTAACTACGATGGAATATCTAGAAAAATATTCATAGAAGAACTTGTGAAAATATATAAAAATGAAAACATACTTGAGCCCAAACATCAATATAAAGATTATTCAGAATGGCATAATGGTTCAAAGCTTGTTGTGAATTCGGATAAAAAGGAAAACTATTGGTTGAAGCAACTCTCAGGGGAAATTTCTATATTAAATCTTCCTGTAGATTATTCGTCATCTAACATAAAGAATTATGAGGGAAACTATATAGACTTTAATTTAGAAGGAGAAGTACTGAAGCAACTTAAAAAACTATCTAGTGAAACAAATACGACAATTTACATGATACTTTTAAGTGTATATAGTTTATTATTATCAAAATATAGTGGACAAGAAGATATAATTATTGGAGCAGCAACCTCTGGAAGAACCCATATAGATATGCAAGAAATTATAGGATTGTTTGCCAATGTACTACCTATGAGAACTTATCCTAAAGGTGATAAAAGATACATAGATTTCTTGCAAGAAACAAAAAATACATGCATACAATCATTAGATAATCAGGACTTTCAGGTTGATAAATTATTAAAAAAATTATGTGTGAATAATTATTATATGAATGAATTATTCAATGTTGGATTTGTATTTGATGATTCTAGTTTTTTTGATGATTTATCTATGAAAGATCTTTTAGTAGAGCCTTATAAAGTAGGCAGTAAATCTTGTAAGTATGATATAACTTTATACGCTCAAGAAAGAGCAGAAAGTATAGAATTTAGATTAGAATATTGTACTTCTCTTTTTAAACATTCAACAATACAAAGAATGGTAGGGCATTTTACTAATTTGATAGAAATCATTCCTAAAAAGCTAGAAAATAAAATTTCACAAATAAGCATTACTACAGAATCAGAAAAGGAGTTATTGCTAAATAAATTCAATAATACTCAGAAAGTATTTATAAAAGATAAAACAGTAACTCAAGTTTTCGAAGATGTAGTTGATAAATTTCCAGATAGTATTGCAGTGGTTAGTGAAGATGTCAAGTTAACATACAAGGAACTTAATGAAAAAGCAAGTCAACTAGGTAAAGTACTTAGAGATAATGGCATAAGTGCTGGAGACGTAATCGGGGTAATGCTTCCACGTAATTATCAAGTGATTGTATCAATTATTGCAATATTAAAGATTGGGGGTACCTATCTGCCACTAGACATGGATTACCCAAATGAAAGATTACAATACATGATTAATGATAGTGGCGCAAAGCTATTGTTAACTCAAAGTAATTTGGGTAAAGATCTTAATTTTGATGGAAAGAGCATTTTTTTAGATTATATTAAGCTGAATGATATTCACTTAAGTGAAAATGAGTTTGGAAGTATTCTGCATTTAGAGGATGTAGCATACATCATTTATACATCTGGGTCTACAGGCAGACCTAAAGGGGTAATGGTACAACATAAAGGGTTATTAAATCTAAGAACATTCTTTCTTGAAGAACTGATGATAAAAGATACTGATAGGATATTACAATTTGCTAGTTTCTCTTTTGATGCTTCGATATGGGAAATTTTTATGTCATTGTTTTCAGGGGCTACTTTATATGTATTATCGAAAGAAATCATAATGAATTATGAGGAATTTGAAAACTTTATAAATAGGAACGAGATAACAGTAGCAACCTTACCACCTACATATTTAGTGAATGTTAATGTGGATAAAATAATAACACTGACTAAGTTAATAACTGCAGGATCAGAAACATCATTTGAATTGTTAAATAAGTGGAAAAGTAAGGTTGAATATATTAATGCTTATGGCCCTACAGAGACTACGATATGTGCAACTATTTGGAGAGCAGGAGAACAAAACTATGATGACTATATTACTGTTCCTATTGGAAGGCCAATATGTAATACCCAGGTTTATATACTGGATAAGTGTTCGAATTTGCAACCCATAGGTATAGTGGGGGAATTATGTATAGCAGGAGAGAGTATAACAAAAGGTTATAAAAATCTACCGGATATTACCAGAGAAAAATTTGTGAAAAATGAATTTAATTTGGGTGGTATATTATATAAAAGTGGAGATTTAGCTAGGTGGTTGCCTGATGGGAATATAGAATTTGTAGGAAGAATTGATAATCAAGTTAAGATTAGGGGATTTAGAGTAGAGTTAGGTGAAATAGATAATCATCTTCTAAAGTATGATGATATTATTGATTGTTGCACAATACATTGTGCAGAGCAAAATAGTTATCTATGCTCATATGTTATATCAAATAAATTAATTGATGGTGAGAGTGTTAAGGAGTATCTTTTTAAAAAATTACCAAATTATATGGTGCCTGCTTATATTCTTCAAGTTGACAAAATACCTCTTACAATAAACGGAAAGGTAGATAAGGAAAAGTTACCTAAGCCTAATAGTTACTATTTAGATAAAATTGAGTATGAAGAACCAAGTAGTATAATCGAAAAGGTTCTTGCTGATTTATGGGGTGACTTGTTAAGTCATGATCAAATTGGAGTAAACGATAATTTCTTAAATTTAGGTGGAGATTCTATTAAAGCTGCATTACTTATCGGAAGGATAAAGTCGAAGTTAAATGTGACTATTAATCTTAATCAAATTTTTAAAACTCCAACTATAAGATTGATGGCTGATTTTATAGATAAATCAAGGAAATCTTTTGTTAATGTAATTAGGACTTCTAAAGCAAAAGAATATTATAATGTCTCTTCAGCACAAAAGAGAATGTATACTCTTTATAGCCATGATCCTAATAGTACAAGCTATAACCTGCCTGAAGCAATTATGATAGAAGGACAAATTGATTATGATAGACTAAATGAAGCATTGAATGTATTAATTAAGAGGCATGATTCAATAAGGACATCTTTTGAATTGATTGATGGCGAAGTTAAACAGAAAATTAATGAGGATGTTTATATTGATTTAAAGTACATTTATGTAGAGAAAGAAAGCACAAGTGAAATCAATGATATAATTAATGAATTTATAAAACCTTTTGATTTAAGCACAGTTCTATTGATGAGAGCAGCACTAGTGAGAATTAATAATGATAAAGATTTATTGCTATTAGATATGCATCATATTATCTATGATGGTGTATCAAGAAAAATATTTATGGAAGAATTAATTGACATATATGAAGGTAAGAGATTAAAAGAAAATAAGTACCAATATAAGGATTATGCAGAATGGCAATTGGAAGTCTCAAAGGTTGATGAGTGGAAAGAAAAAGAAAAGTATTGGATGAATCAGCTGTCAGGAGAGCTTCCTGTGCTAAATATGCCTTTAGATTTTAGTAGACCAACAGTACAGAGTTTTGAAGGAGATAGTGTTGATTTTAGAATAGATGAGGATATTTTGAGAGAAATTAATAAACTAGCCATAAAAACTGGTACGACACTATACATGATATTATTGAGTGTTTATAGTATTATGTTATCTAAATACTCTGGACAAGAAGAAATAATTGTTGGTACAGTATCAGCTGGTAGAATGGATGAAAACTTACAAAATATTGTTGGTATGTTTGTGAATACACTTGCAATAAGAACTTATCCAGATGGAAGAAATAAGTATATAGATTATCTAAGCGAAATAAAGTCAGTATCATTGGATGCTTTTGATAATCAAGAATTTCAGTTTGAAGAACTAATTGGAAAGCTAAATTTAAAAAGAGATATAAGCAGAAATCTATTATTTGATGCAATGTTTGTATTAGAAAATATAAATATTCCTACTATGAAGATGGATGGCAGATCAATGCATAACTATAAAGTAGAAAGGAATATTTCCAAGTTTGATATGACATTAATTGCTGAAGCAAATGGAACTGGGATGGATTTTAAACTTGAATATTGTACTAAGCTCTTTAAGAGAACTACCATGGAAAGAATGAGCAAACACTTTATTGTACTTTTAAAAAATGTTTTGAAAAATAAAGATAAAAGAATCTCTGATATAGAGATGATTTTAAATGAAGAAAAGGATCAGATAATAAATGAATTTAATGACACCAAAACAGTATATCCAAGGAATAAGAGTGTAAGTGAGCTGTTTGAAGAGCAAGTTAAAAATAAA
>JAQSXU010000088.1 GCA_029256485.1 Clostridiaceae bacterium
TTATTTTGCTAATTTGTATATGTTAACAATATCCTGCTTATGAAGCGTGACAAAATTTCCCCAGGTTTTTGTATCTGAAGAAGTACACTTATCAGCCATTTCTTCAATTCTATCCTGTGGAATTCCTGCATCACTTAAAGTTACCGGAAGGCCAATGCTCTTAAAGAATTCAGAGATTCTTCTGATTCCCTCCAATGCAATAGCTTCTTCGTTGTCATAAGATAAGTTCACATCCCATACTCTCACAGCAAATTGAACAAATCTTTTAATGTTGTGCTTATACACATATTTCATCCATGCAGGGAATACTATTGATAGTCCTGCGCCATGGGCAATATCATAAATTGCACTTAGTTCATGTTCTATCTTATGAGAAGCCCAGTCCTCAATTCTGCCGGTACCTAGAAGTCCATTGTGTGCTAAAGTGCCAGCCCACATTATTTCTGCTCTGGCATTATAATTTTCAGCATCCTTTAGTACCAAAGGTGTATTGTTTATAATAGTTTTTAAAGCGGCTTCAGAAAGTCTGTCTGTTAAATCTACATTTGGTTCATTAGTAAAATATCTTTCCATTATATGAGCCATCATATCACAAGCGCCACAGGCAGTTTGGTAAGCCGGAAGGGTAAATGTGAGCTCAGGATTGAGAATTGAAAAAACAGGTCTTATTAAATCAGTGTTAATACCCTTTTTATATAAACCTTGCTCATTTGTAATAACAGAGCTGTTACTGGCTTCTGTTCCTGTAGCTGGAATAGTTAAAATATCTGCCACAGGAAGAGCTTTAGTGACCTTTTCTTTTCCAAGGTAAAAATCCCATACATCTCCATCATAAGGTACACCTACAGCAATTGCTTTTGCAGTATCTATTACACTGCCTCCGCCAACTCCAAGTATAAAGTTAATACCGTTTTCGCGGCACAGCTTTATACCCTCATAAACAAGACCTAGACGAGGATTAGGCCTGATACCTGAAAGCTCTACATAATCTATATTACTTTCCTTTAATGAATTGACTACTTTTTCATAAAGGCCGGTTTTTTTAATACTTCCTCCTCCGTAACAAAGCAGAACTTTGCTGCTGTATTGTTTCACCTCTTTGCCCAAGAGATTTTCAGTATCTCTGCCAAATATTATTTTAGTTGGACTTTTAAATGTAAAGTTTTGCATATGATCACCTCTTATTGATAATTGTTTTCATTTATATTATAATCTTTATATTATAGATAAACAATACGTAAAATAAAGCTTATTTTTTGTTTTGTGTTAAGATATTATTCATAATATAGGTTTATAATATAATCATAGTTAATAAATATACGAAGGAGAAGTTTTATGAAAGAACAAAAAAAACCGCCAAAATCTATAGTTGTTTACTATATAGCGGTACTTATAATTACATTAGTGCTTAATTCAGTTGTAGTTCCATGGTTTGTAAACCAAAAAGTTACTCAGGTTGATTATGGAACTTTTCTGTCCAAGGTTGATAAGAAGGAAGTAAGTAAAGTTGAAGTTCAAGATAGCCAAATAGGATTTGTGGCAAAGGACAGCAGTGGTAAAGATACTTTGTATGTTACAGGGGCCATGAATGATCCTGAATTAGTAAATAGACTTAAAAATTCAGGAGCTCAATATTCCAGAGTTATACCTAAAGAGAATTCCCCAATGGTTAATTTTATTTTTAACTGGATTCTGCCTATTTTCTTGTTTTATGGAATTGGACAATTATTGGCTGGCAAACTAGGTAAGAGAATGGGTGGGGGAAACTTCATGTCTTTTGGTAAAGCAAACGCAAAAGTTTATGTCCAGGCACAAACCGGAAAGACTTTTGAAGATGTAGCAGGACAGGATGAGGCCAAAGAGGCTCTTACTGAGATTGTTGATTTTCTTCATAATCCAAATAAGTATGCAGAAATTGGAGCAAACTTACCAAAGGGTGCTTTACTAGTGGGTCCTCCGGGAACAGGTAAAACATTGCTGGCAAGGGCAGTAGCAGGAGAAGCAAAAGTTCCATTTTTCTCAATTTCCGGTTCAGAATTTGTGGAAATGTTTGTTGGAATGGGTGCAGCTAAGGTAAGAGATTTATTCAAGGAGGCAACTGCTAAGGCTCCATGTATAGTGTTTATAGATGAAATAGATACCATTGGTAAGAAACGTGACAATGGGGGCATAGGAGGCAACGATGAACGTGAGCAGACATTGAATCAGCTGCTTGCTGAAATGGATGGGTTTGATGGCACTAAAGGAGTTGTTATTCTTGCAGCTACCAACAGACCAGATACACTGGACAAAGCTTTACTGAGACCAGGACGTTTTGACAGAAGAATCCCAGTTGAACTTCCTGACCTTAAAGGCCGTGAAGCAATATTAAAGGTTCATTCAAAACAGGTAAAAATGGAATCTGATATAGATTTTAACGCAGTAGCAAGATCTACTTCTGGGGCTTCCGGCGCAGAACTAGCCAATATAATAAATGAGGGTGCATTAAGTGCTGTGAGAAATGGCCGTGCTCTTGTTAATCAAACAGACTTGGAAGAAAGTGTAGAGGTTATTATTGCTGGTTACCAACGTAAAGGTGCTGTTATTTCTCAAAAGGAAAAGGAGATTATTTCATACCATGAAATAGGACATGCTTTAGTTGCAGCAAAGCAGATGAACTCTGCTCCAGTGCATAAGATTACAATTATACCTAGAACTTCAGGGGCACTGGGATATACCATGCAGGTTGAAGAAAATGAGCATGTACTTATGACTAAAGAAGAGGCAATTAATAAAATTACCACATTTACAGGAGGACGTGCAGCTGAGGAATTGATTTTTGGAAACTTTACTTCAGGTGCTTCAAATGACATTGAACAAGCTACCAAGTTTGCCAGGGCTATGGTAACTCGTCTTGGTATGAGTAAAAACTTTGACATGATGGCATTGGAAACTGTAACTAATCAATATCTTGGCGGAGATACTTCACTAATGTGTTCAGCAGAAACTGCATCAAAGATTGATGCCGAGGTGCTTGAAATAATTAAAAAAGCTCATGAAAATGCCATGAATATTCTAAAGGATAATATTGATAAATTGCATGTATTAGCACATTATCTATTAGAAAAGGAAACCATAACCGGCGAAGAATTTATGGAATTACTTTCTAAATAGAATTGTATAAATTTAAGTTGGGAAGTGAAAATTTTGGAGGTTATTGAAGCAATTAAAACAAGAAGATCAATAGGCAAAGTAAAGGATGAACAGGTTCCAAAGGATCTGATTAAGGACATAATTCAGGCGGGTACCTGGGCTCCTAATAGATACGTTACTGAACCCTGGAGATTTTTTGTTATAAGTGGTGATGGGAGAAAAAAGCTTTCAAAAGTAATGGAGGATATAGCTGCTGAAGCTATATTGAATCCAGATAGTGAAGAAGGAAAGAAAAAGCTTGAAAAGGAAAGAAATAAACCTTTTAGGGCTCCAGTTATTATTGCAGTGGCTGCTGATGTGACTGAAAATGGTAAAGTAATCAGGCTTGAAGAATTAGGCGCTGTTTATGCAGCTGTGGAAAATATGCTGCTTGCAGCTCATGGATTGGGATTAGCAGCATACTGGAAGACAGGTAAAGCTTGCTATTCACCTAAGATGAAGGAGTTTTTTGGACTTAAGGAAAAGGATGAAGTATTAGCATTCATATATCTGGGATATGCTGATATGGAGAAAAAACCACCTCATAAAAAATCTACTGATGAGTTAATAAAATGGATAGAATAGAAAAATAATAATAAATATTTAAGGGAGTGGTAATAATTTTTGTATCACTCCCTTTTTTAATCTATACCACTCAGTAATTTAGTAATTGCATTGTCTATTTTAGTGTCCTTTGGATCGTGGAGCCACTTTTTAAATATAACAGCATATTTACAGTTGTTTGATTTATTTTTTAAATAAGAGTAAATAATCTGGGATTCATCTATAGTCGCTTTTTCAATATTTTTAGTTTTCTCTACAGTTCTATCTTTAAAGCATAATAAAATATAAGATTTTAAAGTGATTTTTAACTGATGAAAATTTTCAACCACGTATTTTTCACTATAAAGTATTTCATTTCCTCTAATGAGGAAGAATTTAAAAGTATCAGGGTTTAAATATTCAATTAAAACAATATTTTTATTTTCCTTTGCAAATTTTACAACTTTGTTTCTGCTTATTAGATATTTTACCGACTTTATGTAATCTCTGTATTTTGCTGCATTTTCAAAATCAAAACCCTTTGAACAACTAAACATTTTTTGTTGCATTTCAAAAATAACAGACTTATCTTTTCCCTGTAACAGCTTAATGATTTTATCCAAATTATCAATATATTTCTGTTTCCCGTCATCATCTTTGCACATGCCAATACATAACCCCATGGAATAGTTTAAACATGATGATGACTTTCTAAAATTACTACAGCATGGCACTTTAAAATATTCTCTTATGACATCAATACCACGTGAAGCTGTATTTTTGTTTGTGTATGGTCCAAAGTAAATATTGCCGTCATTTATATTTATTTCACTAGAAATTTCAATAGCACTATATTTTTCATCTTTTTTTATCTTAATATAAGTATACGAATTAGGATTTTTCATTTGTCTGTTATAAGTTGGTTTCAGCTCTTGTATTAACTTACATTCTAAAAGAAAGGCTTCAAATTCTGTATCAGTGAGTATGTATTCAAAGTCCTTTAGATTTTTCACCAGCTTAACAACCTTTGGAGGTTTTGTTTTTGATTTTTGAAAATAAGATGAAACTCTGTTTTTTAAATTTTTTGATTTTCCAACATAAATTATATTTCCTAGTGAATCTCTCATAAGATATACTCCTGGAGAAGACGGAAGTGTTTTAATTTTTTCTTTTATATCCATTTTAGTTTAACCACCCTAAATACAAAACATACTAGCAAAAGTTTATCATATGTGTGATTATTTTTAAATGATTTTTAAATGAAGATCTAATAATTATTCATAAAGTTTGATTAAAAATAAGAGAATAAATATGATGATAACTGCAAATTATAATCATGTGGCACATTTTAATTAAAACAAAGGAGTGAAGTATATTGGACGAAAAAAATAAAAAGGTTTTGGAAAGTATATATGAAAAGAAGAATGATGTAGAGATAGGGGCAGAACTTTGCAGCCTAAAAGATCAGCTTAATGAGGTTGAGAGCACGTTGAATCAGCTTAAGTTAACCACAGTACCTTCAAACCAGGGCCAGGGACAGCAAAATCAGCAGGGAAGCCAAAACCAGCAGGGTCAGCAAACTGCAAATCAGCTTTTGCAGCAAATAGATAATTTCAGGAAACAGGCACAGCAGCAGCAGCAGCAATCACAACAGCAGTTACAGCAGTCTGTTCAGCATGCTATAAATTCATTAAATCAAGCTAACCAGCAGATTTTATCAAATCAGGTTCTTAATCAAATGAACCAAATTATAGATCAGGCTCAGCAGCAATTAACTCAAATGGGACAGCAGCAGGCGCAAATGAGTCAATTTGGCCAGTTTGGACAAATAGGACAGCAGAATCAAGGACAAAATAACCAAATGAAATAATAAATTTATAGGTGAGCAGTAACAAACTGCTTACCTTCTTTAACTACGATAATAGCTTAAAATAATATTCTGCCAATAGAAAAATTCCTATAATATTTTCCATGCAATTAAGCATTTTATGGTTTTAATCTATTTCAATGCTTTCGCACATAAAAATCTTTTATATATATTCTCTTTGCATAAAATTTTAAAGCTGAATGAGCATGAAAGGAGATTATATTATGAGTAATAAATTAAAAGTAACTAGAAAAAGCATGGAAAGGTTAGGCATTAGAAAGACGGAATCAGGAGATTATGATTATATAGACGCATCAGATAAAAATAAATCAAAATATAAATCAATTAAGAGATTTAAGGGATAAATGAAAAAAATATGATTTATTAATAAGATTTGATTTAGTTGCCAAACAGTGGTATACTTAATAAGTGCTTAAATAAATCGTAATTAATTTAAACAAATATATTTTAATTAGTTCTTATAAAAATAATGTTCTGATTTCGAAATTTTATTGGTAAATTATTACAATGAGTTTAAGAAAAAATAAAATTTTGGAGGTACACATTTCATGAATGGTACAGTTAAATGGTTTAATGCTCAAAAAGGATTTGGATTTATTACAGGAGAAGATGGAAATGATGTGTTTGCACATTATTCTCAAATAAAATCAGAGGGTTATAAATCACTTGAAGAAGGTCAAAAGGTTTCCTATGAAGTAGTTGACGGACCAAAAGGACCACAAGCAGAAAATATCAATGCTGTGAAATAAGGAACTAACTTACCCCCTAAGTAAAATAATTATTTAGGGGGTATTTCTTTGCTTAAAATTTAGAAAAATATATATTTCTGATGAATCCATGTATAGTATTCTTATTTTTTTAAATAATATTAAGTAATAATAAAGCTTTTTATGTATTTTAATTGAGAGGAAGTATTTGCAATGGATTTTAATGAATCATTAGAAT
Source organism: Clostridiaceae bacterium (assembly GCA_029256485.1). Next base: position 6,548 of record JAQSXU010000088.1, read on the forward strand.
GCCCAAGATGCGGAGGAGAAGATTTTATTATTAAAAGGGAAGCAACTTATTTATACACATATAAGATTAATTCCAAAAACTATGACAAAATTTGTAATAGAGTTGAATCTGTACCATTTTTATTTGATAATAGAGAAAAAGAAAATTCCCAGGAATTTATTCAATGTGAGAAATGCGGAACAAAGTATCCCATTAAACTTGATGAATACAGTAATCAAATTGATTTGACTATTTTACAAAAGGCAATCCGTGCTGATCATGTAGAAAACCCTGAGTTTTTAGGGTAATAAACAGAAAAAATTTAAGTTTCTAGAAAATCCATAACTAAAATTAATATTAAATATTGTGCAGACAAAGCCATTCTTACTATATATTAGTAAGAATGGCTTTGTCTATTTGTACATATAATTATTGACACATGAAAATATACATGATATTATATGAAAATGAACAATTAGCACGACAATTAAAATAATGTTCGTGTTTTTGGAAGGATTCACAGCAAATATCTTAGCATATTATAACCACTGCAAAATTTAGCATGGCAAGGAGGAAAAGCGATTATGAAAAAACGAAGTGTTTATTTACTATTAATACCAGGACTGGTAGCTATTTTACTCTTTCTATTCCTGCCTATTTTAAACACGACAATACCTACTTTTTTTGAATCAAAGCAAATAACAATAAAAAATTATGCGAATTTTTTTAAAGATGATTATTATATGAGCATATTAATACGAACGATAAGAATAAGTTTAATCACCACAATAATATGCATAACTCTTGGAGTACCAACATCCTATTACATAGCTAAAAGCAGCAAAAAGATGAAAGGAATACTTCTTGCAGCGGCTATATTTCCTCAGCTTACAGATTCAGTAGTGCGATCCTTTGCATGGATGACAATATTGGGGAAGAATGGAATTATAAATAAGATACTTGTTGCAGCACATTTATTTAATGAACCGCAAAAGCTATTATATACTGAGTTCGCAATAATAATTGGTTCCGTATATTTATTTTTACCATTAATGATTATATCTATGGTAGGCGTTATGGACAACATTCAAGATGATCTTATGGAAGCAGCCGAAAGCTTAGGTGCAAACAGATTTGAAGCTTTCTTAAAAATTATATTCCCATTAAGTGTTCCAGGTATGATTGTTGGAAGTGTGTTAGTTTTTACAGGTACTTTTACGGCTTATACTACACCTCAGCTTTTGGGAGGAAATAAGAATACAGTTTTGGCAACATTAATTTATCAAAAGGCTATGACACTCAGCGATTGGACTCAAGCTTCCGTACTTTCCACTGTTATGATTTTAATAACTCTAACAGTAATGTTGATGATAAACAAGCTTGCCTCCAAAATGTACGAAAGAGGTGTGTAACATGAGAAAAAACAAGTTATTAACCATATTCATAACTTTAGTATATATATTTTTGTGTGCGCCATTACTTATAATTATTTCTACAGCTTTTGATTCCAGTAGTTTTATGTCTTTTCCGCCAAAAGGTTTTAGTCTAAAGTGGTTTGTTAATGTTTTTAATTCTGAAACTTTTATGACAACATTGGGAATAAGTATAAAAATTGCAATTTTAGCAACTACTATTTCACTGATTATTGGAATACCAGCGGCATATGCATTAAGCAGAAAGAGCTATAAAGGCAGAGCTGTGCTGCAAAACATTTTTTTGTCTCCAATAATAGTACCTGGTGTGGTATTAGGTTTTGCTTCATTTAAGTATCTTATTATAAAGCTGCAATTAGATGTTTTTACAAGCCTTCTTATTGGACATGTAATAATAGTTATACCATACATAATACGAGTAATTGGATCCAGCCTTGAAAATTTGGACTTTTCCATTGAGGAGGCAGCAGTGAGCCTAGGTGCAACAAGGGTAAAATCTTTTTTCTTAGTTGTACTTCCCAATGTAACCTCAGGAGTTATAGCAGCGTTTATGCTGTCATTTATAAATTCATTTAATAATGTTTCTGTATCCTTATTTTTAACTGGGCCAGGAATAAGTACGCTGCCTATAAGTATGATGAGTTATGTAGAATACAACTATGATCCCACTATTTCTGCACTGTCAGTTATACTTATGGTATTTACTGTACTTATTATGTTCATAGTAGAAAAAACTTTAGGATTAAGCAATTTTGCAAAATAAATTGGAGGATGAAGTATGGCACTAATAAAATTAAAAGAAATAACAGTTTCATATGATGGAAAAACGGATATTCTAAAGGAATTAAGTTTAGATATAGAAAAAGGCCAATTGGTATCACTGTTAGGGCCAAGCGGATGCGGTAAAACAACAACACTAAGAGTGATTGCAGGGTTTTTAGAGCCAACCGGGGGTAATTTTATATTTAATGGTAAAGATTACACTAAAGTTTCAACTCATAAACGAAATTTTGGATTGGTATTTCAAAGTTATGCCTTATTCCCTCATCTAACAGTTTTTGATAATGTAGCTTTTGGTTTGAAATTAAGAAGGGTAAATAAGAACAAAATAAAAGAATCAGTATTGAAAATGTTAGATATTGTTGATTTAAAAGAGTACAGTTCGAGATATCCCAGGGAACTTTCTGGAGGTCAAAGGCAGAGAGTTGCATTAGCAAGAGCATTAGTTATTAATCCAGATCTGCTTCTTTTAGATGAGCCATTAAGCAATCTTGATGCTAAGCTTAGACTTAAAATGAGGGTTGAAATAAGAAAAATACAGCAGAAGCTTGGGATTACAACTGTATTTGTAACACATGATCAGGAAGAATGCTTTTCTATTTCCGATAAAGTAGCTGTTATGAATAAGGGCTTAGTGGAGCAGTATGACTCTCCGGAAAAAATATATTCATATCCTGAAACTGAGTTTGTAGCTAGATTTGTAGGCTTTGAAAATTTTATAGACTTAAAGTATAAAGAGCAGGGGATTTTTGAAGCTAAAGGGGGCATTATTCTTAAGATAGAAAATTCTAAAAAAATTGAAAGTGAAAATATTAAAGGCACAATACGACCTGAAGATATTGTAATTTTTACTGAAGAAAACGATAATTGTGATAATGTTATAGATGGGACAGTGGAGATAAGAACTTTTCTGGGAAAGGGTTATCAATACAGTATTGAAACAAAATTAGGTGCAATGATAGTCAATAGTAATAAAGAACACATTTACAATCAAGGAGATAAGGTAAAATTACATTTATCTTCAAATAAATTAATAACAGTTAAAAGTACTAAGGAGGAATAAAACATGAGAAAATTACCATTATTATTAGTAGGTATTATTACCACAACAATGCTTTATGGCTGTGGTGCTAAGAAGGCGTCAGGAGACAATTCTGCAGCACAAAAACAGTTAGTAGTATCAACCTGGGGGCTTAATCAAGATCAGTACATGAAGAATGTAATTGAACCTTTTGAAAAAGCAAATAATGTGAAAGTTGTAGTTGAAACTGGAAACAACGATGAAAGATTAGCAAAGCTTAAAAATAATGCTAACAGTTATGTAGATGTAATATATTTAGCTGAAGCTTATTCTCAACAGGGAATAGAAGATGGTTTATTTGAAAAAATAGACTATAGTAAGGTTCCTAACGCTAAAAAAGTTTTACCTGTGGCACAAAAATTTGTGGATGCTGGCTATGGTCCTGCATATACATTAAATCGTGCAGCAATTGTGTACAACCCTTCAAAGGTAAGCGGTAAAATAACTTCATGGAATGATTTATGGAGATCAGACTTAAAGGGTAAAATAGCAATTCCTGAAATTACAACTACTTTTGGACCTTCCATGGTAGTTGCTGCTGGTAAAAAGGCTGGCACAGATATAGCTGGTGACAATGGAGCAGCAGCATTTAAAGCATTAGAGGATCTAAAGCCAAATGTAGTAAAAACTTACACAAAATCTTCAGATTTAGTAAATATGTTCACTAATGGTGAAATTACAGCTGCAGTAGCTGCAGATTTCGTAGTTGCTTCTATAAAGAAAGCTGTACCAAATGCTGTATATGTAAATCCAACAGAAGGTGCATATTTAAACTTTAACACAATTAATATTAATAAGAATTCTAAAAATAAAGACTTAGCATTAAAATTCATTGATTATGTTTTAAGTGCGGAAGTTGAAAGTAAAACTGCTTCAACAGTTGGAGATTCACCTATTAATGTGGATGTAAAGTTATCTGAAAAAGATGCAGCAAATTTAACTTATGGAGACAATGCTAATAAGTCAAATACTTTAGATTATAAAACTATAAATAAGCATTTAAAATCTTGGATAGATCAATGGAATAGATTGTTTAATAAATAGTTAAAGGGGAGTCAGTATGGAAGCAGATTTGATAATTAAAAATGTGCAGGTATTTAATTCCTACTTTAAAAAGTTTCTGCATGGAGATGTGGCTGTTTTAAATGGTAAATTTCTTCATATATCAGAACCACATTGTATGGAATTAAAGTCTAAAAGGGTAATTGACGGAAAGGAAAATTATCTTATACCGGGACTAATAGACATACATATGCATATAGAAAGCTCCATGACAACTCCACTTCAATTTGCTAAGACAGTTGTTACTCATGGTGTAACAACTGTTGTGGCAGATCCTCATGAAATTGCAAATGTTTTTGGATTAGAAGGAATAGAAGCTATGGCAAATATAAAATGTAACCATTTGGTGGATATATTTTATGGGATTCCAAGTTCTGTTCCTTCTACTTCTTTTCAATTGGAAACCTGCGGCGGGGATATAGATGTGGAAGAGGTTGATGAACTAATTAAGCTAGAAAATGTAATTTGTCTTGGAGAAGTAATGAACTTTAAGGATCTGGTAGAAAATGAAAACTCCAGAATTAATAAAATAATAAGGCTCATAAAGGAGAAAAAACCAGAGCTGATACTGGAAGGTCACTGCCCCAAAATATCAGGCTTAGAGCTTTCTAAGTATATCTACAGCGGAGTAGATGGAGATCACACCCAGCAAACAGTTAAGTCATTACAGGAAAAAATACAAAATGGAATGTTTATGGAAATACAAGAAAAATCTATGACCATGGAAAATATTAATTACCTAATGGAAAATAATTTGTATGAGCATTTTTGTCTGGTTACAGATGATGTAATGGCAGATAAACTAGTGGATTCACATATTAATGGGTTGATCAAGAAGGCAATTAGGATGGGAATGCCTAAAGAAATGGCTGTATATGTATCCACATACACACCTGCAAATAGAATGAAGCTTTTTGACAGAGGAGCAGTTGCTCCTGGAAAAAAGGCAGATTTTATATTGCTTAAGGATATTGAGAATTTTAATATTGAAGCTGTATACAAGAATGGCGAAAATGTAAAGGATAATGATAATTATCAGGACGAAAAAAATATTTATAATTTTCCTAAACACTTCTATAATAGTGTAATACTTGATAAACTTTCAAAGCAGGACTTTGTTGTAAATGCTTCTGGAGATAAAATGGAAATTTTGTGCAGAATAATGAAGGTTAGTTCAAATAACACATTTACAGAAGAAATATGTGATAAAATCCCAGTTTGTCAAGGACAGCTTGACTGGCAGAAATCAAATTACTGTTTGATTTCTGTTTTTGAAAGGTATAATAAAAATAAAAACAAGGCTTTTGGACTAGTTGGAGGAGACATAATAAAAAGTGGAGCAGTGGCAACAACATATGCTCATGACAGCCATAATTTAATGGTGATGGGCAAATGTCCTGAGGACATGACTAAAGCAGCCAATTGGGTCATTGAAAATCATGGAGGAATTTGTGTAGTAGAACATGGAGAGATAATAGCTGCACTTAAACTGCCGGTTGCGGGAATATTGTCTGAAGAACCAATAGGGGAACTTGCGGAAAAATTGAAAGCTGTCAGGGAGGCTATGAGAAATCTTGGCTATAAGCATAATAATGAAATAATGTCATTAAGCACTTTGTGTTTACCTGTGAGTCCAGCTTTAAAAATTAGTGATAAAGGACTTATTAGAGTCAAAAGTCAAGAAATTGTAAGTTTATTTTGTCAATAGTTTAGTTGATTTTAGGAAGGTGAATTAATGGATTATCTAATAATTAAGAATGTAAATATTATTACCATGAACAATAACATGGAAATTATTGAAAATGGAGTAGTGGTAATAAAAGATAATATAATTAAAGCAGTGGGTGGGGCAGAACTGCTTAAAAAATACAAAAGCACAAGAATAATCGATGGTAATGACGGTATATTAATGCCGGGCATGGTAAATACTCATACCCATGCAGCTATGGTGGTTTTTCGCAGTTTAGGTGATGATGTACCTGATAGATTAAAAAAATACATTTTCCCTCTTGAGAAGCAGCTGGTTAATAGAGATTTGGTTTCACTAGGTTCTAAATATGCTATTTCAGAAATGCTTCTTTCCGGGGTAACTACTTTTACTGATATGTATTATTTTGAAGATGAGGTAGCAAAGGCAGCTAAGAGAATGGGTATCAGAGCGGTGCTGGGAGAAACAGTTATGAATTTTCCAGTACCGGATTCAAAGGAATCATATGGCGGATTAGAGTACGGTGAGAAGTTTATAAAACAGTGGAATAATGATAATCTTATTACACCAGCTATAGCACCGCATGCACCCTACAGCTGTGACAGCGAACACCTTCAAAAGGCTTTCTGCATATCTGAAAAATATAATGTTCCAATGATTATGCATGTCTCTGAGATGGATTATGAAATTGAAAAATATAAAAACGAATATAACATGACTCCTGTGCAGTATTTAGATAGTATTGGAGTACTTAATGATAGATTTATTGCAGCTCATTTAATTCATGTTACAGACAATGATATTGATATTATTGAAAAAAGAAATATTGGTATAGCTCATAATATTGGTGCAAATGCTAAGGCAGGAAAAGGAGTTCCTCCTTTAAAAGAAATGTTTAAAAGAGAGTTAAAAGTGGGTTTAGGAAGTGATGGGCCAATGAGTGGAAATACATTGGACATCATAACTCAAATGTCCTTAGTTGGTAAAATTCATAAGCTTTTTAACAAAGACAGATCGCTGTTTCCTGCAAGGGAAATAGTTGAAATGGCCACCATGGGAGGAGCAAGAGCAATAGGTATGGATAAGTATATTGGCTCCATAGAAACAGGAAAAAAAGCCGATATTGTTATTTTTGAAACATCTTCAGCAAATATGCAGCCAATCTACGATTATTATTCAGTTTTGACTTATTCAGCCAATGCCAGCAATGTTGATACGGTTATCGTGAATGGAAAAGTTTTAGTTTACAACAAAAGTTTCACTGAGTTTGATTTTACCAAATGCAGTGAAGATCTTAAAATATTAAGAAAAGACATACTCAGTATAAAAGCACATATTATTAGTTAATAATATACATGAATATGATTTTGTGTATAAAACTATTAAAAGGTGGTTTTTTCAATGGAACGTTATGTAATTGTATGTTTGATTAAAGGAAGTGCACTTGAATTTTATGAAAAATTAGTATCTGAAGTCTGCAGTAAATTTAATGTGAAGCCTCAGAGACTCCCCGCCCATTTCACAATTAAAGCACCCTTCGAAATTGAACACATTAAACCTATTGAAAATGCAGTTGAGGAATTTGTTAAAAGCAACAGCAAACAGGAAGCCTCAATAGAAGGCTTTGGCAAATTCAGAGATAGTGTGGTATTTATGAAAATAGACATGCCAAAAGAAGGGGTTAAAGTTCATGATGATTTTATAGACAAATTAAAGACTATACCCAATTTAGAATGGAAAGCTAATGAAGGCAGAGAAAAGGTGTTCCACTGCACTGTAGTTACCCGCATAAGAGATTATAAATTTAAGGACATATGGGAATATGTAAATATGCACAATGCTTCCTTTAAAATATATTTTGATAACATTTCAATACTTAGATGGAACAGGGACAGATGGGTAACTTATAGGGAATATAATTTAAAATAATAAGAAGATAACAAGATAAGAAGATAACTAGATAACTATATAGCTAGTGCCTGTACCAAAATGTATTACAAAAATTAAGGCGGACTACCACCTTGACGCTACGCTACATCTGCCTTTTTCCATTTGTAGGGTTTAGCA
>JAQSXU010000010.1 GCA_029256485.1 Clostridiaceae bacterium
TAGATATCCCGTCATAGCAGATATGGTTACATTATTGGAAAGCTTTCCGCCGATCATAATATATATACCGCTTAGAACTGCAATAAAAATTGATATTATCAGTGTATACATAATTAAAATTCCCATTGTTCTTCTGGAGGCAGGCTTCTTAAAAATCTTTCTGATTTCCAGAAAGTTTTCAATACGTCGTACACCCGGTTTTAATAAGTAAGCAATTATCAGAGCAATAATAAGGGGCTTCACAAGGTCTGCAATTGTTCTTAATGTATTAAATAGTAGATTAAATATACTTCCTAAATTATTAAAAACAGCTATACCAATATAGGATAGTATTACTGTTGCCGCGGCATATAGGCAGTATTGCAATAATTTTTTATCTAATTTCATTTTTAATCAACCTTCCTAACTAAATGCATTATAATTATGAAATATTCACAAACTTAACTTTTTTATAGATTTACTCTAAAATTATATAGTTACTTAACATTATAGTGAATTAATAAGCAATGGTAAAGAATTATAGAAAGGTAAAATTTAGTTTATGTTATTCAGTATGATTATATACCGCATACTTAATTTTGCCACAATTAAGTGGAAGTATATTGAACTTTATATGAAACAGTTTACTTTATATAATTAAAGCACAGAAATGAAAATGGTTACAAAAACTAAGGAGTGATTTTAATGAAGTACCAAGAGTTAAAAATTAAAATATTTGCAGATGGAGCAGATTTAAAAGATATGCTGGATGCATACCATAAAGGATTAGTTAAAGGATTTACAACTAACCCGTCACTTATGAAAAAAGCTGGAATTACTGATTATAAGGAATTTGCAAAGAAAGTATTAGAGAATATAAAAGATATGCCTGTATCCTTCGAAGTTTTTTCAGATGACTTTGAGAGTATGGAAAAGGAAGCAGAAGTGCTTGCAGCTCTTGGAGATAATGTCTATATAAAAATTCCTGTTACAAATACAAAAGGTGAATCATCAGTCCCCCTTATTAAGAAACTTTCAAATAAAGGTTATCACCTTAATGTAACTGCCATATTTACATTGGAACAGATAAAAGATGTGGCAGCAGCGCTTAAACCTGGTGTAAAGAGTATCATCTCAGTGTTTGCAGGAAGAATAGCAGATACAGGAGAAAATCCAGTGGAAATTATGAAAGAAGCAAGCAGCATTTGTAAAAATACAGAAGGTGCAGAACTTTTATGGGCAAGTTGCAGAGAACTTTACAATATTGTGGAAGCAGATGAATGCGGCTGCCAAATAATTACTGTAACAAATGATGTACTTAAAAAGATACCTAGTATGGGAAAGAGCCTGGTTGAATATTCACTTGAAACTGTAAGGGGATTCTATAAAGATGCATCTAGTCTTGGATTTTCAATTATATAATTATAAGGAAGGTGACAGAGCTAATGCTTAAAGATGTAATCAATGAACAAACAGTTGAAGTAAATGTGGAAGCAAAAAACTGGGAAGAGGCTGTAAGACTAGGTGGAAAACTTTTAGAAATAGATGGCGCTATTGAACCTAGTTATATTGAAGCTATGGTAGATACCGTAAATAAAATGGGGCCATATATTGTAATAGCGCCTGGTATAGCAATGCCTCATGCAAGGCCTGAAGCAGGAGCTAAGAAGATAAGAATTGGGCTTATAAAGCTTAAAAACCCTGTTAAGTTTGGCAATGAGGAATATGATCCTGTAGATATTGTTATATTTTTATGTGCTATTGATAATACATCACATGTTGAAATATTAGCACAATTTATGCAGCTTATAGAAGACGAAGAGTTCTTAAAAATTACAAGAAGTGCAACATCAAAGGAAGAAATTCTTAACTTTATAGGGTCGAAAAAGTATAAATAATAAAAAGAGATGGAGGAATTATTATGAATATTTTAACGGTTTGTGGAAATGGAATTGGAAGCAGCCTTATGCTTGCTATGAAAATAGAGGAAATATGTAAGGAAAATGGCATAGCTGCAAATGTTGAATCAACTGATTTTAATTCCGCTCAAGGTAAAAAAGCAGATTTAATTATAACTGTAAAAGAACTTGCAGAACAATTTGAAAATAGGGAGGTGGCAGTGGTAAGAAGTTATATCAATAAGAAGAAAATTGTTGAAGACGTGCTTGATATTATTAAGAAAAAAGCAGAAGAATTAAAAAAATAGGAGGGAATTATATGTTAGCATTATTACAATTTTTTAGAGACTTTTTAAAACAGCCAGCATTATTAATAGGTATGATGGCATTTGTGGGACTTGTAGCATTAAGAAAACCTGCTCACAAGGTACTTACAGGAACCTTGAAGCCAATACTTGGATATCTTATGTTAGCAGCTGGTGCTGATGTTATATCTGCAAATCTTGATCCACTTGGGAAGATGATTCAAAAGGGTTTTCACATAACAGGCGTTGTTCCAAATAATGAAGCAATTGTTTCTGTAGCACAAAAGATGTTAGGTGTGGAAACCATGTCAATATTGATTGTTGGACTTTTAGTAAACCTTTTAATAGCTAGATTTACAAAATATAAATATGTATTTTTAACTGGGCATCATAGTTTCTTTATGGCATGTTTATTATCAGCAGTTCTTGGAACTTCAGGAATGAAGGGAACTGAATTGATATTATTTGGTGGATTTATACTTGGAGCATGGAGTGCAATATCACCGGCAATTGGACAAAAATATACATTAAAAGTTACTGATGGTGATGAAATTGCCATGGGCCACTTTGGAAGTTTAGCTTATTATATTTCAGCATGGGTTGGTTCCAAAGTAGGCAAGCCTGAAGAAAGTACTGAAAAGATAGAAATACCTGAAAAGTGGGGATTTCTTAGAGATACAACTATTGCAACTGGAATTACAATGATGTTTTTCTACCTTGTAGCTGCAATTGCAGCTGGTCCAACATATGTTTCAACTATATCAGATGGATCATCACCAATACTGTTTGCACTTATGTCAGGACTTAAATTTGCAGTAGGTGTTACAGTTGTTTACAATGGTGTAAGAATGATACTTGGAGACCTTATTCCAGCATTCCAAGGGATTGCAACAAAAGTTATACCAGATGCTATACCTGCTGTTGATTGCGCAGTATTCTTCACATATGCTCCTACAGCAGTTGTAATAGGTTTTGTTAGCTCATTCATTGGCGGTGTTATAGGAATGCTTATACTTGGAGCTGTTGGAGGAGTACTTATCATCCCAGGAATGGTACCACACTTCTTCTGTGGAGCAACTGCAGGCATATTTGGTAATGCAACAGGAGGAAGAAAGGGTGCTATAGCGGGAGCATTTACAAATGGACTTTTAATAACATTTGCACCTGCACTGCTTCTTCCAGTACTTGGTTCCCTTGGATTCCAGAATACAACCTTTGGTGACTTTGACTTTGGTGTTCTTGGCATAACTCTTGGAAAGGCATCAAATTTGGCTGGCAAAACTGGAGTAATAGTTATTGTTGCTCTGATTTTAATAGCTCTTATAGTTCCCAACTTTGTAAAGACTAAATCAAAGGCATTAAACAATATAGAAGCTTAAGTATTATGGGGAACTGCAGTTTACTGCTGCAGTTCCTTATTTCCATGAAGTGCACTATAATTAATACTACAAATGAAAATTATCTTGTAAAAAAACATGTATTTATATTTCTAGGGCAAAGAAGGTGATATAGTGTGTTAAACAACAGATGCTCAAGTATTTTAGATATGATAATAAGTAGCAGTAATCCAATCATGATAAATGATATTGCAAAAAAAATTAATATGAGTCCTAGGACTGTAAGAAATGATTTGGATAGAATAGATGATTATTTAAAGGATATTGGTATTCCAAAGCTTGTAAGAAAACCTAATGTAGGAATTATTTTAAAACTAAATGATAATGAGATAAAAAAGCTTTTTGAAATTTTAGGTAAAATTAATAATTATGATTATGTGCTTTCTCAAAAAGAGAGAGTACTCTATATGCTTTGTGAGCTTTTAAACAAAAGTGGTTTTATAACAATAAACAGTCTTTCAGATAGGATGATGGTAAGCCGCAGTACTATAATCAATGACTTAAATCAGGTTAGAGAATGGCTTATAGAAAACAATTTATCTCTTGAAAGCTCTAAGGGACATGGTATAAAGGTATCAGGAAATGAGTTGGATATTAGGAAGTCCGCTACAAGGATTCTTTTTCAAAGTATGGATACTTTAAATTTTCTTAATATTAGTTCCATTAGACTTTTTAAGGACATTGATTTGGACTTTATAAAAAATAGTATAAAGGTTGCTGAGGAGCAGATGGAAAGTACATTTTCAGATGATGCCTTTAATAACCTGGTTATTCATATAGCAATTGCTGTAAAAAGAATACAGCTGTCAAAGGATATAGTTATGGATAAAGAGGAACTTAAAAATTTAAGAAAGACTGCAGAGTTTGCAATTGCCTCTAGTATAGCCAATATGCTTGAAGAGAAATTCGGTATTTCTATTCCTGAGGATGAAATAGGGTATATAACCATTCATCTTCTTGGAAGTAACGTTACTTATATGGGAAATCTGGATAAAGATGATTGGGTTCATATCCATCTTATTGCATCTACTTTGATAGAAAATGCAGGAAATAAGGCTCACATTAATTTTAACAATGATAACCAACTTTTTGATGGTCTAGTTCAGCATATCCGACCGGCAATATATAGGATAAAGCATGACCTTAAGATTAAAAACCCATTAATAAATGAAATTAAAGAAAACTTTTATGATATGTTTAAAAACATAGAGGAAAGTGTGAAGTTCATTGAAAAAGAGTTAGAAAGTAACATAAGTGAAGAAGAGATAGGATACCTTACTTTGCACTTTATGGCATCACTGGAGAGAATTAATAATAATAATTATAAAAGACCTAATGTACTTGTTGTTTGTGCTACAGGTATTGGAACATCAAAGTTCGTTGCCACTAAATTAAAATCTATATTTGATATTAATATAATTGACACTATATCAAGTCAAGATATAGAGAAAGTACTTAAATCAAACAATAGTATAGACTTAATTGTGACTACAATTCCAATTGATGTGGATAAAATAAGATGCATTGAAGTAAATACATTTTTAACTGAAAATAATATCAGCGATTTAAGTTTATTTTTTGCTAAATTTATTAAGAGAGAAGAAAATATGATTCAACACATGGGAAAAAATACTGCTGATAAAATTTTAGATATAATAAAAGATAATTGCACTATTAAAGATTACCATATTCTAAAAAACAAACTTGCAGTATATTTAAATATAAAAGATGACAAAATGAATAAGGACTACAAACCTTCTTTAAAGGAACTCATAAATACAAATTTTATAAATATTAATATAGAAGCTAAAACTTGGGAGGATGCAGTAAGAAAAAGTGGGCAAATCTTAATGGATAATGGTTGTATAGAAAAATCTTATATAGATGCAATGGTAAATACTGTAAAGAGGGTTGGCCCATATATAGTTATTCTTCCCGGAATTGCTATGCCACATGCCTCTCCTGAAGATGGAGTGCTGAAAACTGGTATTAGTATATTAACCTTAAAAACTCCGGTATCTTTCGGAAATAAGGAAAATGACCCAGTAAGTATACTTATTGCAATTTCAACAATAAGCAAACTAAACCATATGAATGCACTTAAACAATTAATGGATATTATTGAAAGAGATGATTTTGTATTAAAGGCATTAGCTGCTCAAAAGCCAGAAGAAATATTAAATTTAATTTAAGAATAACAAAGTTGTCTATACAAAATTATTTATGTATAGATAACTTTGTTTTTTTGTGTATAATAGTATTATATATATATTATCAGGAGGGTTTCGACATGTTGGATAAAAATTCTGAAATTCCAATTTATGCTCAGTTGGAAGAATTTATAAAGGAGAAAATTAAAGAAAAAAAGTATCTTCCCGGAGAAGCACTGCCAACAGAAAGAGAACTGACAGAACTCTTTGAAGTAAGCAGGATGACAATACGACAGGCTGTTTCCAATCTTGTTAATCAGGGAGTTTTATATAGAATACCAGGCAAAGGAGCCTTTGTTTCAAAAGAAGTCATTGAAAAAAAACTTGAAATAGAGAGCTTTAGCGAAGACATGAGAAAAAGAGGGCTCGTACCTGGAAACAAAATTATTTATTTCGAAAAAATAACTCCCGATAAAGAAATGAGAGAAAATTTGAAACTTTCCGATAATGACAAAGTATATTTTTTAAACAGATTAAGGCTGGCAAATGATGAACCTATGGCTATAGAATACTGCTATTTACCAGAAAAATATTTCCCAGGTCTTATTAAATATAATTTTGCACGATGTTCTCTTTATGAAATAACCAAAGAAGAATATTCTGTCACATTTAATTATATGAAGCAGAGTATAAAAGCTATTAATATGAGCAAAAGAGAGGCTGAAATGCTTTTAGGTAAAGCAAGGGGCTTTGGACTAGCATCTATAAAAATAGTCTATAATGAAGACGAGAACCCCATAGAATATACTAGAACAATTTATCATCCGGAGAGATATTCTTATAATATGGTACTTTTTAATAATAATCGTTAATTAACTCTAAATAATTTCAGATGATGAGAAAATCCTAAAATTTTTAGGATTTTTTTTATTTTAAGGAGAATTCAATAAGATAATAAAATATCATAATTATGGTCTATACACAATAAATATTGTAAAGACAATATTAATATTGTATAGACAAAAATTATATGATATGATATATTAAATTTGTAGATGGTACCTTTTACAAAAACGTCAAACTAGCATATAAATTTAGAAATGAGGGATTTGGCATGAGAAGTTCAGTTGAAGCATTAGATAAACTCAAAGGAGGACTAATAGTATCCTGCCAAGCATTAGAGGAGGAACCGCTTTATAGCTCTGAAATAATGATGAGAATGGCAAAAGCAGCTCAAATAGGAGGTGCCGTAGGAATAAGAGCTAATACGCCTCAGGACTGCTTAAAAATTAAAAAAAATGTAGACTTACCTTTAATATCAATATATAAAAAAGTATATGGTGATAATGATGTGTATATAACTCCAACAATTGAAGAGATAAAAGCATTGTTAACAGTAAATTCTGAAATAATTGCTGTTGATGCAACAGCCAGACAAAGACCAGATGGAAGATCTCTTGAAGAATTTATAAGAGAAATAAGAAAAATCTACAATGGGTTGATTATGGCTGATATATCAAACTATGAAGAGGCTATAAAAGCAGAAAAGTTAGGCTTTGATATTATCTCTACCACATTAAGCGGGTATACTGACTACACATTGGACAGCACAAAGCCCGATATTGAATTAATTGGTAAATTATCTGAAAAAATAAGGATACCTATAATAGCAGAAGGAAATATTGAAACACCTGGTCTTGCTGTAGATTGTCTTAAAGCAGGTGCATGGTGTGTAGTAGTCGGGGGAGCAATAACAAGACCTCAGCTTATAACTAAGAAGTTCACTAATGCAATAAGTAAATTGAAAAAGTAAAAAGGCTTCATAAATTTTAAATTATAAATAGTAAAGGGTGTGTTGAAATGTTCAAGCTATTACAAAAAGTTGGTAAATCATTTATGCTACCTATTGCAATTCTGCCTGCAGCAGGTCTGCTTCTAGGTATTGGAGGTGCATTATCTAATCCAAATACTGTACAAGCTTATCCATTATTAAATGTTTTTTGGTTACAAGGAATCTTTAAAATAATGTCATCAGCGGGGGATGTTATATTTGGAAATTTAGCTCTCATTATGTGTATAGGCCTTGCAACTGGTTTAGCAAAAACAGATAAGGGGACAGCAGCATTAGCTGGTGCTGTGTCATTTTTAGTAATGAATGCATCAATAAAAGGCATGATTGGAGCCTTTAATCCTTCAGTAGGATCAATTGATACAGGAGTTGTAGGTGCAATTGTAATAGGCGTGTTAGTATCAAATTTGCATAATAAATACCATGATATTCAATTACCTCCTGTTTTAGGGTTCTTTGGTGGATCAAGATTTGTTCCTATAGTATCCTCTTTTGCTTCTATAGGCATTGGCTTTTTATTCTTTTTAACATGGCCAACTTTCCAATATTGGTTAAAAGCTGCAGGCACAGGAATAGCAAGTTTGGGAATATTCGGTACATTCTTATATGGGTTTTTGTTAAGGCTGTCAGGAGCTGTTGGATTACACCATATGATATATCCACTGTTCTGGTATACAGAATTAGGAGGTGTAGAACAAGTAGCAGGACATACTGTAGTAGGTGCTCAAAAAATATTCTTTGCTCAGTTGGCTGATCCAAATCATGTAGGATTATTTACGCATGGTACACGTTTTTTTGCAGGCCGTTTTGCAACAATGATGTTTGGTTTACCAGCAGCATGTTTAGCAATGTATCATTGTGTTCCAAAAGCTAAACGAAAATTAGTGGGAGGATTATTTTTAGGAGCTGCAATAACTTCTTTTGTTACAGGAATTACAGAACCCATTGAATTTATGTTCTTATTCGTAGCTCCTTGGTTATATGTCGTTCATGCATTTTTCGATGGACTGTCATTTATGATCGCTGATTTATTGCATATTTCTATTGGTAATACATTCTCAGGAGGATTAATAGATTTTACTTTGTTTGGTATATTGCAAGGAAATGCAAAAACTAATTGGATTCTTGTATTACTAGTTGGAGCTGTTTGGGCATGCTTATACTATTTTACATTTAGATTTTTAATCACAAAGTTTAATGTTAAGACACCAGGACGTGAAGATGAAACAGAAGAGGAAAATGATACTGTTTCACAGAATAACTCTTTGGATAATGTAGCAATGGTTATATTAGAAGCTTTAGGCGGACAAGAAAATATTGAAGATGTAGATGCCTGCATAACTAGATTAAGGGTTGCAGTTAAGGATGTAAAAAAAGTTAATAAGGAAATTATTAAAAAATCAGGAGCAACAGCTGTTTTAGAGGTGAAAGGTGGTATACAAGCCATTTTTGGAGCCAAAGCAGATCCTATCAAACAAAAGATTAACAGTATAATCGGAAGAGAATAGTGAATAAAAAAATATCGCAGTCTGCTGAAAGGCCATGAGATGCTGACTTAAAGAAAGGAAGGTGAATATCTGGATTCACAATACTTGAGAAATTGTTGAATCCATATTGATATGTTTGATTTATTTAAAAAAACATTGTCATTTGTTGCTCCGGTTTCCGGAAAGGTTATTGATTTATCACAAGTTCCTGATGATGCTTTTGCTCAAAGACTTGTAGGAGATGGTGTAGCCATTGATTCTACAGGTGATATAGTAGTATCTCCTGTAGATGGAAAAATTGAGATGATTTTCAGAACAAATCATGCATTTGGAATAAAAACTAGTAATGATATTGAGGTATTGGTTCATATAGGAATTGATACTGTGGACATGGATGGAAAAGGGTTTGAAAGATTAGCTCAAGAGGGTGCCTATGTTAAAGCTGGAGACCCCATAATAAAAGTTGATAAAAGCCTTATAGAAGCCCTCGGGAAGAAACTTATAACTCCTGTTCTAATAACAAATACAGAAAGTATTTCTAATATAAAATGTTTTTATAAAGATACTGTAGAAGCGGGTAACGATACAATTTTCACTTATAAGTTAAAGTGAGTTTCTATTAAAATAAAACTGCAGTTGTTAAATACTAACAATATGAAGACTTCCAAATTGATGTAAAATTAATCGTCAGTTTGGAAGTTTTTTGATTATATTTAATTGAAAGAACAAACAGGAAATTTGTAATTTACTTTGAAATTTAATATAGTTTTAATTTTAAAATGTAAAAATAAAAAAAGAATCAGTATATAGTAATTAACTTATTTTAATATGGACAGATTGCTGTATTAGGGCTAAAGTAATTATTATAAATAAACTAGTTAGATTAGGAGAAATAGAATCATGTCAAAAGATGAGAATAAAGATAATATGCAGAAGATTAAAAGTTTAAATAAGAAAGATATTGCACATAAAAGTTTTGAAGTAGGGGTATTGCTGAAAGGCATAGATGGTATTCTAGAGATCATAGGTGGAATTCTGCTGGTGTTTCTAAATCCAGCCAGACTAAATAAGTTAGTTGTTTTACTAACTCAACATGAACTGTCGGAAGATCCCAGAGATAAGATTTCAAGATACATGATAGATTTGAGCGCTAAGTTTACTGTAAGTACTCAAAATTTCGGAGTTTTCTATTTGATTTCTCATGGGGTTATAAAATTAATTTTAGTTATTTTCTTATGGAAGAGGAAGGTATGGGCTTATCCAATTACTATTGTCTCCTTTGTTTTGTTTATTATATATCAGATTTATCGTTATACAATTTATCACTCAACCTGGTTAATAGTATTGTCTATTTTTGATGTTATAATGATAATATTAACCTTTGTGGAATATAAGAGAATCAAGAGTATATTAAAATAGATAATATAAGCTGTGAAATGAATAATAACCCATATGGTTAACCATATGAGTTATTATATTTTATTTACCAGCTATAGATACATTAAATATCTTCATTGCTTTTGGTCCTTTAAAATTGTTAATCTGCTGAACTTCTTTAGATAAAATCATATTATTATGAAAATCTTTAATATTTCCAGATACTGATCCTCCTGTAATAGAGGTAATAGTATTTCCTTCATGATACCATCCAAGTCTTATTTCTCCGCCGAAATCCCCAGTTATTGGATCAATTTGAAAATCTGAAAATGCAGTAAGTTCAACATATTTGCTGTTTTTCAGATCATTATAGCTTTGTGATCCTGGTAAAACTACATAGTTCATAATATTACCTGTGGGTTCAACTCTTAAATAGTAACTGTGTCTTATATCCCCAATGTAGCTTTTTAAAATTCCATTTTCATATAAGCAGGTTTTCTTTAGCTGAAGTCCATCACTGTCGCATGGACTGGACAAAGTAGAACCCTTTAATTCAGGGTCAAGAATAATGCTGATTTTATCTCCAATTGCATTTTCTCCTTGAATATTCTCTCCTATTTTTAAGCTTGATGTTCCATTATAAACTGCCTCAGCCTTTGCTTTTTCATAATAATAGGATAGAAGTGTTTTTACTGGAGAGCCAGTAAATATAACATCATAATTACCTGAATCCACTGTACTATGAGCCTTTGCTCTTTGCTCGCTTAAATACAGCATTTCCTCTGAAGCATTACTTATTAAGCTTTCATCAAAGTCGGAGAATTTAAGGCTTTTATAAAGTTCTATTTCTTCTTTTTCCCTCCAGTTAGTAACAAACTCAATCATGGCATCATAGCCTTCATAATATTCATCTACTTCATTGGAAGTTATTATTCTGGTATATGTCTTATTTAGAAATACTTCAGAAGAATTTATCCATCCTTTTTCTTTGTTGTCATTTTTATAAAGGGTTCTAGACATGTCACCCATCCAGTGGCACATATCCTTTTCTTTAAAGTTGCTTTCACAGTTGAACTGCTTTTTAATATTTTTAACATTAATTTCATAGTATTCGTTTTTAATAAAATTACATGCCAAGGCTGCGTCCAAAATGGATGATTTAATTTCTTCCCTATTCATTGTAGGGTGGATGTTTACCTGGGATGAACCCTTATATTTTTTACCATTATCATCGAAATCCTTGTATACTGTAACGGTATAATGGGTAACTTCCTTGCCTCTGCTTAAATCCAGAGCCTTTTTAATAAAAAACATTTCACAGGAAACAGTTCCAGTTTCAATTATCTTATATTGAGAAATTTCACATTCCTTAAGTACATCTTCAATAATGTTAGAAAAATTGCAGCTCATTATCCCAACCTCGCTTTCCCTTTAATGTATGGTCCTCCGCAAGAAACCTTAACGAATTCTTTATAGCCTTTACCGCATGCTCCGGTTCCGCTGAGGTGAACTTCTTCTGATATCATGGAAATAGAATTAAGTAAATCTGGTACATATCCTGTCATAACTATTGGTGAAACATAATTATCTGTAAGCTTTCCATCCCTTATTTCAATACCATACTGAACCATACACTGAATGCCCCAATTTTTAGGGTCTTCCATACCGCTCATTGGGCAGTCAATAAAATATCCATGCTTTATAGAAGCTATCATATCTGAAAGCTTATCATTACCTGGCTCAAAGAATGTATTAGTCATTCTGGCATATGCCTTTCTTTCAAAGGACTGTCTCTTGCCATTGCCAGTAGGGGCTTTTTTAAGATATAGGGCAGATTGGGTATCTGATAGCCCTGCTTTTAAAATTCCCTTATCAATAACAACTGTATCTGTACCCAGTACACCTTCATCGTCAAAAAGGTATGAGGAAACATCCTGAGCAGACTTAGCACCATCTCTCATGGTTACCAGTCTGGATGCAACCTGTTTATCCATGTAATTCACTGCCAGAGCTCTGTTTTTAACAAACATGTCCATTTCTACTCCATGACCAAATGCTTCATGTGCAATAATTCCGGATACATCTGGAGAACAAATTACTTCGTATTCACCTGGTATAATTTGCTTTGCATCCAATAGCTTTTCTGTGGTATGAACTAATTCATCTACTTTTTCTTCCATAGAATCAATAAGCTCAGTGCCATAAAGCCCTGAGAAGGGCTGAAAACAATATTTGATGTTATCATTTCTCTTTACTAAAGTAACTATAGCGCCTTCACTAAAAATATAGGACTGCATTAAATCCTTTTTATTTGAAATAAATATTTTAGAAACATGTACATGCTGATAATTAACTCTGCAGTCAAATAAAACATCAGATGCCGCAAAAGCTTTATCCTTTACTGCGGTCATTTTTTTGATTATTTCTTTACTTCCAGTGGTTTCAGGAATAATGCCTACTTCTCCTATATAGCTTTCAGCTAACTGTTCCTCGCTGATTAATGGGTAATTATTAATTACATTTGTGTTATTTACCTGCCCCAGCTGTTTTAAAATATTGCTTTTAATTTTATATGCAAGTAATTCGATATTTTTATGTGAGATTTCATTAAATGAAAACTCAGAGTAATTAATTCCATTAAAAATTTTAACCACAAATCCTCTTTCATTCCAAAATGAATCCTGGAAGTTTACTCCTGTTTTTCTTATAGAGTAAACTTTACCTGACACATCAGTACCTAATACGGAAACATATTTAAAGTCTTTAGATAAAATATCCACTAACTTTTTTATTTCAGGTTTTGTTTCCATTAAATAATGCGACATACTTACTTTCATCAATTAGCCCCCTTTTAAATAATGTGCACAGTAATATTTTACCATTGTTTTGCCAATATTTCATCTACTATTCCATTTTTTTATAGGGGACGGTTAATTAGAAATTTCCGTTTGCCTTGAAATCAACAGCTCGACAGCCAATTTAAAAATTATATTTTTAAATTGAAAAGTTATAATTAACTTTACTTTTTTTAAATATGTGATATACTAAATGTGTAAAATAAAATTAATATGTATATTATATATGATGAATAAATAATATATGTGTCATATTTAATTTATTATCATAATATAATATAGTATATATTAAATATGAGGAGTGTATAATATGAGCAACGGCAAAGCTTTAATTCCTGAAAAAATATTAAGAGAGTTTGATGGT
Organism: Clostridiaceae bacterium; assembly: GCA_029256485.1. The sequence continues at coordinate 13,662 of JAQSXU010000010.1, forward strand.
TTAGTTAAAGAGGCTGGGGTATCTCAACAAGAATTTTTATGCTACATTTCAAAATTTTATAATATAGACCATAGTCTTGAAGAAGACAAAATTGACTACGAAGCATATTATGAAAGCTTTATAGCTTAAGCTGATACTAGGGGACGGTTAATTAAAAATTTAAATGCGACTTTGGTTAATTTTAGGTGGAAATAATGCAACCATAAATACCTGTATATCACTGTGAAAGTGGGATACAGGTATTTTTTTGTGGGAACGGTTAATATGAAATTATAATGTAAGGTGATATTTTAAAGGTATTTTTATCTTTGTGCAGAATATAACATTATTATGATGGAAGCATATGGAACATAACAAAACTTCATGGAAGGAGAATGGGTGATGACCAAGCTTATATTAATTCGCCACGGAGAACCGGATTTTAGCTATGTAACAGAACGTAAATTTAAAGGTCATGGCAGAGACCTGGCACAATTAACACAGAGAGGGATTGAACAAGCCAAAGCAGCTGCTAAAGATGAAAGGTTAAATGGGGCACAACTTATTGTATCCTCTCCATATACCAGAACACTTCAAACAGCGGCAATAATTTCAAAAGAAAGAAATTTGGATATAAATATAGAGGTGGACATTCATGAATGGCTGCCAGATTTAACATTTAACTATTCATCTGATGAGGAAGCTATAAAAGCAGGGAAAGAATGTACTATTTGCAAAGGTGATTATTCTGATTATAATGCAAAAAATTGGGAAAAACTTAGTAAAGTTGCTGACAGAGCATTTAGGTGTTTGGAGAAATATCTATGTTATGACAAGATAATTGTGGTAACCCATGGAATTGTAATGAGGCAGTTTAAATTTTATTTAGAGATACCATACTGCGGTATTATACCGGTAGATTTCTGCAAGAACTATAAATGGTGCGGATGGGTTGAGATAGGTAATGAAAATGAATAATGTTAAAGCAATTTTATTTGATTCGGGACGTACTTTAAATGTACCCGCCACAGGTCACTGGTTTATTACACCCAAATTTTTTAATATTATAAACAAAAGTAAGCTTTCATGCACTGAAGAACAAATGGCCAGGGCTATGGAAAGGGCCTGCAGTCATATTAATAAAATATTATTTGTTAAAACTGAAGAACAAGAGTTTAGTATGTTTAAGGAATTTTATGAAATTGTATTAAGAGAAGCTAATTATCCCGATATTAATAATGAAATAATTGAACTTTTGGCTCGTGACAATGTATATAATGATGAAAAATTCTTGTTTTTTGACGATGTAGAGCCAGCATTAATAAAGCTTAAAGAAAAGTATTTATTAGGAGTAGTTTCAGACACCTGGCCTTCATTGGAAAGAGTATTTATAAACAAGAATTTAAGACAATATTTTTCAACTTTTATAATGTCCTCTATTTATGGTTCCAATAAGGCAGAAAAGATTTTATTTAAAATTGCAATTGAGGAGCTGAAAATTAAACCAGAAGAAGCTGTATTTATAGATGACAGTGAATCAAACCTTGAAGCAGCAGAGCAATTTGGCATGATACCAGTATTGATTGACAGATATGATACAAAAAATCTAAAAAGCGAATATCCTATAATAAAATCTCTAAATGAATTGTTATTGAAACTCCGTTAGAATTTATTGCTTTTCCAAGAAAAGAAAGTGAAAATTATTGGATAAATAAAAGCATTGAAATCTCAAAAGTTTTTGAATCAAAGGTATTTCCACATTTGCGCAGAATATAACATTATTGTGATGGAAACGTGTGGAATATAATAAAACTAGCAGTGACCTTTAAACAATAGAAGAGGTGGAAACTATGAATTTTAATGACAGATACCAATATTTTAATACATTGCCACAGCTTGAAACATATAGATTTTATTTAAAGCAGCTAAGTGATGCATATTTACCTGATTTAATTGAAGTAATGTCAGATGAAGAAACCATGAAATATTCAGGAATGATAATAGTAAATGCTGAGGAGCAGGCAAAAAATATTTTTAAAAAAATAGAAACCACTTACAAAAGCAAACATGGAATTAGATGGGCTGTAATTGACAAAAAAACTGAATCCTATGTAGGAGATATAGGATTTTACAATATTGATTTTTATGCAAATCACACAGAATTAGGTTATACAATTTCTAAAAAATACTGGAGGCAAGGTGTAGCAACAGAATGCATTAATGAATTAGAAAAGTTTGCTTTCACAAAATTAAAACTGAATAAGATAACATTAATGATAGACGATAAAAATTATAAATCTAAAAATTTAGCAGAGAAACTTAACTATAAATATGATGGAATGTTGAGGGAAGAATTTTATAGAAAAGATACAAATGAGTATATTAATATGGATATATATTCAAAATTAAAAAATGAAACACTTTATTATTTATAAAGGTGGAAATATGAGAAAAAAGTATGTTTTTAGTGGAATATTATTTATGACAGTTATTGTGGTTATATATTTTGAAAATATAATTTATGCCTTTATTTGCCATAGTGAAAACATCAATAGACAAACAATTAATGTAATGCTGCAGGGAAGATTAAATCCAATAAAAGAAATCACTTTAACAATTAATAATTTACAGTATAATATACCTTTGCCTGAGGACAGCGGTGAAATAAATAAAGATGAATTTTTAGTGCCAAAAAGCTCATGGGAGAAATACAAAAATAGTATTACTAAAACTGAATGGACTTATTTTGATCAAATAGGTAGCTTAGTTAGTGTAAAAAATAAATTGGATAATGAATTTAGTATAAGTATTAAGTCTTATACAGGGGCTTATGTGATATTAAAATATTTACCCGTGAAAAAATAGCTTGTAATATGAATAAATCTCTGATAAATAATGTGGATGAGGTAGAGATTGTGAATAAAAGAAAAAGCATTACTATATTATTTCATTTATTATTAATATTAGCTTTTATAATTCTATTAAATAACAGGGCAAAACTATCTTATGAAAATAATTTGCTTAAGAATAAACAAGGGGAAATGATTCAGAGAAATTTATCTTATATTTCTGATGTGGTTTATGATTCAAAGCGAGACCTGGCAGATAACAATTTAGCCAATCTGATAAGATATAATCAGCAGTTCAATGAATTTACAATGCTTCAACTGCCTCAAAAGGGATTTTCGGGTTACTTAATTAATATAAGAAATGACTTTCAAGAATTAATCAAATTAAATGAAAAATGCATTAATGATATTATCTAAATAAAACAATGTGTAAATGTAAGGAAAGGATTGTTTGAAGTGGAAGTAGACATTCTTACTAAATTAAATGCTATTTCTGTTGTGAAGGAAAATAAAACTAATGTTGATTATTATATTTTTGATGAATTTGAAATTCACTTAAATAAAATACCGCCTCACTCTAAGCAGGAGTGGCATAAGCATGAAATAATAGAAGAAGTATTGGTTGTGACTAGTGGACAAGTGAATATTAGATGGAAACAAAATGGTATGATTATGAATGAAATACTAACTAAAGGTTCAATAGCAAGAATTAAAAAATCTATACATACAATTGAAAATACCACTGACAATTGGACTGAATTTACTGTTTTTAGAATGGTTCCAACAGGTAATATGAATAGAGAAATAATAAAAAATGACAAGATAGTAATAGATACTGATTCATAGAAAAAGTAATTTTAAGTAACTTACTAATGAGGAGTGAATTAAATGAATAGATTAACTAAAGCATTAGATGGTGATTTTTATATTGTTGATGATACTAAAGTACAGCATGATACAGATGGATATTTTGGAGAGGCTATCAGCAAATTGGGGAAATTTGAAAATATCTATGATGTTCTTATATCAAGGCAGGAGGAAATATCTAAAGAGTTAGAAAAACTTCGTTCAGAAGGGAAAACACATACAGTTAAATTTAAACAGCTGCTGGTTGATAAAATTAATAATAAAAATATTATTATGCTTTTTGAAACATATGGGTGTGATAAATAAAATAATATGAGAAGTCTGATTAATTCCTATGCAGGAAAAATCAGACTTCTTTATTTTTTTAAAATAGAAAATATGGTTTATTCCTTTGGACAAAACTTTAATTTACTCTACGTCCATTAGTAAAATCACTGAATAGTGGTTGAATTTTAACTACATCACCTGTATGCGGTGCATTAATCATATTTCCGTTACCAACATATATCCCCACATGGTGAGCAGGATTCCCAAAGAACACTAAATCTCCTGGCTGCAAATCGGCTCTGGAAACATATTTCCCAACATTTTGCTGATCCTCTGAAACTCTTGGCAGGATTATTCCAAAATGTGCAAATACATATTGAACAAAGCCTGAGCAGTCAAAGCCAGCAGGGGTTGTCCCACCCCAAACATAAGGAACACCAAGATAATTTGAAGCATATGCCAAAATTAAATTAGAAGAAACTGAAGCTCCACCTCTCGAAGAAACTAAATTAGGCTCTGATTTTCCGGAATTAGTTGTAGAACTATTTAAGCTAGGAGCTGAATTCCTTATTTGCTTTATTGCAGCTAGACTTGCGGCTACAGCAGCTTGATCTGCAGCTAATTGCGCACTGTATTTTGTTTCTTGTTCCTTTAGCTGTGCAACTAATGCAGTTTCATTTGCTTTTTGTTTATTTAAATCAGCTAATTCCTTTTCATTGTCAGCTTTTAAAGAAAGTAACTTTGCATTTTTTGAATCCAGCGCAGATTTCTTTAAATCAATTGCTGATTTTTTTGCTTTGTAATCACTAATAATATTTTCATCAAAGTTTATTATTTTTTTGATGTTTTCAAACCTGGATAAAAAATCATTCATATCTTTTGAACCCAATATAATGTCTATGTAGCTTGATGAACCGCTTATGTACATAGCTCTCAATCTTTCACCATAAAGGTTTTCCTCAGTTTTAATATCATCCTGGGCTTTTGATAAATCTTTTTGAGCTTGATTAATATCCGCCTGTGTCTTGGTTATGTTCTTTTTATTATCATCGATTTTAAACATAATTTTCTCAATTTGGTTGTCCATCATCTCAATTTTATTTTCAAGATCGTTTTGCTGAGCTTGAACTTGCTGAATCTTTGCCTTATCTGACGCAGGATCTGCGTGAACTCTTGTAAAACTAACGCTGCAAGTTATAGCAAATATCATTATGGTTGAAACTAATTTCTTATTCAAATCTTCATCCCCCATGTATATGATTGTATTAATCGTCATAATTATCCATAAAAATTCCAATTACCTCAGTACCAGCATTATAACACAAAAAAACTGAAAATGTAAAATTATTAGCTGAAAAAGTACTACGTAAAAGAAATACCAATGACTCCCCTAAATGCAGAACTAAATACGTACTTATCTTTGGGGAAGTAACAGAATGAGGATAAATCTATATCATTTTGTGAGATCCTTAAGTGAGTAAAACAGGATAATTATTTTAAATAATATTTTTATTCAGAGCAGTATCAGCGATTATTATAAATTCAAGTTATAAGTAAGAAAGAGGTTAATAAATGTACAAAAGAAAGAAAATTTATGCTAAGTTATACGGAAAATATATGAACAATAACTCAAATTTTGAGAAAGACATGTTTAATTATTTTAAATCAATGTATGATCAAAAGTTACAGGATCCTGATTTTAATATATACGTAGAAAAGTGTAAACTAACACTGCAGGCTAATGGTGGGAGTGAATATAGTTCTTTAGGAATGTATGTTTCAAGCTATATATCCTTGGGCACTTTCATATTAGGTACTATCTTGGGAAAGTATATATTATTAAGTATTAGTCTGGCAATATTTATACTATTAGCAGGTATTTTTGCAGCATCAATTATGGTGAAAATCTCATCAAAGGTTAACGTGTGGAATGTTGCATTAATAGCGTTAGATGCAGCATGCAATGAGAAACCTGTTAAATAAAAAAGAACAATGTTATTTGAAAATTAAGTAGTGCCATGTTTTATAATGGAATTTTTGTAAATTTATTTCGATTTCTATCTAAATTTTTAGCATCGTCATATATAGAAGACGCCGTTGAAGGAAAATGTTATTTTTCAAAAATTTTTGCGTCCTAAACTCAAGAGTGAGCTTAGGGCGTTTAATTTTATGGCGATTTCATTTGGAAATACGAAACTTCTATATTTTGAAGGATATCAAGCTCATTTATAGAATAATGGTAATATAGTATGTTATGAGACATATCTACAATTCTGTCTGAAATGAGAACTATAATTATTTATCATGTGAAATAGGGAGGAGAAAAATGAATATACTTGTATTAGGCGGCACAAGATTTTTTGGGGTACATTTGGTCGATAATTTATTAAAAAATGGCCATCAAGTGACAATTGCTACCAGAGGAAATAGACAAGACAAATTTGATACACAGGTTCAGCGAATCATTGTAGACCATACTAATTTTCAAAACATGAAGGAAGTTTTTAAAAATAAAAACTATGATGTTGTATATGATGATTTGGCATATTGTTCCGATGATATAAAATATGCCCTAAAATCAATTGCCTGCAAACGGTATATAATAGTATCATCTACCGCAGTTTATAACCTGCATATGGATACAAAAGAAGAAAGTTATAACCCATATCATAAAGAATTAGTTTGGTGTGACAGAGAAGATTTTTCATATGATGAAATTAAAAGATTAGCTGAATGTGCATTAGTTAAACAATTCCCATCACAAAATTCTGCTGCAGTTCGATTCCCATTTGTTATAGGAATAGATGATTATACAAATAGATTATTCTTTTATGTAGAACATATAATGAAAGAAATTCCAATGTTCATAGATAACATTGACAACCAAATGGGTTTTATCAGTTCAGAGGATGCTGGAAAGTTTTTAGCATTTTTAGCAGGGAATAATTACTGTGGTGCAATTAATGGAAGCAGCAATGGGACCATTTCATTAATTGAAATTATTAATTATGTAGAAAATAAAACTAACAAGAAAACAATTATTGATTTAAATGGTGATAAAGCTCCGTATAATGGTGAAAAAGCTTATAGTATAAATACTGATAGGGCAAAAGAATTAGGATTTCAGTTTTCTGATTTGAAGGGTTGGATTTATAATCTGATTGATTATTATATTGAACTAAACAATAAGTAGTTTATAAGTATAATCTGCATTTACATTTATGTCACACTTAATAATTTATTAAGGATTATAAGGGAACTGAAGAAAATGAACACATATAGTGATACCATTACATTTTGGAATAATATATTTTATAAGAAAAATCCAAAGAAAAATAAAAAATACATATATAAAAGAAAGTAAGTGATATGTCATGGAAGATAAATTTTTATGTGTCATGGCACAATATGATAAAGAAACAGAAAGAAAACTTAATTTGATCCAAAGGGCTCTTTGTGAGACTGGTTTTGCAGGAAGTCAGACTCCAAATTTACCTAATCATATTACACTAGGAACATTTGAACTTGATAAGGAAAACGAATTAAAGGAACAAATAAAAAAGGTGTGCAGCAATACACCGAAGATACAGACTTTATTTAATAATATAGGTTTGTTTGGAATGGAAGTACTTTTCATTGCTCCATCTGTTACACATGAACTATTAAATCTGCAGCATAAGTTTAGTAAAACATATGCTTACGGTTCAAGCTGGACAGCACATACTACTATGCTCATTGATAAGCCTGATGAGATACAAAAGGCACTGCCAATTGTGGCTAAGAATTTTTCTCCTTTTTCTGGTTATATTGAAAGTATCAGTTTGTATGAATTTTGGCCAACAAGGTTTATTTTAGAAGAAAAGTTAACATAGTATTATCTCATATTGTGAAATTAGGTAGGGAATTATATTATTAAAAGGATATAATGAATATGAAAATTACTTTAATGCCAAAAACACCATTGCAGCTCTGGGGTTAGGTGGCTTTTTCGCAAGTATAACAGCAATTGTAAGTAATAAAGATATTTCAATATTGACTTATATACCTATTCTAGTTGGGTCGATAATTATATTTTGGATTGCAGGTGAAATGATATTAAACTAATAGGAGGATAAAATATTGAAGGCAGTACAAGTATATCAGGTTGATGCATTTACGAATGAACCTTTTAAGGGAAATCCAGCAGGGGTTTGTATTTTAAAAGAGGCAATTGAGGATAAATATATGCAGTTAATTGCTAAAGAAATGAATTTATCTGAAACTGCCTTTATTCAGCCTATTGCAGGCAGTGATTTTAATAATACAAATATATTTTCATTAAGATGGTTTACTCCAAATCAGGAGGTTGACTTATGTGGTCATGCAACCATTGCTGCATCAGAAATACTATTTAATAAAATTGGAATTATAAATGGGAAAATTATATATGAAACTAAAAGCGGCAGGCTTACTGCTGATAACACTGACAAAGGCATTGCTCTTAATTTTCCAATAGATGAGCCTTTTAATGTTAATTTGAATAATAATATTTTAGAAGCAATGGGAATAAAAAATTATAAAAATGCTATAATTGGGAAAAACACAAAGAAACTGGTTATTCATTTAAATACAGAAGACGAAATATTAAAGCTGGCTCCTGATTTTGAAAAAATGAAATCTTTAAAATTTGAAATGAATGTTAAAGGAATTGGTGTTACTTGTATAGGAAAAGGAAAATATGACTTTATATCTAGGTATTTTAATCCATGGGCTGGAATTAATGAAGATCCTGTTACAGGTTCAGTTCATACGCTGCTGGCATCATATTGGGGAAAGCTGCTGAATAAAGATGAAATGAAGGCGTATCAGGCTTCTGATAGAGGCGGTGAGATTACATTAAGAAAATTAGCTGATAATAGATTAGAACTTACTGGGCAAGCGGTAGTTGTATTAAAGGGTGAATTATATATATAGATAATAATTGCTAAGTGAATAATTTCTTGGGGGGGTGAAGATGAATATTGCCTGGGCAATGGTAGTCATATTTTTTACAGGGGGATAAATATGAATGACTTTGAATTTATAGATGGAAGTGTGGAATTACTTGATTTTGTACAACCTTTATGAAAAAATTAAATAAGCATCATGAAATAAAATCAAGTTATTTTAAACATAGTTTTGAAAATCTCAATTTTGAAATTAGAAAATATAAATTTATTAGTGATAATAATTTAAAGGTTAAAATAGATTTAATTAAAGATGAAGAGAAGGATTTAAATATTGGATAGGCATGTCTAAAATTACAGATGCAGGCTGGAAAGCAGCAGAAAATTCTTGTTTTTTTGAGCGCTATAATTGTCAACGTTTTACAACACCTGATGAGAAGGGTAAAGTGATTTTAGATTATTGTATTTATTTAAATAAATAAGTTTTTATGAAAGGAGGACACAAAAGAATTAACATGAAAATACAGGTTATAGGTGCCTCTGGTACAGGAAAAAGCACATTGTGCAAATATATAAGTGAAAAAACTGGTGCCTTTTGGATTGATACAGATAAATATTTATGGAAAGATAAATCCTATATTGAAAATTATCCTGTTGAGGAACGACTTAAAATGTATAATTATGATATTGCACATTATTCTGACTATATTGTTTCAGGCTCTGTACATTCATGGAATCCTGAAGGGTTCAATGATAAGGAGCTGCTGGTACTTTTAATACTTGATGAAGATACAAGAATGAATAGAATTTATTACAGAGAATTTGAAAGATTTGGGGACAGGATGCTTCCAGGCGGTGATCATTATGAACTGACATGCGAATTTATTGATTGGTGCAAAACATATCTCACAGAAGATGAAAATGCTGTGAATTCCCTTGCCAGCCATATACTTCGCCTAAAAGAAGCATGCTGTAAAACACTGGTTTTAGACGGCAATGAATCTGTAGATATTCTTTTTCAGCGTATTTTAGATGAGGTAATGACATGAAAGCAATACCAAACTATATAAACTTCGGCAGAATAATTTTATCATTAACCCTTTGCCAGCATTCACACTTACAGCAATAAAATCACAGGCACATTTTTATTCACATTTCCAATATGGCTTCCCTTTATTCATACAACAGTACTAATATACATAACTTGCTTTTTAGCAACCATATCAGCAATTGAAGAATTCATTATTATGCTCACATCAAGAGAACTGCAGTTAAATAGAAAAAGTATATTTATAAAAAATTAGATATTACAGGTGATCATATATGAAAATACTAAACTTAACATATAAATCAACAAATTGCTACCTTCTTCAATGCAATGAAGGATGGATAATGATTGATGCGGGATGGCCTGAAACCTTTCCACAGCTAATGCACCTGTTAAAACAGCAGAATGTAAATACAGGTGATATAAAATATTTATTAGTTACACACTTCCATCCTGACCATGCAGGCCTTGCACAAAATTTTAAGGATCTTGGAGTTAAATTAATTGTACATGAAACTCAAACTGCTTTTGTAGATAAATTGAATAACTTTTTTAAAAATAAAACAAAAGCTGACTACAAAGATATTACACATGAAAATAATATTGTAGTTTCCAGTGATGAAAGCAAAAGACTGCTGAAAAAGTTAGGCATTGAAGGTGAAATAATTAAAACTCCAGGTCATAGTGATGACAGTGTAAGTTTAATTATTGATAAATGCTGTGCATTTACAGGTGATCTTCCTAAATTTTCACTTATGGAAGCATACAATGATGAAATCATAAAAGAAAGCTGGAGACTGATACAAAGTTATAATGCTGAAAAAATTTATCCCGCTCATGGAAATCAGTATACGCTTTAATAGATAGCCCTTAGAAACATTTAATAACGGAGGAAAAAATGATTGATACAAATGAACAAAAGGTATATGTTATTTTAAATTTATTAGAAATTAAATATAGCAGATATGAACAATAGGAGGTAAAACATATGGATTGTGGATTTAAAAATCATGAGGGATGGTTTCGCTATCGTTCAGCGGCTATCATTATTGAAGATAACTGCGTGTTAATGGCCAGTAACGAATTGGACCCCTATTACTATTCTGTAGGTGGAGGAGTTCATCTTCATGAAACAGCTGAAGATGCTGTAAAAAGAGAGGCTTTAGAAGAAACAGGCATATCTTACGAAATAGATCATCTTGCATTCATACATGAAAATTTCTTTAAAGTGGAAACTGAGGCATTAGAAGTGCCTTTTCATGAAGTTGCCTTTTATTATCTTATGAAACCCAAGGGTAACAAAGAATTGAATTCCAACAGCTATACACAAGGTGTTAAAGAAAATATGAACTGGCTTCCCATTGAGAACTTAAGTGAATATACGGTATATCCAACATTTTTTCAGGATAGATTAAGAAATATACCAGATTATCCAGAGAGTATTGTTACATATGAATATGAAAAATAGATATAATCCAAGGGAGTATTAAAGGTATAAAAGGATGATTTTATAATTAAAGTTTATATAACAATGAGCAAAGTGAATAATTCTTAAGGCTCAGGTGAATATATAAGTATGCAAATATTTATATAAGGAGTATGCTATGGCAAGAAAAATTTTAGAGGTAATTATAAGGAGTATGGCTACTTACCTTATGCTCCTGGTCTTAGGAAGAATAATAGGAAGAAAACTGTTATCAAGAATAACATTTTCTGATTTTATAGTTGGAGTTACTTTAGGTTCAATTGCAGTAAGAATAGCACTGGGGGCACAAGAATCCCCTATATTAGCTTCAGTTGCTGCAGTTGTTATTACTGTACTGGTTGTGGTTACAGATTTTTTAGATATTAAAAGTATAAATTTTAGAAGATTAGTTGATGGTGAGCCAATTACGTTAATAAGTAATGGCAAGCTATTGGATTACAATTTAAGAAAAGTAAAGATTACTATAAATATGTTAATGATGCAGTTAAGAGAAAAAAACATATTTAATATAGATGATGTTGCATTTGCAGTTATAGAAAATGATGGACAATTAACTGTATTGCCAAAGGCCAATAAGCAGCCAATTACAGCTGAGAATTTAAATATTTCAAAAAATGATAATGGATTAATTACAGACATAATTATTGATGGTAAAATAATGTATAATAATTTAAAAAGCACTAATCATGATGAAAAATGGGTTAGACAGCAGCTGAAAACTCAAAATATCAATGATGTAGAGGAAGTTTTCTATGGTGGATTAAATGCTGGGGGAGTTTTATATGTTTCAAAGAAAACAAAATAATAAAAAGAGAGTTTTAAGTCTTGCAGCAGTGATAATTTTGCTTATTTTTACAGCTTATATAGTGAAAAGTTCAATGGACAATAAGGATATAAGTAAAATATCCTATAGAAATAGAAGCTATTTATACAGCAATGAACAGATAGATAAAAGCAAGAGCAGTCCTGACCTGATTAAGGCATTCCAGGAAAGCAGGTCTACAGGAGTAACAACGAAAGGTATGGAAGTATATGATATTGATAAAAACAGCAAAAATGTTTCAACTGTTATATTTCTAAAGACAAAACAAAATAAATTCTTGATTTATTCTTTAAGCGGCGGACCATAACTTAATATAGAATCTTACTGTGATTTATGATGAATTTTTAATAACGAAAGAGAGATTAAGTATGAATTGGATTGAATCAATAAAAGAATATAAGACTTCAAATGAACAGGAAAAGAAGGATAAAGAGATTATTTTAAAATCCATGTACATGTTTAGTGACATACTTACAAGACATAATGAAATAGTGCACATGACAAGTTCGGGGTTTGTAGTAAATAAAAAAAGAGATAAAGTATTGATGATATATCATAATATTTATAATACTTGGGCCTGGACAGGTGGACATGCAGATGGGGAAGAGGATATGCTGTTTGTTGCAATGAAGGAAGTTAAAGAAGAGACTGGAGTAAAAAATATTTATCCAGTTACTGAGAATATTGTATCATTAGATATTATACCCGTACATGGACATATAAAAAGAGGAAAGTATGTAGCTCCACATTTGCATATATCTGCTGCCTATTTAATAGAGGCTGATGAAAATGAACCACTTATGATTAAGCCGGATGAAAACAGCGGTGTTCGATGGATACCCATAAATGAAATAGATACATATTCCAATGAACCCCATATGAAGAAAATATATAACAAAATAATATGTAAAATTAGAGGGTTACGCAATGAAAATCAGAACAGCAGAACTTAGGATTTATATGCAGTTACCATGAAAAGGAGAGAAAGATGGACATTAATTATTTTGTAAAAACACATGGATTAGGCAATGAGTATATTGTTTTGGATGAAGAAAACATAAATTTTAAATTAACACAAAAGGCAATTCAAAGAATATGTAATGTGAATTTTGGCATTGGCTCAGATGGAATTTTACTAAAGGTACAATCAGATAAGGCGGATTTTGGATTAAAGATTTTTAATCCAGATGGTTCTGAGGCGGAAAAAAGCGGCAATGGACTGAGAATATTCTGCAAGTATATTTATGACTACGGGTTAGCTGGCAGTAAAGAATTCTATGTTGAAACTAAGGGAGGCCTGGTTAAAGCAAAAATTATAGAAGAAACTCCAAGTAAAAAAGCAAAGCTGATTTCAGTGGATATGGGAAAGGCAAATTTTAATTCAAATGAAATTCCTACAAACTTTAAAGAAAAAGAGGTAATAGGAGAAAAGCTGCTGGCTGGTGATAAAGAATATGAAATAAACTGTGTTTCTATGGGAAATCCTCATTGTGTTATTTTAAAGGATGAACTAAATATTGATGAAATAAAAGAATATGGAAAGCTTATAGAAAATCACAGTGAGTTCCCAAATAGAATTAATGTACAGTTCGCTAAGGTTATATCAAGAAATGAAGCGAAAATATTAATATGGGAAAGAGGAGCAGGATTTACATTGGCTTCTGGAAGCTCATCCTGTGCTGTAGCAAGTGTATTAAGAAAAAGAAATTTAGTTGATAATAAAATTAAAATTAAAATGCTGGGAGGTGAACTGCTTATAGAAATAGATGAAAACTGGAATATAAGAATGACCGGAGAAGTGAGACAAATTGCTGAGGGAGCTTTAAGTCCTGAGCTCATTGAAGATTTAAATAAATAATTTTTTTTGGGGGGTATTCTTATGCGTTTATCATATCGTATTTTATTTGGACTGCATTTATTTGTTGGAATTGGGGCTATGTCAGGGGGATTAGCTGCTATTACTAGTCCACAATCACCAATGGGGGTCCCAGTTGACATATTAAAAAATTCACCATTCAGTAGTTTTCTAATACCAGGAATTATATTATTTGCAGTGATAGGACTTGGAAATTTATTTAGTGCCATTATGTTCCATTTTAAATCACCTTATCAGGCATATATAAGCAGTGTTTTCAGCTGGGCACTGGTAATATGGATTGTTGTACAGTGTATAATGCTTAATTCAATTGTATTTTTACATGTTTTATTTTTTACCATCGGTTTAGTACAGGCTGTTATCTCTGCCGTGATGCTTTTTGAACACAGCTTGTTTCCAGCTAATATAGTTATGAACTTATATAAGAAAATCAGGGAGTAAAATATTTATTGAAAGGCTCATTAGCTATGCTAATAAGGAGAAATATATGATGGTAATTTTTCGAATTCCAATTATTTTATCTTTCATAGTATCCATATTCATTTTTTTTATTACAAAAGGTATTGAGGTTATTTTAAATAAAATCATATTAAAGTATATAATTTTACTATTTTCACTTTTATTGCTAATTTCCGGAATCGGATTTTATGCATTTAGTTTTATGATAAAATATGCTGAATGCGGAATATTCATTATTTGGCCTATTCTTATATTTTTTATAGGTGTAGACTTATTTCTTATTATTTTTTCAGTTATGGAAAAGCTGTTTAAAAAATATAAATATAAATAATATCTTTGAGCATTATGACAAATATGCCAAAGTTCTTAAAGAGTTAAAAGAAACCGGCTATTTTATGGAAGAAGAATATGTATAAGAATGGATAAACTTAAAAATTATTTTAAAATTAATTAAGGAGGTTATGCTTTGAAATTAGTATTTGATTATCTTGCTTGTTTCTGGATTTTTTTAGGAGCATTATTTATACTTATAGGGAAAATAAACTATAAATCAAGTAAAGAAAATTTTGGAACAAGATATTACAGATATTGCTGTGGGGTATGTTTTTTGTATTCAGCCTTTCTGGAAGTTTTCAACATAATAAATTCATTTCTACTTATATCAGGTATTTCAATAATTTTTCTAATAAAGATTATATTAACATGGTTTGCTAAAAAAAAGCTTGGTGAGAAGAGTGAGGTACATTAAATGGGTAAAATATTGGTTTTTATTTTTGATGGAATGACAGATTATGAAATAACATTTATTACTCACCTTTTAGGTGCAGATGCTGGTAAAGATATAATCACAATTGCATATGAAGATAAAATAATTAAAAGCCGGTGTGGGCTTTTGTACAAGCCATCAAAATTAGTTGCTGATGTATTAAATGAAGATGCAGAGGGTTTAATAATTTGCGGAGGATGGTATGGGGATACAAGGCAGGAGCTGATGCTGCTAATTAACAATTTAAATTTAAAGGGAAAATTAATAGCTGCTATTTGCGGTGCGGGTACAATATTCCTGGCAAAGTCAGGTATTCTTTATAGCGTAAAGTACACTACACCTGTGGTTGAATGGACGGAAAAACATAAAGAAGTTTTTGGACAAAAGGACCCTTTCCCAAGAGAAAATTTTGTTCAAAAGAGGGTTGTAAGAGATGGAAACATAATAACTGCACAAGGCATAGCCTTCATTGACTTTGCAATAGAAATTTGTGATTGGTTTAATTTGTTTGAAAATCAAGAGGATAAGGATAACTTTGAGAGAAATATCAAAGGTTTATAAACATGTAATTTAATATTTTAAGAGGTGAAAATAATGAATATACGTTCAGCTGAAATTGATGATGAAGAAAAGATATCAATTTTAATAGCTCAGTTTAGAGTAGATTTAAAGAAGCTTAAGGGAATTACATCAACTCCTAAAATAGAACAAGCAAAGGAAGAATTTAAAGAATATTTAGAGGCACAATATCCTATCTATGTAGCTGAAGATAATAACAAAGAAATGTTAGGATATTTAGTATGCAGAATTGAAGATAGTATAGTTTGGGCAGAATCTTTATTTGTTTCCAGAGACTCAAGAAGAAAGGGTATAGCCTCAAAATTGTATGACATGGCTGAGGCAGTTGCCAAAGAACTAGGAAGCAGCACGGTTTACAATTGGGTGCATCCAAATAATGATAACATTATACCCTTTTTATCAAAAAGAGGATATAATGTTTTAAATCTAATTGAAATAAGAAAACCCTGGGAAAATGAAAAATTAACTAAAAAAATAACTGTTGGTAAATATGAGTATAACTATTAATAAATATATGGTAATATTCCTGATATATTTATAAAGGGGAGCGTATGATGAAAAAGTTTTTTATAAACACGAAAAGATTGGGATTTTCAGTGTGGAGTGAAAAGGATATTCCTGATGCTCTGGAACTATGGGGAAATCCTGAAGTAACAAAATTTATTGTGGCTGGCGGTAAAATGTCAGATAAACAAGTACAGGAAAGATTAAATAAGGAAATAGAAAATTATAGCAATAATGGTATTCAATATTGGCCCATATACTTAATAGAAGCCAATGAAAATATAGGCTGCTGCGGTTTGAGACCCTATGATGATACTGAAAAAATATTGGAAATAGGAATACATTTAAAAGAAAAGTACTGGGGAAAGGGATATGCCAAGGAGGCATGCTCTGCGGTAATAGCATATGCTTTCAATAATCTTGGAGTTAATGCACTATTTGCAGGACACAATCCTAATAATTCAGCGTCTGCGGGGCTTTTAAAAAAACTTGGATTTACATATACACATGATGAATTTTACCCTCCAACAGGACTATATCATCCTTCATACATTATGAAAAGGGAGGACTACACAGCTATGAAAGGTGATATATATAAGGAATGTGCTGTATATAAAACGCAGCTTCTTACACTAAGATTATCTTATCAAGAAGATGCAGAAGAACTGTTAAAATGTTATTCTGATGAAAAAGCAGTACCTTTATTTAACTCTGATAATTGTCATGGTGATGACTTTCACTATACTACTTTGGAGAGAATGGGACAGGCTATTGATTTTTGGCAGTATTCCTATGAACATAAATATTTTGTAAGATTTACGGTTATCCTAAATGAAACTAAGGAGAAAATTGGCACTGTAGAAATGTTTAAGAGAGAAGAAGAGGATGAATTCAATGGCTTTGGAGTGCTGAGAATTGATTTGCAAAGTAAATATGAAAATCAGAAATATATTGACCATATATTAGAAATTTCAAATAAGGAATTCTATGAGGCTTTTCAAGTTAATTCTATTATTACAAAAGCAGTACCAGCTGCAGTTCAAAGAACTGAATCATTGAAAAGTAAAGGATATGTTCCATTAAATAAAAAGTTTATGATATACGACCACTATTATGTGAGAAATAAAAAAGCAAATTTATCATTTAAAATAAATTCGTTATATGTATGCGTAAAGGATATGAACAGAGCAATTAAATTTTATGAAAAACTGCTGGGTCAAAAGGTTACTGAAAGAGATGAAGTATACAGTGTTTTTGATATCAATGGCTTTAGATATGGCTTATTTGCCAATGATAAGGTCAATGAAGCAAAGGTATGGGGAAATAATTGTCTGCCAAGCCTTGCAGTGAATGACATGGATTTAATTCAGCAAAAGATTAAGGATTTAAACTGCCCTATTGTTTTTCAACTGACCATTATAGGTAAAAATAAAGTCTTAGAGTTTACAGACAGTGAGGGGAATAACGTGGAAGTCACCTGTAAATTATAGAAAAAAATGAAAAATGGTATTGAAAAACATTCTCAATAAGTATAAATTTATAATAAACACATTATAAGGAGGAATAATTATGAAAATATTTTTTATGTCAGATATACATGGTTCACTCTATTATACAAAAAAGGCGTTAGATGCCTTTAAAAGAGAAAATGCAGATTATATTGGAATTTTAGGAGATGAACTATATCATGGAGCAAGAAATCCTCTGCCAGAACAATATAATCCCCAGGAAGTAACAAAGCTGCTAAATGAATATGCAGATAAGATTATAGCTGTAAGGGGAAACTGCGACAGTGAGATTGATGATATGGTGCTTAATTTTCCTATGTCGGCAGCTTATTCTATAATACTATATAATAACAGACGTTTATTTTTGACTCATGGTCACGTTTACAGCGAGGATAATATGCCAAAGCTTCAGCCAGGGGATGTATTTTTATATGGACATACCCATGTGTCAAAGGCTGAGAGAAAAGGGGATCTATTTGTAATAAATCCTGGATCAATCACATTTCCTAAGGGTAATGGCATAAATTCCTATGCAGTTTTAGAAGATGATGTGATTAAAATTAAGGATTTAGACGGAGCTGTAATCAATGAAATTAAATTAATTTAGTTATTATTAAATTTAACTTGGGGGGTAATAAAAATGGAAGATAACAGTGGGAAAGTTATTATTAGAAAGGGTGTTAAATCCGATGCTGAGCAATTATTAGAATATCTAAATAAAATTGGCGGTGAATCAGATTTTTTAACCTTTGGACCAGGGCAGTTCGGAAAAACTGTTCAGTGGGAAGGTGAATTTATTGAAAGTACTTCTAATAAAAAAAATGCACTGTTTATAATAGCTGAAATCAATGGAAAGATAGTTGGAAACTTAAACTTTTCTGCAGGAGCAAGAGAAAGAACAGCTCACACTGGGGAGTTTGGAGTAAGTGTTCTTAAAGAATATTGGGGACATAGAATAGGTGAAGAACTTATAAAATATCTCATAATCTGGAGCAAAGATTCCAAAATAATAAGGAAAATTAATTTGAGAGCCAGAACAGATAATACAAGAGGCATAGCACTTTACAAGAAACTTGGATTTCAGGAAGAAGGAATAGTAATAAGAGATTTTTTAATTAATGGTGTATTTTATGATTCTTTATTAATGGGATTACAGATTGATTAAAAAAACCTCAATATTGTTTTTTATTTTAACACTTGCTTTGTTTAAATATACTGTGTTAAAATTAGCATAATAATTTTATAATGTCGGGTGAAGACAGCGGAATAAAAGTTAAATTTAAACCGTTGTTGGACGAGACTCTGGAGAGACTCGAAAGAGCACCGAAGGGGAAAACCAAATGATTTATTTTGGTGAAACTCTCAGGTAAAAGAACAGAGATTAAGGCTTATTTAATGTGCTTTGTACATTATTGGCTTGGTTTTCGTTAATCTAATTTTTGATTTTCAGAGTCTAAATTTAAAGATAAACAGCTTGTTTATCCGTATTTAGGCTCTTTTTTGTTATAAAGATATTTGTAAAATTATTGAAAATATAATACATAGGAGGATTTATAAAAATGAATGCTATTATAACAGTAATTGGAAAGGATAAAAAGGGAATTATCTATGGAGTTTCATCTGTACTTTCAAAAAACAATATCAATATTATGGATATAAATCAAACACTTATTCAGGACTACTTTACTATGATTATGCTTGTAGATTTATCCTCAATGGAAATTGAATTTAATGAATTAAAGGAGAAGCTTCAAATTAAGGCTGAAGTGCTTAATGTGTCTATAAGAATTCAGCATGAAGATATATTTAAATGCATGCACGAGATATAAAAAGAAGGGATGAGCTTAAATGATTAATAACAAAAATATAATGGAAACAATTAATATGATAGAAAATGAAAAGTTTGATATAAGAACAATTACTATGGGTATATCACTTCTTGACTGCTGTGATACTGATGGAAATAAATCAAGGCGGAAAATTTATGATAAAATAACAAGAAAAGCTGAGAACTTAGTAAAAATAGGTGAACAAATTGAAATGGAATATGGTATTCCTATTATTAATAAGAGAGTATCTGTAACACCAATTTCTCTAATTGCACAAAGCAGCAAGGATACCGATTATGTGGAATATGCAAAAATCTTGGATAAGGCAGCAAACACCTTAGGGGTGAATTTCATTGGAGGATTTTCAGCACTTGTACATAAGGGATACTCAAAGGGGGATATAATTCTTATTAATTCAATTCCTCAAGCATTAGCTGAAACTGAAAGAGTATGTTCTTCAGTAAATATAGGTACCTCAAGAGTTGGAATCAACATGGATGCAGTAAGGGATATGGGAAAGATTATAAAACAAACTGCTTATTTAACAAGAAACAATGACAGCATTGGATGCGCAAAATTAGTGGTGTTTGCAAATGCAGTAGAGGATAACCCCTTTATGGCAGGAGCATTCCACGGAGTGGGAGAAGCTGAATGCGTAATTAATGTGGGCATCAGCGGCCCTGGAGTTATAAAATACGCTCTGGAAAATGTTAAAGGGGAGCCTTTTGATGTGGTGGCAGAAACAATAAAGAGGACTGCATTTAAAATAACCAGGGCAGGACAGCTGGTTGCCAATGAAGCTTCCAAAAGACTGGATGTGCCATTTGGTATAGTAGATTTATCCCTTGCACCTACACCTGCTGTGGGAGACAGCGTGGCAAGAATTTTGGAGGAAATAGGACTTGAAGCATGCGGCTGTCATGGAACCACTGCAGCACTGGCATTGCTAAATGATGCCGTTAAAAAGGGCGGTATTATGGCATCATCTAATGTAGGAGGACTCAGCGGTGCATTTATACCGGTAAGTGAAGATGAGGGAATGATTCAGGCTGTAGACATGGGGGCACTGAACATTGAAAAGCTGGAGGCCATGACCTGTGTGTGCTCAGTTGGACTTGATATGATTGCAATTCCAGGAGATGTTCCAGAATCTACTATATCTGCAATAATAGCTGATGAAGCTGCCATTGGAGTAATAAATAATAAGACAACTGCAGTTAGAGTAATACCTGTTTACGGTAAAACCATTGGAGACAGGGCTTCCTTTGGGGGCCTTCTTGGAGAAGCGCCAATCATGGCTGTAAGCAAATTTTCAAGTTTTGATTTTGTATCAAGGGGAGGACGAATTCCTGCACCAATTCACAGCTTTAAAAATTAGTAAAAAATCGGAGTAAAATACTCCGATTTTTAGTTTTTTGTTATATGATATAATTGTAAAGTAAAGAAGGTATATTGACTATTTTGCAGAATATATAGTATGTATTAATTGAAAGATGTGGGGGAAATATATTAAAATGAAGTTTAATAAAAAAGATGTACTAATATTAATAATACCAGTAATTATAATGCTTTTAATTATGCCTGTTTTGCCTGATAAAATTTCTATTCATAGAGGGATTAGCGGCAGCAGAACATACATTGATAAAAAGTATTCCTTTCTTTTAGGATTAATACCATTTGTGGCATATAAATTAAAATATGATAAATAGCGGGGCGTAAGTTAATGAAAAAAGCTGTATTTTTTGATATCGATGGAACATTATTGGACTGCTTAAATGGCATAACTGATATTACTCCGGTAGTGAAAAAAACTATTAGGAAACTGCAAAATCAAGGTAGTTATGTTTTTATTGCCAGCGGCAGACCATATGCTTTTATAAGCAGTGAAATATTGAATTTTGGTTTTGATGGATATATTTTTACAAATGGTGCACAGGTAAGAGTGGAAGATAAATTAATTTATAAAAGATCTTTTGATAAGAATTTTACAAAAGAACTGATATTAAATTGTAAGAAGCTTAATATTCAGTATATATTACAGGGAGAAAAATATTCATATTTAAATAATGAGTTTGAAGAACTGTATTCATATTATGACAGCTATGGCATATCCAGAAAGTATTTAACAGGTGATTATGATATTGACAAAGTTGATGTTTTTAAAATGGACATGCTATGCAGCAGTAAACAGGCTTTAGATTACTGTTTTTCTCAAGTAAATGATGATTACAACTACAATTTCGATTCATCCAGCAATGTTTTTGAGCTTTATTCCAGAAGGGATTCAAAAGCATCGGGAATAATAAAGGTACTGGAATATTTAAATATTCCTTTGGAAAACAGCTATGCATTTGGAGACGATATAAATGATATAGAAATGCTTGAAGCAGTGGGCTGTGGAATCGCTATGGGAAATGCCAGCGATAAAGTGAAAAATCATGCCGATGAAGTAACAGCTGAAGTTCAAAAGGATGGAGTGGCCGTTGGCATAGAAAGATTTATACTAAATAATGCATAAGCTCAGTTCCACAGATCATAGGTATGGTTGCTACTTTTGTGGCTTTAGGTGCCATATCAATAATATTGAATGTAAAATTTTTAAGGTATTTAAAATAAAAAAGAAAGGCTTCCTATGGCTTTTTTTATTAAGCCTAGTGAGCCTTTTATATTTTACTTTTGACAAATTAACTGCCAGCCAACACCAAATTTATCTTTTACCCAGCCGTACATTGGACTGAAGAATTGAGGAGCAAGCTCCATAATAACTTCGCCGCCTTCTTTTAATTTATTAAAGGTAGATACAACTTCATCAGTTGTGTTAAAGGAAACTGCTAAAGAAATCATATTTCCAGGAATGATTTTTTCCCTGGAGTCACTAAAATTAAATTGAGTACCGTTGATAGTCATTTCAGCATGTAGTACTAATTCCTTCATTTCATCAGGAACAGGAAAATTTGGATTTGGGGGTGCATCTTTATAGCGCATTATCTTCTTATTTTCACCTTTAAATACATTTTCATAAAAATCAATTGCCTCACTGCAATTGCCGTTTAGATAAAAATATGGCTGAACCATGATTAACACTCCTTTTCAATAAATAAAATAAATATATATAAGTTATTTATAATATTATATACTTTATAACAAAAACATACAATATATGATAAATTTCACGCGGAATGAAAATTATCGATTGGCTGAGTATTGACTATTGCAAAAATAGGGTGTATACTTTTGCATAATTTAACATAAACATATATAAATGGCTGTGAAAAGGAAGAGTAGGTTAGACCCAGTTAAAAGAGAGGAAATGTCACCGACTGAAAGCATTTCTAAACATGGATGGCTGAAAACCACCTTTGAGCTGTGTGCTGAACCAGTAGATAAACTTTATGTATATTTTATCTATAGTAAGCATTATCGTTGATCACGTTATAATCATTTGAAGTGACATTTTGAAGTTTTATATTTCAGAATGTAATTAGGGTGGAACCACAGGTAATTAACTCTTGTCCCTTTGAGGACAGGAGTTTTTTTATATTTATAGGAGGAATTAAAAATGAGAAGAATGCTATTTGTAACAGGCTCACTAACATATAATGGCAACTTAATATACTTCTCTAACAGTTCGGGATATGTCACCTGCTGCTAGAATATTTGCATTATATTTATTTATGAACTGTATAGAAGTAAGAATTGTTAATGATAAACAATCTTAACTATTGTTTATCTAAAGGAGGAGCAATTATGTTAAATAATGATGAAAAAATAAAAGTGCTGTGGCACTGTTCTTCTCATGTTTTAGCTGAAGCAGTTAAAAAGCTTTATCCTGAAGCTAAACTAGCCGAAGCATCTGTTATTGATAATGGTTTCTTTTGCGATATTGATTTAGATATTACAATCACTCCTGAAATACTCCCAAATATAGAGCTGGCGATGAAAAATATTATAAAAGAAAATCATATAAAAAATATTAAGGCTATTAAGCTGCTGTCTGTTGCCGGTGCTTACTGGAAGGGAGACGAAAAAAATAAGATGCTTCAGAGAATTTATGGAATTTCCTTTGAAACAAAACAGGAGCTGAAAGATTATCTTGCCATGATGGAAGAAGCAAAAAAACGGGATCATAGAAAGCTGGGTAAAGAACTTGATTTATTCAGTATTGATGATTATGTGGGACCTGGACTTATATTATGGCATCCTAAGTTATCCGTAGTCAGAGAAGAAATAGAAATGTACTGGAGAAAAGAGCATAGAAGAAGAGGGTATCAATATGTGTATACACCTCAGATAGGACTCAGCAATCTATGGGAAACTTCTGGCCACCTAGATCATTTTGCTGATGCTATGTATCCACCCATGGCTATGAAATTAAAGGACTCAGAAGAAGATGTAGCCTATTATGTAAAGCCAATGAGCTGTCCCTTTCATGTTAGAATTTTTAAATCAAAAAAGAGAAGTTACAGAGAGCTTCCAATGAGGCTTTGTGAGCTTGGAACAGTTTATAGATATGAAAAGTCCGGTTCACTTCACGGTATGCTGAGGGTAAGGGGATTTACTCAAGATGATTCCCATATAATCTGTAGGGAAGATCAGTTTATTAATGAGGTAAATGAAATAATTGATTTCGCCTTTGAGATGAATAAAGTTATGGGTTTTGACAAGTTAAATGTCTATCTTTCTTTAAGAGACCTTGCAAACAAAGAAAAATATATTGACAATGAAAAAGTGTGGACACTTGCAGAAAGTACACTGGAAAATATTTTAAAGGAAAGAAATATTGAATACAAAAAGGATATTGGCGGGGCTAAATTTTACGGCCCAGCTATAGACATGAAGGCTGTTGATGCTATGGGAAGAGAATGGCAGGGTACAACAATTCAGCTTGATATGAATCTTCCCAGCAAATTTAGCATGACTTATATAGGATCTGATGGACAGGAGCATGTTCCAATTATGCTTCATAGGACATTGCTTGGCTCTATGGAGAGATTTGTAGGAACTTTAATTGAACATTATGCAGGGGCATTCCCCCTCTGGCTTTCACCAGTTCAGGTGAAAATACTCACAGTGAATGATGACTGCATTGAAAGAGCTGAGGAGCTAAAAAGAAAATTTCAGGACCTTTATATAAGAGCAGAGGTAGACTCTTCATCTGAGAGAATGGGCTTCAAGATAAGAAATGGACAGCTTGAAAAAGTTCCGTATATGATTATTATAGGCAAAAAAGAATTAGAAAATGGCTTGATATCTGTCCGCTCCAGAAATCAAGGAGATTTAGGCACTATTGATCCTAAGCTGTTTGTTGATAAAATATTAAAGGAAATAGAAATAAAACAACGATAAAATTAAGAAGGCTGTGAATTATGTAATTCACAGCCTTCTGTAAATTAAAGGGGACTTTAAGTACTGATATACTATGCAGTAATTTAGAAAATATTCATCATCGTGGTGATGTTGGTGAGGACCATGGTGGTCAAATTGATTCGGAAGAGTTTCATCAGTATTTTTTCAGTTTTGCTGATACTAGGATTTTGTTCTTTTTCTCTAAAATGCATTAATGTACCTCCGATAAAATTTCCCTCATTGATATATTATGACAGCGCTTCGTATAATGTTAACATTTTCTGCTTAAATGTGAAAGTCGAATGCTACCAGGCAGCACCCGATTATTGTCGAATGTATAATGAGGACACTTGTTGCCTAGAATATACTTTAGAGGTGATATTAAAATGGAAATACAACTTAGTCAAAAAGAAAGATTGTTTTTGGAGGATGCAAAAATCCAAGAAGAAGTATGTATTGAAAAATACAAAAGTTACTCTGGGCAGACTCAAGATCAGCAGTTGAAGCAGCTCTTTAATAGACTTTCAGGTGAAGAACAGCATCACCATGATATTATTAATCAAATGCTTCAAGGACAACAGCCCAATTTAAGTCATGCTGGACTAAATCTGCAAGGTCAACAAACTCAGCAAGGCACTGCTCAGCAAAATACCTTCCAGGGAACTTCAGGCAGTCAGCAAGGGAATCAACGTGATAAAATGCTTTGTACTGATTTATTATCTACAGAAAAATATGTTTCAGGTACCTATGATGGTGATGTTTTTGAATCTGCAAATCCTGCAGTTAGGCAGGCAATGCAGCATATTCAACAGGAAGAGCAAAAACATGGTGAAGATATCTTTAATTACATGAGCAGCCATGGAATGTACGACGTAAAATAATATTTTGTATAAAAGATAAGTTCAATAATCACATGAACTTATCTTTTTATAAATTAAAGCAAGGGTGATTTTATGAACTTATATCCTATTTTTTTTCAGGGAGAAAAGTTAAGCATACTTGAATTGTTTATTAGAACATCTATTTTGTATTTCTTATTATTTGGTACAGCTAAGGCTATGGGGTACCGCCAGCCTGGCAAATTAACTCCATATAACTTTTTACTGGCAGCAGGTATAAGCCACATTGCAGCTTCCCGTATGGTAAATCCCAAATCAAGATTAGTGGACGCAATAGTTATAATTATAATATACACTTTAATTAACTTGCTTATTTCATATTTGTATTTTAAGGCCCCAACCTTAGTTTCTCAAAAGCCAATAATAATAGTTAAAGGCGGCAAGGTCATAAAGAATAATATTTCAAAGGCAAAAATAACAATAGATAATTTATTTTCAATTCTAAGGCAGAAAGAGGCACCTGACCTTGAAAAAGTAGAATACTTAATTGCTGAATCTACAGGGGATTTTAGTGTTGCTGTGAATAATAACAGCCTTCCGGTAACTAAATTGGATATGTCTGTGGCTGCTCCGCCGGAGATTTTATCTGAAATTCTAATATATAAAGGAAAAGTAGATGTAAAGGTCCTTAAAGGAAATATGTTAAGCTATGATTGGATTTATAAACAACTTAAATCAAGTAATATTAATAATATAAATGATATTTATTTAGGAATTTTAACTTCGGATAAAAAGTTATATATAAATTCATAGGAGGAGGTTTATAGTGGAATTTCTAGGTGTTGTTAAAAATATTTCGCTAATTGGTTTTAGCATAAGAACTTTTATTGTTGGTTTAATAGCCTTTATTGTAGGAAGATTTATATCCAAAAGAGCTGTAAATGAACTTACTTCCTATGATTTTGTTTTGATTTGGATATTGGGAGCACTTATAGTCGCACCTCTGCTGGAAGGGGAAGTTTCATTCACATACATAATTGTTCCACTGATTACTCTGTTTTTTTGGCATTATTTATTTAGTTCTCTATGTTTAAAAAGCCGAAGTCTGTCCTTATTTTTAAATGGAAAACCTGTAATATTAATAGATAATGGTACTATAATAAGAAAAAATTTAAAAAAGCATTTTATAAATGTTGATTTGCTAATGAGTGAATTAAGGGTTAAAAATATATTTGATATTTCAGAGGCTAAATATGCAATTTTAGAGCCTAGTGGTCAGTTTAGCGTTATAAAAAGAGAATCTAACAGATCAGTTACTCCGGAGAATTTAAACTTATCAGTAAAGCCAGTAAACTTCCCCTTAGTTATTATCAATGATGGTAAATTATTTGAAGAAAATTTAATTGAATCAGGATTAGACAAACAATGGCTTATGAATAATCTTGCTGTATACAATGTGCATCATATAGAAGATATATACATTGCTACAGTAGATAGTTATAGAAAATTATTTGTTTTTAAAAAAGATCAATAATATTTTTTGATAATAACATTTCTAAATAGTGATTTATATCCAGAGAGTTTAATAGGATGGTGCAGCAGAGGCAATAAAAAAATACATTCTGACTTCTTATTAATTAAATCGTCTTCTATAATCACACTTTTTACAAAGTTCTTCTACAACCTGCCTATTAGAAAAACCCTGGCAAATGGCTTTAGCTCTAGGACTTTCAATAATATTATGAAAGCTTTCCTTATTTATATTACCTAAATTTATTACACCTTCTCCATCAAGACAGCAGGGAACCACACTGCCATCCACCAGAATAGCCGCTTGATCTCTAAGGCCATGGCAAAAACCTGTATCATCGCTTCTCACAAGTTTTTTATCAGGCCATTTAAATTTAGAAGCAGCATTCAAATAAACATTTTTTGCTATTTTTGTTCCTCTTGCATCTAAGAGCTTATCTTCAATTTTATAATCCAAATTAAAGGCTTGTTCTAAAATATTTAAAATATGTCTGTTTTTCTCTATGCCTTTTGTATCCTCTTCTAAATTCCACAATCTATAAGAAGCTATTATATTGGTATTATTTATAACTTCAAAGGTAAAGTTTAAAATATTATTTAAGTATTCCTCAATTGAAAAGTTTAGTTCATTAGCGTCAAAGCTATGTAAAGAAAAATTCACTTGGCGTAAATTATTTTTTGTTAGAAGCATATGCTTAACTTTATGTATAAGAGTACCGTTAGTTGTAATATTTACTTTAAAGTTATAGCTTTCAGCTAAATCTAAAAACTTATCCAGCTCTGGGTGAAGTAATGGCTCTCCCTTTACATGAAGGTATATGTAATCTGTAAAAGGTTTTAATTGCTTTAATATGTTTTCAAAAGTATTTATGTCCATAAACTTAGCACTTAGTTTAGTAACGGGACAAAAATCGCATTTTAAGTTGCAGACGTTGGTTATTTCTATATAAATTTTTTTGAATTTTTTCATCAGTGTCCTCGCTTTTTAATATTTGTGTTTATATTATATCATATTTGGTCGAATACAGTCGAACTTAATATAATGTAACCAGGCAGCACCCGGTATTTGTCAAATTCACAGCAGAGGTGTTATAATAAAAAATGATCTGATTTATGTTGCAGCATAAATCAGATCACTTTAAAATGAATATTTGAAGGTTGCAGCAATTACCCCTTATTGCGTAAAATATTCAGGGGCAGTGGTGCATAGACTATATTGTTAAATATGCCTATTGATTATAAATCTATAATTGTACCTATGTGCATTTTTAAAGCACAATTGTAGATATCATATGCAGTTACAACATCCATTACGGCAATGCCTACTGTTTTATAAATGGTAATTTCATTATCATTTTTTCTTCCTTCAATTTTTCCCGATAGAACTTCACCAATCTCTCCGTCTACCCTATTGTTATCAATTATGCCTTTATTTATTGGTATAATCAGATCTCCTGATTCTGAAAGAACTGCATCTTTAGAGTCAACAAAAACTTTATCAGCATTTTTTATTGTATATTCATCTATTTCCTGCATAACTGGAGTGTATGAGCCTACTGCGTTTATGTGAGCACCTTTTTTCACATACTTCCCATCAATAACAGGCCTTCTTGAAGTTGTTACGGTAGTTATGATATCTGCATTTTCAATAGCTTCCTGTGTGGTTTTTGCAGCACTTATTTCTGTGCCAAATTCAGCTAGCTTTTTAGACATTCTTGTGCAGAATTCCTGAGCTCTTTCTAAATTTATGTCAAAAACTTTTACAGATTTAAGATTTCTTACTGTTAACATTGCTTCTAATTGAGATTCTGCTTGTCCACCAGTACCTATTAGTGCTCCTTTTTCAGCATTTTTAACTGCAAGTACATCAGTGGCAGCACCGGAACCTGCTCCTGTTCTTAACTGAGTAAGATATGTTCCATCCATTATGCAGCAAACTTCACCTGTTTTTCCATCTAAAAGTATCATTTTTGCTGGTACAGATGGTATGCCCATATCAATATTCTTTGGGAAAACAGAAACTATCTTTACACCTATACTGTCGATGTCTTCCACATAAGCAGGCATATATAAGCTTTGACCTGAGAATTTTGGAATATCAATGTTTGTTCTTAATGGAACAACACTTTTATGCTGTGAAAATAATTTAAAAGCGGTTTTGTCTGAATCAATTGCATTTTTCATATTAAAAACATTTATCATATTATCTTTTGAAAGTAATAACATTTTGTACCTCCTATTTAATTTTAAAATTTAATTTTGAACTTGGACTTTTTTTGAATTCATTTCTTTAATAAACATTGAAACTGCTGTATATAAAATTACTGCAGCAACAACCCATTGCACCATTGACATATTAAGACTCTTTACAATATACACTGCAACTAAAACTCCTACAACTCCTAAGGTTGAAGTGAATATAGGTATTTTACGGCCGTAGTCGCCTAATCTTATAAATTCCATACTTCCAATAGGAACGGAAAATGTGCAGGCGCCCATCATTATTGGGAAAGCTACAGCAGGACTCATGCCAAGTGCATATATTGTAGCCATAGTTGGAGCATAGGAACCTATTCCTATATTATTTAAAGCTCCATAAATAAATAGAGTTAATACAGCCACTAATAGTTTCCCTCCTGAAAGTCCTGTAGCAGTTCCACCACTAGAAATAATGTTAAATTTACCTGCCAGTATAAAAAATGCTGCTGCAAATAGTCCTACAGTTATAAAAATTCTTATGGTTTCTGCTTTGAGCTTAGCAACAAATCTAGGACCTATATAGGCACCCACAACCTGAGCTAAAATACAAGCAATTAGCGTTGCAGCATCTACTTTAATTACACTAATATAAGCAAGAGACATAACTGCAACAGGAATAACGCATTGAACATTTAATGTTCCAGGCAGCTTTTTATCATCCACTAACTTAGCTTTTCTGTATGCTACAGTTGATAAAGCAAAATCAGATACACCAAAGGTGGAAAGAAAAAACAACACAGATGACCAAAGCGACAGAATAATATTACTGCCTGGCTCGCTAAAGGCTTCCTTTTTGTGAACTGCAACATCACGGATAAACTTAAAAGCAAAAAATCCATTTACAATAATTATTAATAAAAGAACAATCTTTACCATGTTTTATCTCCTTATTACCAGAATCCATGAGCTTTTGAAATTTTACCTCCTTTCTAGCTGCTCAATTAGTCCGGTTTTATATTAAAAGAGATTTTTTAAGAATATTTATATTTTCTCAAAAATATCTCTAATTTTACCTACAGATTTTTTGAGTTCTTCACAAGCGGAATTATCAACTGATTTTATAAGCTTAAGACAATAAGCATCGTGTTTTACATATTCTTTGGCCATAAAAACCAGTGCATAGTTTTGCGTCCAAATAACTTCTGATAGCTTGTTATTTTCTATACAACCAAATAATACTTCATTTGAGTCTGAAACAAGAGTAATCCATCTTCCAGGGATATCCTTAAGTTTTTCTTTTTCAAAACCATGCTGGTATAAAATGTTTAAATCAACATTGTATTTATGCTCTGCACTATATAAAATAACAAGAGGATTAATTTTATTTGATTCTAATAATTTTAAACCATCATAAATTTCAGCTATATCATCCTGCCAAATCTGAATAAAAAGTTCTTTTTTTGTGCTTTTTATAATATCTCTGCACTTATCAAAGATGTTATTATAACCTTTTATATGCCAAACAAAGTCCATATTTATGCTTTTGTCATATTCAGACAGTTCACTTTCTATATCTTCAAGCAAGGCATTATAGTTTTTTTTCTTTTTTAGTATAAGTTCCTTTACAGGAATGCAAGTATAATATTTAGGGTTTGTTGACTTTGAGCAAATAATGAAATTCTTTTTTACCAAATTTTCAAGTACTGAATATATTTTTGAACGGGCCACACCAGACAACTTGCTAATTTCATAGCCTGTGGAAGGTCCGATTTTTAGAAGTTCCACGTAAACCTTTGCCTCAGAATCATTTAATTCAAGAGATTTTAAAAGTAAAATTATTTTATCCATAAACTAATATCTCCTTCAAAATAGTAGTTACCTTTAGTAACTACTATATAACATTGATAAAAAATTGTCAATAATAAATGAGCTGCTAACTTGTTAATTCATAACTTTCTTATATTAAAAGGGGACTTTAATTACTTTTATTTCTAAGTTATGTTTATATAATAAAATAAAAGAAAATAGATGGTGAAATAAATGATGAAAAATGACAAAAACATATGGTTTTTATAGGTATGTTTATTGACTTAATTAATAATACTGGAATATTAAAAACATCTGGAAGCATATTAATTAGAATACTAATGCTTATATCAGCTATTCTAATTATGGGGCTTGCTACATATTTTTATTTGCAAGTTGAACTTGGCGCAGGGCAAAGAGATGGTCTAATTGAAGGACTTGTAATAAAGCTAAATAAACCAGTTTGGCTTATAAGAGATTCTATAGAAATTACTGTTTTGATAATAGGATTCTTTTTGGGAGGGCCGGTTGGGGTTGTAACTATTTTATTGGCAGTGGCAATTGGACCTTCAGTAGAACTTGCATTTAAGAAATGTATAATGTGCATGATATAAAAAAAGAAGTAAATAAGTTTACAAAAGGTCTTAGGTTTCTAAGGCTTTTATTTTATACATTTTTTATATTTTATATAGTATTGACAAAGGATTATAATTATTGTATATATTGTATATATACAATATACTCTTTTCACGAAAAAGAAAGTCTTTATAATAACCTGATAGGAGATAAGAAATGAGCGTTACTATTACAATTTCAAATTTATCAAATGATCCTATATATCAGCAAATTATTGATCAGATTAAAGGAATGATATTTTCTGTAGAATTAAAAGAAGGAGATTCGCTTCCATCCATAAGAAATTTGGCAAAGGATCTTCAAATAAGTGTAATTACTACAAAAAGAGCTTATGAGGAGTTAGAGAAGGAGGGGTTTATCGTTTCTTTTACTGGGAAAGGTTCATTTGTATCAGGACAAAACAAAGCTTTGCTTCGTGAAAAAAGAATGAGGCTTTTAGAAGAAAAATTAAAAGAAGTTATAAAGGAGAGTAAAGTACTCAATTTATCTATGGAGGAAGTAATAGATATTATGAAATTTCTCGAGGAGGATATAAAATGAGCAGTGTATTGGAGGTCAGGAACTTAAAAAAATCTTATGGCGATTTTCACTTAAATGGGTTAAATTTTAAATTGGAAAAAGGATATGTAATGGGATTTATAGGGCCTAATGGTGCCGGTAAAAGTACCACAATAAAATTAATTATGAATTTAATAAAAAAAGATAATGGAAATATCAGTATTTTTGGAATGGATAGCGTTAAAGATGAAAAGAAGATTAAAGAAAAAATAGGATTTGTTTATGATGAAAATATATTTTATGGCATACTTTCTATAAATGAAATGAAAAATATTGTAGCAGGTTTTTATAACAAGTGGGATGAAAGTAAATTTAAATGGTATATTAAACATTTTGAATTGGACCCTAATAAGGTCATAGATAAGCTTTCAAAGGGAATGAAAATAAAATTTGCTTTAGCTTTAGCACTTTCCCATGGAGCTGAACTTATTATAATGGATGAGCCTACTTCAGGACTTGACCCTGCTTTTAGAAGTGAACTTATGGATATTTTATATAACATTATTCAGGATGAAAAAATGTCAATTTTTTTCTCCACACACATTACAACAGATCTTGAAAAAATCGCAGACTATATAACATTTATTAATAAAGGCGATATTGTGTTTTCTGAAGCAAAGGATGAAGTGCTACAAAGATACGCAGTAGTGAAGGGAGCTCCTAAACTTATAGATGCAGATATAAGAAAGGAGTTTATAGGTATAAGAGAAACTGCTTCAGGGTTTGAAGCATTAACTAGTAATAAAGAAAAGGCAATAATGTTATTTAAGGATAGCTGCAAAATAGAAAGAGCATCTTTGGAAGATATTATGGTTTATACTGTAAGGGGTGATATTCATGTTTAATCTTATAATTAAGGACATCAGCATTCAAAAGAAGGACAAAACGGTATTCATTTTTATATTTTTAAATATATTAAACATATTTGTATTTCAAAAAAATTACGGAGTGAGTATATTCTTATGCTTTTTAAGCATATATTTGCTAACAGTGTATGCTAATGCCTATGATTTTAAGTATAACAGTGAGCTGATGATAAATAGTATGCCAGTGAACAGGAACGTTGTAGTAACTGCAAAATATTTGTCAGTAGTTATATTCCTTATCTGCGCTGTAGCAATAACACTTGTTACAGGCATTATAATACATTTTGCTGACACAGTTTTAATAAGTAAAATGATGAATATAGACACAATTGTTATTGAGTTTTTTATTGTTAGTATTTATTATTCTATTTTCCTTCCAGTTTATTTCAAACTGGGATACCTAAAATCAAGATGGGTGAATTTTATAACTATGGGTATAATAGGTGGATTTATCAGTCTAGCCAGTGAGATATCAAAGAATAATAAAATTTTTTTTGGTAATGCTGAATTAGTGCAAAATACCATGCTCATAGGTATCTCTATAATTTTTATAGTAGTTTCATTTCTTATTTCAATTAAGATATATTTCAATAAGGAATTCTAAATCTGGATAAGAACTGTAATAACAGAATTTTCACCAGCGCTTTCATAAGTGTTTCGCAAAATGTAGTATAAATTAGGTAACTGTGATTTCCAATGACATTGAGAATTGCATATAATTATACTATAATATAATTACATAAAAACAGCACTAATTACATTTTGTGCTGCTTTTTTACTACAAGTTTTATCTCAGATTGAAAGAAATGGAGTTACTTAAATGGAAAATTTAATTCATAAAAACAGATGGAAAATACTTGGCGTAGTGGTATTGGGAACACTTATGTCAACTTTGGACAGCAGCATTGTAAATGTGGCTCTTCCTGTAATGTCAAAACATTTGGAGGCTGGACTTGACAGCATCCAGTGGGTTGTTACCAGCTATCTTATAGTCATATCAGCTTTTATTGTTATTTTTGGAAAAATAGCAGATAGAAAGGGAAAGTCTAAAATATTTTTGATTGGCTTTATAATATTCGGTGTGGGCTCACTATTATGCGCTCTTTCGAATAATCTGGGATTTCTTATTTTTTCAAGAATATTTCAGGCTGTGGGTGCTTCAATGTTTATGGCCACCAATCAGGGACTGATTGCAGCTGTTTTTCCTCCTAATGAAAGAGGAAGAGCACTAGGTTTATCAGGAACCACAGTGGCACTTGGCACAATGATGGGACCTCCTATTGGTGGAATTATAGTTGAAATTTTTAATTGGCAGTCTATTTTTCTTATAAATCTTCCTATTGTCATAATCGGCCTGGCCATGGGATTAAAATTGCTGCCTAAAAAAGAGGTTCAGGAAAAATCAGAAGGATTTGATATTAAAGGATCTGCATTTTTTATTATTTTCATCGTTTCATTATTATGGTCGGTTTTAAACGGCGAAGAGATGGGATGGAGAAATTACTTCATTATAAGTGGATTTATTATCAGTATTATAAGTTTAATTATTTTTTATTTCACTGAAAAAAAATCTGAAAACCCTATGCTGGATTTTTCAATGTTTGATAACAAATTGTTTGATATAAGTCTTTTTTGCGGCTTTATATCTTTTTTAGCTATGTTCTCCATGAATATAATTCATCCATTTTACCTTCAATATATTATAAAGGTATCTCCGGGAATGGCTGGATTATTAATGATGGTATCGCCAATTTGCTTAGGAATTGTGGCACCTATAAGCGGGTATGCTTCAGATAAGATTGGTTCAGAAATTTTAACAGTGATAGGACTTACATGTATTGCACTTGGACTTGTTCTAATAGCATTTTTGAATGGGCAATCAAGTTATGGTGATATAATTTCAAGAGTTGCATTAATAGGAATAGGCAGCGGATTATTTCAATCTCCTAATAATTCTATAATAATGTCATGTGTTCCTAAAAATAAATTAGGAGTAGCTGGAAGCATAAATGCACTTATAAGAAATATGGGAATGGTTTCAGGAATAGCATTTTCTGTAGTGCTGCTTTATAACAGAATGAGTTATAAAATAGGCTATAAGGTTACAACCTTTGTAGAAGGACAGAACCAGGCATTTTTGTATGGAATGAAGGTAGTTTATATTGCCGCAGCATTTATATGTGTAATTGGGGTAATTATGACAGTGATGAGAATGTACAGCAGAAAATGTTTAGATTAAAGGAGTCAACTGGATTAGAATTCATTTCAATGGCTCCATAAATATATCTTAAATAATAACCCGGATATAGCTGCTTGGAAACAAAGGCGTAAAGAAAGTAGTTTTGGGCTTTACGTCTAATGACACCTGCGGCTATGATGTAAATTTACTTCAAGAAAGGGATACAACCTTATTTGTTATGAAGGATAAGGCACATTTATTCATTAACAATAAATTCATGTTTCCAGTATTGTCTCACGCATAACAGAACTTTATTTGATTATTTCTATTGCAGTCATAACCGCACCCATGGCCATAAAGCATATACCTACAACCTTATGTAAAGTTTTTTCATTAACCTTATTGGCATAACGAGAACCTAGAATTCCACCGGCAACAGCTCCAAAGGATAGGAATACACCTAGTATAAAGTCTATGTTTCCTCTAACTGCATAACCTGCAGTGGAGGAAAGAGCTGTTATTGCCATTATAAGAGTAGATGTACCAATAGCTTTATGGAGAGGAAATGACATTAATACAATTAATGCCAGAAGTATCATAACTCCGCCGCCTGCTCCAAATATACCGCTTAAAATGCCTATGCCTAATCCTATAATTAAGGCGGCTAGTATCTTCTGCCATTGCGATTTAAAATTGATAAACTTTTTTAATGTACCTGAAGAATCATTTTTTTCTTTATAGCTTTTATGAATCATGGATATACCAGCAATAACTAAAACAATTCCAAAGCTTGAGGACAAATTGCCTTCTCCCATTTTACTTGCAAAGGATGCACCTAGCTGAGCTCCAATAATAGAAGTTAATGCTATCCAAATACCTGATTTAAGCTCTATATTGCCATTTTTATAGTAAGAATAAGCTACTGTTAGAGAAGCTATAACATCCACAAAAAGACTTGTACCTATTGCAGTATGAACGCTGGCTTTGAACAGCATGGTTAAAGCAGGTACTATGACCATAACTCCGCTGGCACCTATAAGACTTGTTATACCTCCGGTGACAATACCAATACATATTGCTAGTAAATAAAATACTAAATTCATAAAATAGATCTCCTCTGAATCTCTTA
Source organism: Clostridiaceae bacterium (assembly GCA_029256485.1). Next base: position 50,515 of record JAQSXU010000010.1, read on the forward strand.
TTTAATAGATAATTTAATAAATTTAACTAAAAAGCTGATGTTTTCTTTCTTATCATCTGGATGTAATTCATACATTGCTAATGTGCATATTAATAATGATTCTTCCAGTCTTGTATCTATATTAGAACATTTATTAAGATTTTCTTTCTTATTAAGACAATTAAAAAAATTTGACAATATTAACATTAAGCTGTTCTTTAAATCCTTAATTTCATCATCTTCTATCAATTCAGTCTCTGTAGTGTTAATTAAGTCTTTTCCCAAACCGCTCCTTGCCTCAATATCTTCATAAAGTGTACTTATGAATTCACTAAGTTTTTCTTCTGGAGAAACAGCAAGATCTCTAACAGCATCAAGCTTTTGAAATGTATTTTGCCAGCTTTCCTTAATAATGCTTATATAAAGCTGCTTCTTATTTCCATAGTAGTTATATAGAGTTCCTACAGCTACACCGGATTTTTTGGATATCATTCTCATGTCCACGTAGGAATAGCTGTACTGAACAAACAACTCAGCAGCACAATTTCTAATAGTTTTTTCCACATCTTTTATTATCTTTGGCATAAATCACACCTCTTTATTATGAACAACTGTTCATTTAAACCACAACATTATTATATACTATTGTTTTTTATTTGTAAATAATTCATAACACAAATATGCACTTTAACACATAAACTATAGGGAATTTTAATATAAATTTATTAGATTTATGTGATAAAGGCGGCGATAATTGATGGTTACTAATAATACAGAGGATAATGAAAAGAAAATTGAGGTTTCTCCTACAGAGGATTTAATGAGGGAGCATGGGGCTTTACATCGTATATTGCTGATTTACAAAGACGCACTAAAATATTTAAAGGGTCAGAAAGTTAACAAGCAAATTAATATTTATTTTATTATCTATAATACTGCTTTAATAGCACAGCAATTTATTGAAAATTATCACCAAAAGCTGGAAGAACAATATGTTTTTCCTAAACTTTCGGAAAATCATAAATATATTGGACTTATTAATACTCTGCGGAATCAACATGATGCAGCTCATAATTTAACAGAAAATATACTTGATTTTTCATCAGTAAAAAATACTTATTATTTTAATAGCAGCCCTCAATTAATTGAACTGCTGTCATTATATATAAACATGTATGATGCTCATACTACCCGTGAAGATACAGTTATTTTTCCCACTTTCCATGAATTAGTAACTCCAGATGAATTTAAAGAACTGGGTGAACGCTTTGAGGAAGTTGAAGAAGAGAAGTTTGGTAAGGATGGATTTAAAAGAATAGTCAATGAAGTTGCAAAAATAGAGAAAGTATTGGGTATTTATAATTTAGCTCAGTTTACCCCTAAGGAAAAGGGCCTTATTATTTAAATAGTAAGGTCCTTTTTAAGCTTAAATTAATTTGTACAATGAATTAGTTTATTATATAATGTACATTGGTCTGCCAATAATGCATTTAACGCAGGAGGAAGTATTTTGAATACAAATGTAATAAATCAGGTAATTATGTTAACTCTTATGATGATGGTAGGGGTTATTTTAAGAAAAATAAAGATCATTACAGATGAGGTCAACAAAGGGCTTTCAAATATTTTAATGAATGTGACATTGCCCTCTATGATTTTATATTCCTTTAATTTTAACTTTTCAATGGATATGTTTAAAAGTGCTGCAATGGTATTTTTATACTCTATCTTAATACATATTATTTTGATAATTTTAAGTAAATTATTTTATTATAAATTTGAAGGATCTGAGAAGAATGTATATACATTTGCTACAGTGTTTTCAAATTGCGGCTTTATGGGTTATCCTGTGATACAAGGAATATTTGGGAATGTAGGAGTATTTTATACATCAATTTTTACAATTCCATTTAATATATTTATGTATTCTTACGGAGTTATACTTTTTACAGGTGAAAGGGATTGGAAAAGTATAAAAAAGAATCTTATAAATATGCCGCTTATATGTATTTCCATAGGAATTATAATATTTCTTTTTTCTATTAAGCTCCCTTCACCAGTTATTAAAACTTTAGGCAGCATAGGGAATATGACCACTCCAATATCAATGTTTATAATAGGAGCTATGCTTGCGGATGTTAAATTAAAAGATATGTTTAATGACGTTCCTATTTACTATGCAAACTTTATAAAGCTTATAGCTGCTCCCATAATAGTTTACTTTGCACTGAGATTATTAGGTGCTGAAAAAACACTTCTTTATATATGCGTGATTTTAGCATCAATGCCAACTGCAAGTTTAATAGGGGTACTGGCAGAAAGGTATAATGTAAACAAGGAAATTGCTTCAAAATGTGCTTTTTTAACTACTATTTTATCTATGATAACCATACCCGCTGTTATATCATTGATGGATCTGCTTACAAAATAAAGAGAATCTTCCATAAAAACTTTTTTGTATTAAAGGAGAAGTTATGAAACATAACGCTAAAGCTGTAATAATTGATTCATTTAAATAATTATTAAATAAGAAATCCATATTTTTTGAGGAATTATCAATAGAAATTCCACAGAACAGAACCTTTGAAACCTGGGGCGGATTATGTAAAGATACCAAGATGGAATTAAATCCAAATAGGACAGTAAAAGCTGACCGCATAACTTTTCAGACAGGTGAAAAAGATGTATTTGCCATAAGTGTAATAAAGTTTTTAATCTCATTGAGAATAATAATAAATGTCCACACTGCCGAAGCAGGGATTGGGAGATATTATGCGGGAAAGAGTTTATGATCAAGGAAATTGTTGCTTGCTAAATTAGAGTTTGTAAATTTAAAGATTAAATAAGGGATGGAGCTGACATTATCAGCCCTATCCCTTATTTTGTATTTAATATAGATTTTTTCCCATAAGTATATGTTGACTATAAAAAAAACAATGATATAATTAATTCGTATGCGAAATAATCTTATACAAATATTACTTGTCCAAACTAATTTTAAAAGAAGATAAAGAAATTTATCTATTATAGGAGGATAAAAATGTACACAGGTAATTCAAAAGCTGAGGTAGCAAGGCTGTTTTTTGAAGTAAACAAAAATTTTAAACACTGCATGCGTAAAAATTTTGATGATGCTGGATTAACAATTCCTCAAACTATGGTTGTTTTTACACTGCTTAAATCTGGTGAAATGAAGATTAGTGAGTTAAGTAATCAGGTTAACCTATCCAATAGCACGGTTTCCGGCATAATTGACAGATTAGAAAAACAGGGACTGGTTGTAAGAACAAGAAGTGAGGAAGATAGAAGAACAGTTTTTGTAAGTGTAACTGGAAAGTTCAAAGAAGTACATAAGGGCTTCCACAAACAAATAGAAAAAACCTTTGAGGATTCACTTAGCTCAGGTACTCCTGAAGAGATGGAGAAAATAATTGAAGGATTGAATATTTTAAAAAGAATATTGAGTGACAAAAAGGAGAGTTAGTTTTATGTTAAGACTATATAAATTTTTAAAGCCCTATTCTGCAATGGTAATAGGTGTAGTAATTTTTGTAACTTTACAAGCTCTAGGAGATCTTTATCTTCCAACTTTGATGTCGGATATAATAAATGATGGAGTTATGCAGGGAGACACAAGCAAGATTTTCCACATTGGAGGAATAATGCTTTTAGTTGCTGCAGGAGGAGTTATTTGTTCAGTTATGGCCAGCTTCTTATCAGGAAAATCTTCATCAGGGCTTGGAGCAATATTAAGAAGTAAAGTATTTAAAAGAGTTGAGAGCTATTCATTACATGAATTTGATAAAATAGGTACAGCAACTCTTATCACTAGAACAACAAATGATATCACACAAATTCAAACAGTTACTGTTTTAATAATGCGTATGATGATTAGTGCGCCTATTATGGCTATTGGTGGTATTACCATGGCACTAAGGAAGGATAAACCTCTTACATTGGTTTTAGCAGTTGCATTACCTGTGCTTGCATTGGTTGTGGGGCTTATTGCATCAAAAATGATACCGCTTTTCAAATTAGTACAGGTAAAAGTTGATAAAATCAATCTTGTTTTACGTGAAAAGCTTACAGGAATAAGAGTTATTCGTGCTTTTAATACAGTTGATAGAGAAATTAAGCGTTTTGATGAGGCTAACGTAGACCTTACAAATAACTACATTAAGGTTAATAAAATAATGGCATTCATGATGCCTTCCATTATGCTTATCATGAACCTTACTTCCCTAGCTGTTCTTTGGTTTGGAGGCATACGTATAAGCGAAGGAACTATGGATTTAGGTGCACTTTCTGCATTTACCCAATATGCTATGCAGATTATGATGTCAATGCTCATGCTTGCAATGATGTTTATCATGGTTCCTCGTGCGCAAGCTGCGGCAGTAAGAATTAATGAAGTATTAGATACTGTACCTGAAATAATAGATGCCAAAGATACAAAGGACAGTTTTGATGTTAAAGGATATGTTGAATTCAAAGATGTAACCTTTAGTTATCATGGAGCTGAAGAACCAGCCCTTAGAAACATTTCTTTTGCAGCAAAACCAGGTGAAGTAACTGCAATTATTGGAAGTACAGGTGCTGGTAAATCTACTTTAATAAATCTAATTCCAAGATTTTATGATATAGAAAGCGGCAGCATTTTAGTTGATGGGGTAGATGTCAGGGAGATTTCCCAGGAGAATCTTCGAAACAAAATAGGTTTTGTACCTCAAAAGGCAATTCTATTTTCAGGAACAGTAACTGAAAATATTAAATTTGGGAATGATAATGCAACGGATGAAGAGGTTAGACATGCTTCTGAAATTGCACAGGCTGCTGATTTTATAGCTTCAATGGATGGAGGATATGATCACGAAATTGCTCAAGGTGGTACTAATGTATCTGGTGGTCAAAAACAACGTCTTTCCATTGCACGTGCGTTGGTTAGGAAAACTGAAATATACATTTTTGATGATTGCTTCTCAGCTCTTGACTTTAAAACAGATGCAAAACTTAGAGCTGCACTTAAAAAGGAAACCATGGAATCAACTGTAATTATTGTTGCACAAAGAGTTGGTACCGTAATGGATGCTGATAGAATTATAGTATTAGATGAAGGTTCTGTTGTAGGAATGGGAACTCATAAAGAATTATTAGAAAAATGTGATGTATACCGTGAAATTGTTTCCTCACAACTTTCAGAGGAGGAGTTAGCATGAGTGAAAATAGAAGGAACCAAAGACCTATGGGAGAACGAAGAGGCGGCCCTATGGGTGCCATGGGGAGACCAGTAGAAAAGGCAAAGGACTTTAAAGGCAGTTTTAAAAGGCTCCTTGGGTATTTAAGACCTCATAAAATCAATTTAATAGTTGTTTTTATATTAGCTATTGCTAGTACAACATTCACTATAGCAGGTCCTAAAGTATCAAGTAAGGCAATGAATAAACTGCAGGATGCATATATGGCTCGTAAGATGGTGTCAGAAATGGCAAAGGGTCAGAATGAAGCAGTAAATCAACTGAAAAATAAAATGGGAGACGTGCAAAAAGAAGTTGTAGGGAAAATTAATGACAACATGGCTGATGGCCAGAAAAAAGCCGTTGACCAAATAACTACAAGCATGGGTGATGCTCAGGTTAAAGCAGTTGATGAAATTTTAAAAGGCGTGGCTATACAAATATATCAGGGAGTGGCTTCTGGACAAAAAACCGCTGTCGATAAAATAACTGTACAAATGGCCGCTGCACAAAAGACAATGCTTGCCCAAATACAACAACAGGTACAGCAAATGCAGCAAGCTGCACAAAGCGGAGTACAAATGCCTCAGCAGGATCCTAAAACATTAGAGGCTATTCAAAATTTAATGAAGCTTCCAATGATTGATGCAACTAATGACAGGGCAACAAGGGTTAAAACAACTCTTCAATTTATTAATATACTTCAAGTTATGCCAGCAAATGGTCAGATAGATAAAAACTCCTTAACTACATTAAAGGATTTATTAAGCCTTCCAATGCTGGATACAGTTAAAAGTGGAAATGAAAGAGTTACTGTAATCAAAAAATTTATGGATTTAGCAAAGAAAATGCCTGGAGGCAGCAGTCAAGGACAAAGCTCCATGCAGCTTGATACAGCAACAATGAATAAAGTATATGCTAAAATTGCACAAATGACGGATTTTACTGTTAAATCCTCCGGTTCAAATACTAAAATGGATAAAAAGGCAACAGATGCTGTTCAAAAGCTGTTAAAGCTTCCTGTACTTAGCGACATTAAAGATCCTACAGAAAAAAGAAATACTTTAGTTCAGCTGATTGAAATATTCAAGAGTATGCCTGATATGTCAACTGGAACCAGTAATTCAAGTTCTGGAAGTCAAATGAGCGCAGCAGACTTACAGACTATTGAAGATTTACTAGCTTTACCTGATATAAGTACTATTAAAGATTCTAAGGAAAAGACTGCAGCGGTAAGCAAATTAGTTGATATATTCAGCAAAATGCCTAAGACTGGTAATGGTACAAATACTCAATCAAATAATGCCATGGATGCTGAGCAGCTTAAAAGTGTTAAAGAATTAATTAGCTTACCTATGTTAAATACAATAACTGACACTAATGAGAAAACAAAGGTTTTAAATCAAATGCTTGATTTATTCACCAAAATGCCTGATATGGGCAGCACTACTGGTAATGCTGATTCAAAAAATAAAATGGATTCTAAGAGCATAAAGGCTGTGCAGGAGTTTCTTGCACTCCCAAAATTAGATACATTAACAGATGCAAATCAGAAGGCAGATGTAACTAAAAAGGTTTTGGATTTAAGCAAGGAAATGAGCAGCACTATGGAAAATGCTCCATCAAATCCAAAAGGTAATGTGAAATTTACTGATGAACAAATAAATGCAACAATTAAAGCAATAAGAGAAACTAATGGACAATATGATTTCCACTACATTGGAATTATTGTATTGATTTTAATTGGTATGTATATAATAAGTGCACTTTTCAGCTTAACTATGGGCCTTGTAATGTCTGGAGTTTCACAGAAGACAGTGAGAGATTTAAGAAGAGAAGTTGATGAAAAGCTTGCAAGATTACCCCTTAAGTATTTTGATAAGCATGCTCATGGTGATATATTAAGCCGTGTTACTAACGATGTTGACACTATAGCTACTACATTGCAGCAAAGTTTAACACAAATAATTACTTCTGTTATTACTATTGTCGGTTATATTATTATGATGCTTACAATAAGCCCTGTTTTAACTTTAATTGTAATAGCCACATTGCCTCTGTACATTATTGCTACTGTGCTTATTGCAAAGAAGTCTCAAAAATACTTTGCAGCTCAGCAAAAAGAAATTGGTTTAATCAGTGGACATGTAGAAGAGATGTATACAGGTCATAAAATAGTTAAAGCTTTTGGACATGAAAAAGAGTCAATAGAACAATTTGAAGATATAAATAAAAGACTTAAAGATGCAGGCTGGAGAGCCCAATTTGTATCTGGTATAATGTTCCCTCTAATGAATTTTATAAGCAACTTAGGATATGTTGGTATCAGTATAGTTGGAGGGCTTTGGATTACAAAGAGCTTACTTGGTTTAGGTGATATACTTGCATTTATACAATACTCAAGATCCTTCACTATGCCTATTGTCCAGACTGCAAATATAGCAAATATTATTCAATCAACCATTGCTTGTGCTGAGCGTGTATTCCAAATACTAGATGAGGAAGAAGAGCTCCCAGACAGTAGTGAGGCAGTAGTATTAGAAAATCCAAAAGGAGAAGTTACATTTGAACATGTTGACTTTAGATATGTAGAAGATGTACCTCTTATAGAAGACATGAATATAGAGGTAAAACAAGGACATACAATTGCCATTGTTGGACCTACAGGTGCTGGCAAAACAACACTTGTTAATTTATTAATGCGCTTCTATGAAATAAACTCAGGTGAAATAAAAATTGACGGTGTAAATATAAATAGAATTAAACGAAGCGAATTACGTAAAATGTTTGGTATGGTTCTTCAGGATACATGGCTGTACAATGGAACAATTAAGGATAATATAGCTTATGGAAAAGAAGGCGCTACTATGGAGCAGGTGATTCGTGCAGCAAAGGCAGCACATGCAGACCACTTTATAAGAACACTGCCTCAAGGATATGATACAGTTCTTAATGAAGAAGGAACTAATATTTCACAGGGACAAAAGCAGCTTTTAACTATTGCCCGTGCAATACTTGCAGATCCTACAATCTTAATACTTGATGAAGCTACAAGCAGTGTTGATACTAGAACAGAAGTATTGATTCAAAAAGCTATGGCTAATCTAATGAGTGGAAGAACAAGTTTCGTAATTGCCCACAGACTTTCTACTATACGTGATGCAGAACTTATTTTAGTTATGAATAAGGGAAGAATTATCGAAATGGGTAATCATAAGGAATTGATTAATCAAGGCGGGTTCTATGCAGATCTTTATAACAGCCAATTTACAGGTGCAAATCTGGAAGGCGAAGTTATCTAGCAAAAGACACTATTTTGTATAAAATAAAGAAGGAGAATTCTCTTTGATGAGTTTTCTCCTTCTTTTCCTTAGAAGCTGAGTTGATTATTATTGATTATAAATAGGTTAATATATATAATTATAAAGTCTAGTTAATAAATGCATTAAGAAGTTTAATAAGGAAGTGATTTGAGGAATGGGTTCAAGAAAGAGAAGTATATTAATAGCATTAGCGGTGGCCATGTTTTTAGGAGCAGTTGAGGGTACCGTTGTGACAACAGCAATTCCAACCATAGTAAGGAATTTACAGGGATTTGAAATGATCAGCCTGGTTTTTTCAGTATATTTACTGGCTTCTGCAATTTCTACTCCTATATATGGTAAACTGTCAGATTTATATGGAAGAAAAAATGTACTTTCAATAGGAATAATTATATTTTTAGCTGGAAGTTTTTTATGCGGATTATCACAAAATATGTATATGCTCATAGGATTTCGTGTAATTCAGGGATTGGGTGCAGGTTCAATATTTACAGTTACGTATACAATTGTTGGAGATGTATTTACCCTTGAAGAAAGGCCAAAGGTTCAGGGAATTATAAGCTCAGTATGGGGCATAGCAAGTCTTATAGGACCATTTTTCGGAGGAATTTTAATAGATATACTATCCTGGCATTGGATATTTTTCATAAACATTCCTTTTGGAATATTATCAGTTATACTAATTCAAAGAAATCTGAAGGAAGTATTTGAGAAGAAAAAACATAAAATTGAT